>JABILG010000019.1 GCA_018654605.1 bacterium
TGGTGTTGCATATCCTCTATAGCTTGCAGGTCTTTCGTATGTTTCTGACCATGCTACTTCAGCTGGAGGGATAACTAAATCAAATGTAAATGAAATTAAACCTTTAATTTCGTTTACTTTTAATTCTGCGCCCATGTTATCAAATGGTGTAGCTTGTTGGAACCAGTCAATGGCATCGCCAGAAGCTGTTCTAGTAAGCTCGTTTTTGATTTGGAATCTGTGTCCTTCTACATTGAATGCAGGTGGAAGTTTAGATGGAAGATATGTTAACTGCCATTCTGAACTTGCAACATCAGGACGTGTGATAACTTTCATGTTGAATTTACCCCAGTCTGTTTTTCCATAAAAATATGGTGGTTTAACTGGTGCATCATCATATTTACCTTGTTGTGCGCACATTAGGTAACCATTTCTTGTCATTGAAAAACCGAAGAAATCGTCTCCTTTCTCGCCGCCATGTTCTGTACAACGGATGTAAGACATTTTTTTAGGGAAACCTAAAACACGTCCTGCGTCAACCGCGGAATCAGAAGTAAGATACATATATGGATAGTAACCAGCTTTCCATGTATTACCTTTAGCGTCTGTATGAGTAGCAGAGATAGTTACTCCGAACTCTAAATATGGACCTAACATTGTGTTGTTGTGTTGTACGTACCAGTACTCAACAAGTTCTGCGTCGTCGCCATCCCATACTGTAAGGGGTGGGTTTGGACATAGTCTTTGTCTTGTTTCTGCGTCAACATCAAGCACAAAAGCGGACCATCTTGAATCTGAATAAGTTAAAGGAAGAACATCAATATCCCATAGAGGATCGGAAGGGTTTCCGATAATCCATGACTTGATGTCTCTTTCAACTGGTGGTGCTGGAATCTCGTCTGTGAGAGTCCAATACTTTGTGTCTACATTAAGATGACTTGGCATAATGTGAGACCTCCTTTATTGAATTTGCGCGTGTAGGGTAGTTTTGTTTGGTGTAAAACCTTTATTGTTAAACTAAGCTTTCACACCCCGTTCTATTAATTAACTCAAATACTGAGTGAATAGTCAATCATTAATTTTAGAAATTATTTTTGTCCAGATTGAGAGCGTTTTAGAAGGTTTAAATTTTGACATTATAAGTTTAAAAAAGACTCTAGAAGTTCCGCTACGTGCACAGCTCTGTCCTGAATCTTCAAGTTAGCCCTTGAATCAAAAGGAGTATCTAGCAAATCAATTATGGCTAAGTCAGAACCTGTCTTTAAAGCAACATCAGGAAGGCTGTTTGCGGGTGAAACTTGAAGAGAAGACCCAACAACGATCATTAAAGATGTTTCCTTGCATTTATCTACAGAAGAGGTCCAAGGCCTTGTAGGTAAGCCTTCGCCGAAAAAAACTGCGGTTGGCTTAATTAAGCCGTTACAAGGCTGCCCTTCGAAATCTTTACAAATCGGCGGATTTTCACCTTCTTTAACTCTTTTAATAATTTCATCCATCGTAAAAACTTGACCGCACTCTAAACAACTGGCCTGTCTTATTGACCCATGAAGCTCGTGCACATTTGTATTACCAGCAGTTAAATGAAGACCATCAACGTTTTGAGTTATAACGCCCTCAATTAATCCTACTTTTTCCATTTTAGCCAATATCATATGTGCGGCATTAGGTTTAGCGCTTGCTCTAATTGGATACATCTCTAAGGCATAGTCATAATACTGAGTTGGGTCCTGCAGGAAACCTGGAATCGAAACTATAGACGAGTCGTACTTCTCCCAGGCTCCCGAACCAGGTGAACGATAATCGGGTATACCAGACTCGGTGCTAATACCGGCGCCAGTGAAAACTATCGAATTCTTGTGTTTTAGGATTAAATCAGAAAGTTCTTTTATTTGATATTCTAAGCTCATAAGAAAAATAGGAAGGGCTAGCGCCCTTCCTAAAAATTGATTAAGAATTAACCATTTTCGTCAGTTCTTGTTGGTAAACCCATTTGCTCAGATGCAGCGTTAATATCTGCAAGTCTTTCAGGAGTAAGAGCTGACTCTTTACCCATCATACCAAGAGCTTCAAGCTCTGCATTAACTGCAGGATCTTCATCCGCAGGATTACCAAATTTATCTTTATAAATTATTGAGCCATAAGGTTTTCTTGGTCTATAACCCATTGATTCAACTGTCTCGCCAGGATAACCTAGAGCCATTGCCCATACAAACTGTGCAGAATCAGTAAAACCTAGAGTTTCACCAATTGCAACACCATTACCCGCATAACAACAACTACCAAGCCCTAAAGCTGTAGCCATTAGTTGCGCTGATGCCATAGCCATGCCAGTTTCGCAAGCAAGCAAATAGTTAACTATTGGCTCAGGGAAACTTGTAAGCCTTGGAAGCGTTGAATTTTCAATATTGTCCAAACTCCACCCGTGACTTGGGTTAACTCCACCTACTTTAAAAAGCATTGGAAGCATCTCTGGAAGTCCGTCGTACCAAGCTGATCTATCTAAAGCAAAAACAAGACTAACTGGGGCCATTTTCGCCATAGGGATATTAAATGCTGAAACAATCTTTGTAAAAGCATCTTTTGTGTCCTGTGAAGTAACCTGGGTTACAGTGACACCGTTAGCATTACCCATATGTGAAGCTGTTCTAGCTGCTTGACAAATTGCTTGAACTTTTTCAACTTCAACAGGTCTTTCTGGATCGTAGAATCTGCATGAACGTCTTTCCCCAAGAACTTTCACAAAGTCTACTGATTGATAATTTAAAGGCATAAAATTATTCCTCCTTGTTATAATTTTACTATTACTTAATTAAAAGTGAACTATCTAATAGTACAGAATTTCAGTTTTTTTTGCAATAACTTTAATAAAAACTACTTAACAGGTCTAAACTTATAGGAATAAATATCAGATCCATCCTTAGCTTTTCTGACAACTCCTACTATAGTTTCAACTTCCATCCCTAATTCTAGGTCGTTTTCTAGGTCATCCGCTTCAACTTGCGCCATAACTCTTACTTTTTGGTCAGGAAAATCAATTAGACCGAGACCAAAAGGAACAGTGAAATCGGGCAGGCTTCTTCTAACTATTGTAAAAGAATGCAGAACTCCATTTCTAGGTAACTGTGTGTGCTCAACATCGTCTAAAAAACTAACTGGATCTGCCAAATAAGGTGGAAAAGTCCAGTTTCCAGAGGATTTTGATTTACCAGCAATTAACCGTGGTTCAGGGTCTTCGGTAAAAAATTCAGCATGTAAAACTCTTCTTTCGTTGTTATCACTCATTGTAAAACTCCTGTTTAATTAGTGTTATTTGCCTAAAATACTTACGACACATGTTATGCCGTCCATTGCAGGTTGCGCCCCGCCCATAGTCTCAATTAATCCAATCTTAGCATCAGGCACCTGATATCCAGTTGCTTCACCTCTAAGTTGATTAACTATCTCGACGGTTTGAAGTAAACCCGTTGCTCCCACTGGATGTCCTCTTGAAAGAAGTCCTCCACTTGCGTTGATTGCAATATCTCCATCATAATTTGATGTTTCTTCTTCAATCAACCTTGCACCTTCACCCTTTTTAGCAAAACCAAGTGCTTCTGCAACTATAAGCTCTGCTATTGCAAAAGCGTCATGAATTTCAACTGCATCCATATCTTTGGGTCCTAAGCCTGCTTGCTCATACGCCATTTCTGATGTTCTTTTAACATTTTCTGATGGGTCACAGGTTAAACCGGTAGCAGAGGCATATCCTCCAGACTGGGCAACACAACCCAAGACCTTAATTGGCATTCTTGAAGTATCTCTTTTAATTTTTTTCAACGTTTCCCCATCAACTAAAACAGCTGCAGCAGAAGCATCTCCTACTGGACAACACATGCTTCTAGTTAAAGGGTCAGCAATAAGCGGATCATTTAAAACTTGCTCGACTGTAGTTTCCTTTCTAAATTGAGCTATTGGATTTTTAGCAGCATGTTTTCTACTTTTAACAACTACTTTTGCTAATGTTTCGGGGGAAACACCATACTCGTCTAAATATTTTTTCGCCCTCATAGCATAAAGACCTGGCATACTCATTCCAAGCGCTACCTCAATATCATCCTCCTCTAACGGAAGAGGTCCTCCGGACATTATTTTACTTAAATTTTCTACTCCCCAAGCTAAGGCCACATCATGCTGGCCATATGCAATAGTTCGCCATGCTTCCCAGAAAGAAAGCGTTCCGCTTCCACAGGCACCTTCGACATTAATAACTGGTTGACCAACAAGGCCTATATCTTTTAAAGTTCGCTGACCTACTCCCATACCCTGATAAACATGACCACAAAAACCTATTTCTATATCTCTTGCATGAATACCTGAATCTTTAATCGCGGCCCATGTTGCTTCGCGGCCCAGCATGTGAGCAGCTTGTGTGGGAAATTTTCCACATGATGTTTGACCAACGCCTATAATATATACATCTCTTAAATTTGCCATAAATTAACACCTCATCTTTGTCTTAATTAAAAAAATCTAACAATAGAAACAAAATTGTAAATTGAAATAACAAAAAAGGCAATATTAAGCCCAGTCGAGCATCTCAAAAACCTCAGCCTTTATTATTGGAAATAATTTTTTTGTTCTTGTAGGTTGGGTAGTATTATTTAAGTTTACAACCTCTATAATGCCTCGTGCTGAGTTTGTTACAAACATTGCTTCGGGAAAAATTATTGATCCTGGCTCAAATTCACCTTCTATAATCCTTATTTTATTTTTTTTACACGCTTCTAAAACTAATCCCCGCGTGATTCCCTTTAGGGCTCCTGTTTCAATAGAAGGAGTAAAGACGTTTGTCCCCTTAATCCAAAAAAAGTTTGCAGAAGTTGTTTCAACAACCATATTTTTTTCATTAATTATTAGTGCATCGTCAAAATCATTTTGTTGAGCTATTTTTTTTTCCTTAGAGGAAAGGAGATAATTTGTTATTTTATGAGAATTAAAAATGTCAAATGAGCTTCTATATAATTTTCCAATTCCAAGAGAAATTGATTCTTTTGCTTTATAGTCTTCTTCTTTGATTGATACGCACAATATTGTGCTTTCAGAACTATCTGCATATGATGTTCCACCTGAACTAAAGATGGCCACTTTAACTATTAGGTCTTTTATGATGTTGTTAAAATGATCTGATTTGTGGTCCTGGACAATCTTATCAACAACTGTCTCAACATAAAGGTCTCCGGGAAACTTAATGCCTAAAAAATCACAAGTTTTCTTTAATCTTTCAAGATGCCTTGAAAGATAGGTGGGCAATTTTTGCTTGTATCTAAAAGTTTCAAAGGCACCTTCGCCGAACATTAAAGTTCTGTTAAAATCCTGTGGACTTTTAACTTTTTTATCAAAATATAAAAACTCTTTCATTTTATCGACTCTTTCAATGCTCTAGACTTTAAAATAGTTTCTGCATTCTCTTTCGATGCCTTCGAGTCCCAAACTATCCCGGCACCAGTAAAAAATCTTGAAGTGGTATTTTCTATTATAGCAACCCTTATCCCCACAGAAAAGCAAAAATCTCCTGAAGGCTCAAAAAAACCCACCGCTCCACAGTAAGGGCCCCGATTGTGCTTTTCAATTTCGTTAATTATTTGTTTTGCTCTGGACTTCGGAGTACCTGTTACTGAACCTGGGGGCATTAAAAGTTCAAATATTTTTTCATTGGTAATATTCTTTTTTAGAGACCCTATAATCTCTGATTCAAGCTGAACAAGAGTAGAATATGATTTTTTCTTAAAAAGTTTTTTTGTTTTCACGGTCCCTGTTTTACATATTTGAGACAAATCATTTCTCATTAAATCAACAATCATTAAATTTTCTGAAATTTCTTTTAAATTTTTGTTCAAATTTTTATCTTCAACTGAATCAAGAGGTGCTGTACCCTTAATTGGCTTAGTACTTATCTTTTGACCTTTTTTCTGAATAAAGAGCTCCATAGAGCCACTAATTAAAGAGTGGTCGTGAAAATTAAAGAAGGCTCCATATTCTACTGGCTGTGTTTTGTAATAATTCAAAAAAAGACTATACGGGTTTTCAACTTTCCCCAAAGTAAACTCTCTGCTTAAATTAATTTGATAAATATCGCCTTCTTTTATATATCGCCTTGCTTTTCTAACCCCTGAAATGAACGATAAGTCTGATGTAATTTTTTTAAGTTTTACTTTATCTTTAATTATAGTTGAGGGTGTGAGGGGAACCGTGGATTTGTTTTTATATATATTGAAAATCGCTTTATATTTAGGTCCTCTTAAGTTGTTTTGATTATATTCATAAGATAAATACCCGCATGCATAAAAACCTTTTTTTAACTCTTTGTCTATTATTTTTAACAAGCCCAGTTTGGACTTTTTCTTTACACCGTCTTTAACAACAAAGGCTTGTCCGGCTTTGTCTTCAAAAACAACTAATTCTGGGTTAGAAAAAAAGAGGTTTTTACTTTTTGTACCCTTGGGGCTCCAGCTTGCATTTCTAGACTTGAGGTGAGTCGTCATTTTCCTTTGATTGTTCTTTGTCTCCAGCATCTTCGGCAAGTTTTTCAAAATTAGAGTTCTTAACGGGCAAGTCGAGAGAATCTTCTAGCAACTCCGCAATGTCTTTAATTTTAACGTTTTCATTGCCAACATATTTTGCAGCATCTTCAAACATTACATTACAAAATGGGCATGCAGCAGCAACAGTTTCAACACCACTTGCCTCTATCTCTTCAAACCTATTCCAGTTAACTCTTGGGGCTTCTTCTTCCATCCATATTTTTCCGCCGCCTGCGCCACAGCAAAAGCTTGTTTCTCTAGATCTCTCTAACTCTTTCAACTCTAGACCAGGTATGGCCGATAGAATTTCTCTAGGTTCGTCAAAAACCCTGTTATGTCTTCCTAGGTAACACGGATCATGATAAGTAATTTCCTCATCTAAACTTTTAACCGGGCTCAGCTTGCCTTCTTTAACAAGGCTAGCTAGAAATTCACTATGCGTTACCACTTCAACTTCTGAACCAAAATCTGGATACTCGTTTTTAATTGAATTAAAACAATGTGGACAATTTGCTATAATTTTTTTTACACTAAAGCGGTTCATTGTCTCAATGTTTGCCATGGCAAGCTCTTGAAACAAGGCCTCTTCGCCTAAACGCCTAGCCGGATCACCGGTACAAGTTTCATTCGGCCCCATAACGGCAAACTTGACTCCTGCTTCCTTTAAGAGCCTTGAAATTGTAGCAGCCACTTCTTGACCTCTGGGGTCAAATGCTCCAAAACACCCTGTCCAAAAAACAACTTCATAGTCTTCAGCGGTATTTCCACCCCCATTACCAAGTACAGGCACCTTTTCTTCCTTTGTCCACGGTGCTCGATCTTTCGAATCAAAGCCCCAAGGATTTCCATGACTTCCGAGCTTCTGAAGCGTTCTAACTGCGGTTCCCTTCATTTTACCTTCCATAGTAAGGAATCTTCTCATTTCTACAATTTTTCCCATTTGATCGATGAAGAGTGGGCAAACCTCAACACACGCGCTACACGTAGTACAAGCATAAAGTTCTTCTTCGGTAACCCATCCTTCGCTGGGTAAATATTCTGTTTTCATTTCTTCTTTGTCATTATTTTCAGTTACAAAGTGCCTTAATTTAATAACTATATCTCTTGGTGATAGTGGCTTTTCGGTTCCCCATGCAGGGCAATTATCAGTACACCTGCCACACTCAGTACATGTGTATGCATCTAAAACATCTTTCCAGCTAAAATCTTCAAATTTACCAGTTCCAAAATGCTCGAAATCGTCAGGAATATTTTCAAAATCAATTTTTGACATTTTACCTCTAGGTTCTAGGTTTTGAAAAAAAATATTAGGGATAACTGTAAGAACGTGGCTATGTTTTGAATATGGCAAATAATTTAAAAAAGCAAAAAGCAAACAAACATGAATCCAATAAAAAAATTCAGTAGAAAAAGCTGCGGTCGCTACGTTAACGTTACTTAAAAAAAATGTTGCCCACATTGACGAAACGGGCAACCATGAAGCTGGCTCAGTTCCGAGTGCAATTTTAGAGGCACGAAAACCAAAGTCGGTAATCATTAAACCAAAAATCATTCCTAGAATGACGACAGCATCAATACTGTTAACCTCTCTTCTTTTACCACTTGGAATAACTGTTCTATTTAATACACCCATAATTAGTGCAACAATAACAAGAGATTGTACTATGTCTAGGATTAGCAAAAACATTTCTTGTGCTTCTCCACCAAGAAAACCAAAAGCTTCAAAGCCAGGAACGAAACCAAGAATCACCAACTCTGTTGACCCTATGGTAATAATCATAAATCCCCAAAAAAGCATAAAGTGTTCTATGCCGGCCCAGGTATAATTTTTTAATATTCTTTTCTGTCCAAAAACGTAAATTATCAGTCCCTTCACCCGTTCAAAAATTTGATCAGTTCGAAAGGAGGGCCTTTTAGCTTGAAACATTATCTTCAAGAATCCAAATACATTTCTTAGAAAAAATGCGATTGCAAACAACACTATTAAGCTCAGAACAACAGGTTTCATATAAACTCCAAGGGGATGATTAATAATATTAAGTTGTCAGTGTTAAAAATCAAGGTTTAGATTTAAGATTTTAAATGTTTTTCTGTTTTTTTCTTTGAATTTAATTCTAATAATCTTTCCAACTTGTCCAAATAAACTTTAAACTCTTTAATTCCGCTAATTAAATTTTTTCTATTAGACAAGAATATTTCTGACCAAAGGGTCTCGGAACTTTTGGAAATTCTACTATAATCTTTATAGCTGGTTCCACCATATTTGAGTATTTCTCGAGTAGTAAATTTATTGTTTACTATGTTCCTTAAGCCAAAGGCTAAAACATGTGGAAGATGACTTAAGTGTCCAAATATTTTGTCGTGTTTGCGTGGCGAGATAAGATAAACTGAACATCCAAGGGATTTCCATATGTTTTTTATCAAACTTATGGACCCTTTTTTTGCATTGGTTCCTGAAATAAAAACTGGCTTCTTCTTAAAAAGTCCTGGAACAAGGTTCTTAAATCCTGTTTTTTCTGTTCCTGCAATTGGATGTGCGCCGACAAACTCAAATGTTTTCGGAAATATTTTGACCGCTGACTTAAAAATTTCCTCTTTAACACTACCAACGTCTGTAATTATAATTTTATTTTTAAAGTCAATTTGAGCGAGCTCTGAAAATACTAGTGGCATGCTACGAATACCAACTGAAACAAAAACTATATTGCTTTCTTTAATAGTTTCACTTTTTCCAAGGGTTGATACTTCAGAAAAAAATCCTGACTTAAGAGCCTGTTTTATGACTGTGGTGCTATTGTCTATTCCTGTAATCCTGACCTTCTTTCCGTGAACATTCTTAAGAGAAGAAGCAAGGGATCCGCCAATATGGCCAAGGCCTATAATGGTTATGTTTGTTTTCTTTTTCATTTTATACAACTTCTTTTAACGCACCAACAAGCTTAGCGTTCTCGCTCTCAAGCCCCACTGTTATTCTTAAATGATTAAGCAGCCCATAGTTTTCAAGTGGCCTTGTAATTATCCCCCGTTTTAATAGTTCTTCGTATACTATCCTTGCCTCTGATTTAAATTCTATCAAAACAAAGTTGGCATAAGAAGGGTGGGCTTTAATGTTCATTTTTGCAAACTCTGATTTTAAGTAGCTCATTCCTTTTTTATTCAACTCTATAGATTTTTCAACATGTTTTTCGTCCTCAAGGGCCGCAATCGCTGCCACTTGAGCCAATTGGTTAACATTAAAAGGCTCTCTTGGTTTGTTTAACAACGAAATAAGGGTAGCATTTGCCATTCCATAGCCCACTCGCAGGCCTGCCAAACCATACGCTTTTGAAAAGGTTTTTAGTATTATTAAATTTTCGTGCTTGTCTATAAACTTAGAAACATTTAAATTTTCCCCTGACATATACTCTGCGTATGCTTCATCAATTACGATGATGACGTTATCGGGGACTTTGTTCAAAAAATCCTCCATTTCTTTTTTTGTTGAACGGCTACCTGTGGGATTGTTTGGATTCGCTATAAAAACAACCTTTGTTTCTTGATTAACGTGTCTTAGAACATCATCAAGATCAAGGGCTAAGTTTTCCATTGGAATTCGAACTATCTTGGCTTCGCTTAGCTGTGCCACTATCGGGTAAACAATAAAACAAAACTCGCCCATAATTGCTTCGTCCCCTTTTTCCAAAAACGTATGGGCAACCAACTCAAGTACTTCGTTTGATCCATTGCCGAGAACAATTTGGTTCGGAAGAATTTCTTCTTTAAATGAAATCTTTTTTTTTAAAGCATGACAGTCGCCATCTGGATAAATGTGAACTGATGATGTCGCTTCTTTGATTTTGTCTAAAACAAGCGGCGAGGGGCCCAAAGGATTTTCGTTTGATGCAAGCTTAATGGGGTCGTTAAAACCAAGCTCTCGCTGAAGCTCTTCTATTGGCTTTCCTGGTGTATAAGTTGGCAGAGAGTTTATCCTGGCACTACCTTTTACTTTCAAGCAAAAACTCCCAGGACTTTTAAAAATGGCGTTACTCCCCTAAGGGTTTTAAGACATTTTTCTGCTTCCTTTAAATTTTTTTCTACTAGGAAATCAATAAAAAACAAATAATCCCAATCATTTTTTTTAGACGGCCGGGATTGAATTTTTGTTAAATTAATATTATAGGCCCTAAAAGGTTTCAGGCACTCGTGTAAGCTCCCTGGTTTGTGGTCCAAAGAAAAGGCAACTGAGACTTTGCTGTTCTTTAACACTACGGGCTCTATTATTTTTTTTTCCACCAAAGCAAACATTGTTCTATTGGATGGATTGTCCTGAATGTTTTTGTCTATAATATTTAAAGAATAAAGAAGCGAGCAAGGGCGCGGGGCTATTGCTGCCACCTTCTTTTTACCACTCACAATCTGAGCAGCCCTAGCTGTGCTCTGTGTTTCTATTAAATCGGCATTTGGTAAAGTTTTCTTAAGGTATTTTTTACATTGTGCCAAAGCTTGTGGGTGAGAATAAACCTTGGATATGTTCTTAATGTCTTTTTCTTGTGACATTAAATAGTGAGAAATTTTCAGTTGTATTTGGGATACTATTGAAACATTTTTCTCTATTAAGCCGTCGAGTGTTTCAACAACTGGCCCCTCTATTGTGTTTTCAAGAGGAACGATTCCGTATTGGGATTCTTCGTTTTCTACAGCGGCAAGCACGTCCAATATTGTTGGTTGAGAATAAAACGATGCGCTGCTTCCGAACTGTTTTTTTGCAACCTCATCTGTGTTACTTCCCTCTGGGCCCAAAAAAGACACCTGAATAGGGGCTTGGACCTCCCTGCATGCTGACAATATTTCTCCATAAACCTGCTCTATTGCAGGGGGGGAAAGAGTTCCAGATTTTTTCCCGGCAAGCTTGCTTAAAACTTCTTTTTCTCTTTTTGGATCATACACACTGTCTACTTTTAAGTTGGTTGTTTTTTTTGTTTGTTCTGCTCTTTGGTTTAAAAGCGATAATATTTTTTCGTCTATTTTGTCTATTTTGTCTCTAATTTTTTTTAGTTGCTGTTTTTTTTCTTTCTTCATTTCAAACCCTCATTGGCATTACAACTGACAGCTGTCTATAGCGATCTTCTTCGGACGCAAAGATACAAGCTGGGCTTACTTCGTCACCAACAGAGAAGCATATTTCCTTATTGTCGTATGTACCAAGGGCATCTATTAAATATTTAACATTAAAACCAACATCTAGCGGTTCTGTGAGTTTTTCTATTTGAATTTCCTCCGTTGATTCGCCCTCTTCGGAGATTGCCCTAATTTCCATTTTGTTTTCACCAATATATATCTTAACTCCCTTACTTTTCTCTTGCAAAACCACCGAAGCTCTTTGTAGGGCGTCTGTTATCTCGTTTTTGTCTATTTTTATTGTGTTGTTAAAATTAGAAGGTAAAACTTGTTTATAGTCTGGAAACTTAACGTCAACCAACCTGGCTAAAAGGGAGGTTTGTCCGTCGTCACAAATGAAAAAGTTTTTTCCTACTCCAATGTTTACAACCTCGCTGTCTTTAATAAACTTTCTTATTTCAATAGAAGCTCTTTTGGGAAGAGTAAAAGACTCAACTATATTATTCTCTATGTCTTCTTCGGCCAAACTCATCCTGTGTCCGTCTGTTGAAACAAGTCTAATTTTTCCGTTTTGTGTCATATCAAAAAAAATTCCTGTTAAGTTTTTTCTTAAATCGTCGCTCCCGATACAATACGCTGTTTTTTTTATTAAACTATCTAGTTTTTCACTTTTAATTGCCCTATAAACAAAATCGTCTGGTTTGGGAATTTGGGGGAAATCGTCCGGGTTTTGTGTTTTAATTTTTGTTTTTCCTTTTCCGTAATCGATCTGTGCTTGCCCCTCGTTAATAGTGCTAATTTGTATTTCTCCCTCTGGTGTTTTTTCAACAACCTCTAAAAGTTTTTTCGCTGGCAAACAAACCCGTCCTTCTTCTGAAATGTTTGCCGGAAAAGAAGTATAAACAGAAGACTCTAGGTCGGTCGACGAAAGAAAAGCTTTTCCCTCTTTGGCCTCTAAAAGTATGTGGGACAAAATTAACATACTTGGTCTTGTGTCAACAACTCCTTGAACATAAGACAAGTATTTATAAAAAAGTTTTTTATCAACAGACAGTTTCATTACTTCTCCTATTATAATATATTATATTATATATAAAGTAGTAGTAGTAGGTGTGTGGAGATGTTAATAAACCAAAAAAAACCTTTATTAAAAAAGATAAACAACTAACAACAATTAACACTAGTTCATAAAAAAAAAAGAAGAGAGGACTTTTCAACATTAGTCTTCGAGTTTTCCACCAGAGATTTTTCTCAGTTTTGTTTGCAAAACTCTAATTGGGTTTTCTTGAGAGGGGTTTTTGGCCAACAAGTCTTCAACTGTAGCAACAGAATGAAGAACAGTTGAGTGATCTCGCCCCCCAAAACCACGGCCTATCTGAAGAAGGGACTCGTCGGTGTAAATTCTACACAAATATATTGCAATTTGTCTTGGTCTTACAACACCCTTTGTTCTTTTTTTAGAACAAAGATCCTGAACACTTATGCCAAAAAAACCAGCAACCTCTTTTTGTATTAAGTCGATATTTATTAAATCAACACTTTTTGTTGATAAAAGCCTAGAGGAAACATCGTTCACAAGGGCTTGATCAAGCGGAACGTTTAACATTGATGCTTGTCCTACAACATTGTTAAAAAAACCTTCAAGCTCTCGAATAGAGCCTCCAGATTTTTCTGCTACCACAAACAAAACCTCCTCGTCTATTGTTATACCCACATCTTTAGCTTTTGTTTGCAAAATAGCAACCCTGTGTTCAACGTCAGGTGGTAAAACCTCAACAGAAAAACCCCACTCAAACCTGCTTACAAGGCGCTCTTGTATGCCCTTTAGTTGATGCGGAGGCCTGTCGCTTGTTAAAATTATTTGTTTATTGGCGTCATATAGTGCGTTAAAAGTATAAAAAAACTCTTGTTGGGTTCCCTCTTTTCCGGCTATAAACTGTATGTCGTCTATTAAAAGAACATCACAGTCAAACCTAAAAGAGTCTCGAAGCTCTTTTGTTTTTCCAGACCTTATAGAGCTAATTACCTTGTTTGTGAAGTGCTCAGCAGAAATAGAACAAATTTTATAATCTTTGTTATCATCATAAATTGTGTTTCCTACAGCGTTTAGAAGATGAGTTTTACCTAGACCGGTCCTACCATAAACAAAAAGAGGGTTGTAAGATTTGCCTGGCTTTTCAGCAACCCTTTCTGCGGCAATGGCAGCGAGGGTGTTTGAGGCACCTTTTACAAAAGTGTTAAAGTTTTGTCTGCCATTTAAGGTTCCTTCGTGAACACGAGTAAGGCCTCTACTTTTAGATACTTTCTTTTTCGGTTTTAGGTTTCTAGACTTGTATGCGTCTTGTGAGTTTACAACCACCTTTCTAAGGCCAAGCTCTTCCTCTGACTCTTCCCAGAAAACCTTTTCTAAAATGTGCATATAGTGGTTGTTGATCCACTCTGAAGTCATAATGTCGGAGACAATAAATGTGGCCTGTTTGTCGTTCACCTCTATTAGCTTAATGGTTGTAAAAAATTGTTTTATTCCGGGGTAGTTTTGAGATATGTTGTCCAAAACCATTGCACCCAAAACGTTTTTGTCTACCAGGTCAGAGTCAACATGTTCGTTTATATTTTCAGTGCTTTTATCTACCAATTCGGACTCCCTACGATTTGTTCAATTTGCCGCTTATCTTCAACTTATCCACAAAATGTGGATAAATGTGGATAAAAATGTTAACAATTTAGGTAGCTTATAAACACTAGAAAAGAATTAACACCTTCTAATATTAACAAATAATTTGTTGGGCGTCTATTAAAAAAGTAATATTAATTTTTTTTTCAATAGTTGTGGAAGCTTAAATTTTTATTTTTTTTGTTAGCGCAGATATAATAGTTTCAATTTCTTTATTAAGGGTTCTAAAGCTAGTTTTGTTAACAACTACCTTGGCACTGATTTCCATTATTGTTTCTATAATTTTTAAATTATTTTCCTTTATTGTTGAACCCGTTTCCGTTATATCAACAATTGCGTCCGCAAGTCCTGTAAGTGGAGCAAGTTCCACTGACCCATTTAAAAAAACAATTTCTGGCGTTATGCTTTGTTTTAAAAAAAAGGCTCGAGTTATTTTGGGATATTTGGTACCAATTTTTATACTCATTCCAGACTTTAATTTAAGCTTCTTGTTTTTAGAGCAAGCCAAAACCATTTTACATTTTCCGATAGGCAAACTAATAGGTTCGTAAATATCACATTCGGCTTCTGATATGCAGTCCGATCCAACAATTCCACAGTCAGCTGCACCTAGCTCAACATATTTTGGGACATCTGAAGGCTTACATGCTAAAATTTGAAGATTTTTAACATTAAAGACTAGTTCGCGAGAATTTTTCTCCCCGATATTGTTTGGGTACCCAGCTTTTGCAAGGTAAGCACAAACCTCATTAAGAATCCTGCCCTTTGAAATCGCTATCTTTACTCTTTTGTTCTGCAAATCTTTGCTCCAATTGCTCGTAGTTTATTATCTATTCCTTCGTATCCTCTATCAAGATGATATATTCTAAAAATTTCACTTTGTCCAGCTGCGGACAGTGCTCCTAGCACAAGTCCTGCACTAGCCCGCAAATCACTTGCTTGCATTTTGGCTCCAGCTATGCTTTTTATTCCTTGTATTTTTGCCAAATTTCCCTGGAGTTCAATTTGTGCTCCTAGTTTTCTGAGCTCTGCTACGTGTATAAACCTATTGGGAAAAACATTTTCCTTAATTCTAGAAGCACCTTTTCCTAGTATCAAAACTGCCATTAGCTGTGCTTGAAGATCGGTGGGGAAATGTGGATAGGGATTGGTTTCAACCCTAAGAGGCTTAATCTTGGATGGCGCTGTAATTTTTATAGAAGTCGTTGTTTGTTTAATTTTGGCACCAAGCTGTTTAATTGTCATTATAACATCTTTTAATGCTGAAATATCAATGTTTGATATAGTTAATTCGTTTTTTGGCAGGCATGCTAGATACATAAATGTTCCAGCCTCTATTCTGTCGGGAATAATCTTATAAGACTTGGTTTGTTTTTTTAATTTAGACACAGGGGTAATTATAATTTTCTCCTTGATGCGCTTTATACAAGCCCCTAATGAATTTAGGAATTTGATTAAATCATCAACTTCAGGTTCAAGCGAACAGTTTAACAAGGTCGTCCTTTTATCACCCATTATAGATGCTAAAATTAAATTTTCTGTACCTGTTACACTTTTTATTTTAAAGCTAAAGCTTCCTCCTATTGCGCTAGCTGCATAAGACTGAAGATACCCTGAGTTTATAGTTGTTTTGTAGCCGATTGACTCAAAACCTTCTAGGTGTTGGTCGACGGGCCTATCCCCAATTGCACAACCCCCAGGAAAAGAAATTTTTGCTTTATTAAATCTAGTTAAAAGGGCACCCCATATTAAAACAGAAGCCCGCATGGTCTTAACAAGATCGTAGGGCGCTTCATCTTTGTTTAATTTTATTGAAGTAATTTCAACTTTATTGTTTTTAAAAGTATATTCTGAACCCAGAATTTTTAACAATTCCAGCATTGTTCTAACGTCTTGAATGTCAGGCACATTTGTAAATCTATATTTCCCAGGAAAGAGAGCGGTAGAGGCAAGAATAGGAAGTGCAGAATTCTTTGAACCAGAAATACTTACCTTGCCTTTAAGGGGAACCCCACCATTAATTACTATTTTTTCCATTTTCCTACAACAACCCTTTTTATTTGATTTAAATCATTATAAATTAGCAGGTCGCAGTATCCAATATCCAATAAAATTTTTTTTACTTTTTGTGACTGATTCAAACCAACTTCAAAAAAAAGGAGCCCATTTGGTTTTAAAAAAGCTCTAGCACCCTGCGCAATTTTTTTAAAGTGCAAAAGGCCTTTGTCTTTGCTAACCAGAGCAAGCTTTGGTTCGAAGTCTTTAACGTCTTTTTCTATTAAGGGGTACTCAGCTTCATTGATGTATGGCGGGTTAGAACAAATAATATCAAACTTTATATTTGGTATGTTAGAAAAAAATTTTGATAATATTGTTGTACATCTTTTTTTTAGGTTAAAAATCTTAATATTTTTTTCAGAACACAAAAAAGCTTTTTTGCTTACGTCTGACAAGATTACTTTTTTAAAGCAGTCGTTTTCTAAAGCCAACGTAATACCAATGCAGCCACTCCCTGAACACATATCTAGGCATGAAACATTATCTTCTCCCCTTAAGGTCTTTAAGACCTTTTCCACAAGTATTTCCGTTTCTTGTCTTGGTATTAGAACCCCTTTTGAAACATAAAAGGGTCTGGAGTAAAAGTGACCTACTTTTGTTATATATTGTAAAGGCAACCTATTAGTACGTTTTTTAACTTTTTTTATAAAAGCAATGTTGTTTGTTTTGCTTATGCTCTTATCTCTCATTAAAAAAAACTCCTCAGGTGTTTTTTTTAAGAGATTTTCAAGTATTTCCCTGGCTTCATTTTTATAATTTTTTATATTTGCTTTTTTCAGTGCCAATTCACCAAATTTTAAAGCTGCCTGTATTGAAAGTCCCATTTGTTTGATTATATATTATAATAATCTTAAATATTATGAGCACACAGCTTAACTATCAAAATTTTATAAAAGAACTAAGCGACAATCTAAAGAGCATTAATCAAAAAGTCCTTCTTGTTGCAGTGTCTAAAACAAAGCCCCTGAGAGATATTCTTGGTCTTTATTCGCTTGGCCAAAGAGATTTTGGTGAAAACTATGCACAAGAATTGCGTGATAAAATTAAGGCGACCACCAAACATCAAGACGATATAAGCTGGCACTATATCGGACAAATTCAACAAAATAAAATAAAATATTTCGCTGGAAAAGCTACCTTGGTTCACACGGTGGACAGCCTTAAGACGGCCTCTATGATAAATGAATTTTGTTTAAAAAAAAATCTCTTTCAGGACATTCTTTTACAAATTAATGTTTCAGAAGATCTTAACAAAGGCGGAGCAAGGTTTGAGGAGGCACAAGAGCTATATTCCAAGATTGTAAAACTAGAAAGGCTAAATATAAAAGGACTAATGACAATAACTGAATATTCAAAAGATCCAGAACATAGCAGGACCGACTATCGAAAAATGAAGAACTTGTCTCTAGATATTGAGAAGAGATATGGGTGTAAGCTCGAACTGTCAATGGGTATGAGCAACGATTATAGGGTAGCTTTAGAAGAAGGTTCGACTATAATTAGAGTGGGAACAAAGATTTTTGGAGAACGTACTAAATGAACGTTGGAATCATAGGAACAGGTAACATGGCATTATCTTTAATTAAAGGTTTTCAAGTCGATGGCAGCCACAAGATTGTTTGTTCTGACGTAGATATAAAAAAACTTAAATCACTCAAGGGTCTTAAAAATGTTAAAACAACAACTCAAAACATTAGAGTTGTAGAGAGTTCGGAAATTATTTTTCTTTGTGTTAAACCCGATACGGTTTCAGGGGTACTAAGAGAAATAAAAAAGGAATTAAATTTTAGCAAAATTCTTGTTTCAATAGCCGCCGGTGTAAAAACATCTTTTATACAAAAACTGATTGGACCAAAGAAAAAAGTTATAAGAACAATGCCCAATTTGCCATGCCTTGTATTGAAGGGCGTCATTGGTTTTAGGGCCAATAGATACTGTACTCTTAAGGATCGTAAAGTTTTTTTAAGATTAATAGAGACAACTGGAAAAGCATTTGAATTAAAAGCAGAAAAAGATTTTGATTATCTTACAGCTATAGGCGGCTCTGGGCCAGCTTTTTTAGCAGAATATATTGCCGCTCAACTTGTATATGCCAAATCCAAAAGTTTAAACGAAGCGATGGCAAGAGACATAGTTTTTAAAACTATCCTTGGTGCAGTGACATATTTAGACGCCACCAAGGTGTCCCCGCAGGAATTTGTCAAGCTAGTTTCTTCTCCAGGCGGTACTACAGAAGCTGGTATTAAGTTGTTGAAAAATAAAAAATTTACCAATATTATTGTTCAATGCTTAGATTCTGCATCTAAGAAATCGGTAAAAATTAGTGACAAGTTAGTTATGAAAAAAAATTGATATGATTATTGCAAATTTAATTTTAGCTATTGCCAACATCTTAAACTTAATTCTTTCTCTATTTGTATGGCTAATAATTATTCGTGCTTTAATTTCTTGGTTTAATCCTGATCCTTATAATGCTTTGTTTCAGCTTCTATATAGAATAACGGAGCCGGTTCTATCAATAGTAAGAAATGCTATGCCAAATCTTGCCGGAGTAGACATTTCACCTATTGTTGTTTTGCTAGCAGTGGAATTTTTAAAAAGTTTTTTAATCAAATCCCTGGTTGAACTTGCCTATACCTTTTAAGTTTGAAGATTTTAGTCTCAGTTAAACCCAGGTCAAAAAAATCAGAGGTTTTAAGTTTTGAATCAGGTGTTTTGTTTGTAAAAGTGGGCGCAATACCACACAAGGGTGCATCAAACATTGAATTAATCAAGACGCTTTCGGAATTCATTGGAATACCAAAGTCAAAAATAGCTATTGTTGGCGGTTTTAAATCCAAGGTTAAAACACTAGAGCTGGACTGCTCTTCCAACAAACTTAACTTAGCTTTAAAAAAACTGTTATAATATTTCAAATCAGATTTTGATTAAAGGAGAATTAAATGAAAATCAGTTTATTAGGTGGAACAGGGTCTTTTGCTGAAGGTCTTGTAATAAGATGGGCTAAAGCAGGCCATGAAGTTTTAATAGGTTCAAGAACCCAAGAAAAAGCAGATGCTGCTGCAGCAGAGATAAACGAGAAAGCAAAAGAACAAGGTGTTGATAAAATCATTCTCGGTATGGAGAATGGAGAGGCTGCAAAAGCAAGCGAGGTGGTAGTTGTCTGTTTGCCTCCTGAATACACAAAAGCAACCCTAGAAGGCATTTCCAGCTCTTTCACAAATCAAATTGTGATTTCGCCGGTTGTTCCTATGAAGTTTGGAAAAGTTGTGTCTTATGATCCTCCAGAGTCTGGATCTGCGGCTATTGATATTCAAAACGTGTTACCGGATTCGGCAAAGGTCGTAAGCGCGTATCATAACATTCCCGCAAAAGGCTTGGCTAATTTTGAAAAACCATTAGACTATGACGTTGTTATTTGTGGTGACGATGATGAAGCCAAGGCAATAGTTTCCAAGTTAACAGAAGAAATGCCAAGTCTCAAAGCAATAGATGCAGGGCCACTTGAGATTTCTTCAATGATTGAGGCTATTACTCCATTGATAATTAATATGAACAAGAAGTATAAGCATGAATTTTCAATTAAATTTATCTAATTGACTTGAATGTTTAATAAACATGATTACTTTATAAGTAAGTTAAAGTTTAAGGGGAGTTTAAAATGGGTAAATCTAAGAAAAAAACTGTAAGGCCTTTAGGTGCTTTTGTTTTAGTTGAAAGGAATGAAGCTGAAACTACAACACAGGGCGGCATTATCATTCCTGATGGTTCTCAGGAAAAGCCACTAGAAGCCACGGTTGTTGCCGTTGGTTCTGGAAGAGCTGATCAGAAAGGAAACATCACTCCGCTGACAGTTAAAAAAGGCGATAAAGTTCTTTTTAGTAAGTTTGGTGGAGCAGAGGTAAATATTGAAAATCAGGACCTCATGGTTCTTGAAGAAAGAGATATTTTAGCAGTCATTAGCTAATAGCCTTATATTTGTTATTGTCTGGGTGACTTATACGAAAATGTTCAAGATCATTTAGACAGTCTATATCAAGTCCAATATTTTTATTTTCTAAAATTTTATATTGGGCTTCTTTATCTTCAAACTCCTTAATATGTTTTTCTAAACTGTTTTCTCCAAAAAATGATTGAATTATATCAGGCGGGGTTCTAAGCATGGCGTTGGTGCCACTACCGCTTTTTGAAGGTACGACTATGCAGGAGTTGGATTGTTCAGCTTCTTTAAAGATAGCATCAATATCTTTGAAACTTAAAAGTGGTAAATCACCAGGAATTCTTAAGACGCTGGTTGCACCTTTTTCTATTAGAATTTTTGAAGCACAATCAACAGAAGCACTTTCACTAAGTTGCTTGTCTTCCTCAATTATTTTGACCCCAAACCTATTTGCAATATTTATGGCTTTTTTGTCGTTTGTTATAATAAAGTTTGCTTCTGACATTTCTGACTTTGAAACCTCTTCTAAAACATGGGTCAGCATTCTTTCTACAATTTTTTCAGTTTCTCGAGCAGACAAGTCTTTCCTCATCCTCGTTTTAGCTAATTTAAAATTTTTAAAAGGCACAATAATAAATTTCATAAACAATTTCCACTAACAAGATAGGAAGAATTATTATAAACTAATTTAATGGATATATTTTCTTGGAATGTGAATGGAATTAGAGCTGTAAGAAAGAAAGGGTTTTTGGATTTTATTTCTAATTATTCTCCAGACATATTGTGTCTTCAAGAAACGAAAGCACATGCTGAGCAGCTAGGGGATGATTTGCTTAATATTCCTGGTTATTCATCTTTTTTTGATTCACCTAAATATAAAAAGGGATACTCAGGTGTTGCTATTTACTCCAGACAGGAGCCGATTAACATTACAACAACCCTTGACGCTGAACAAGATTTGGACGATGAAGGTAGAACGCTCATAGCCGAATATGATAAATTTATTTTGCTTAATTTTTATTTTCCCAATGGTCAAATGAATGACACTAGACTTGATTACAAGCTCAGGTTTCACGAAGCAGCTTATGAGAAGTTTCTAAGGCTAAAAAGAAAGAAGAAAAATATTATTATATGTGGTGATTACAATATTGCACATAATGAGATAGACTTAAAACACCCCAAGCCTAATGAAAACACTTCTGGTTTTCTTCGAATAGAAAGAGACTGGTTAGACAAATTTCAAAAAAAAGGATTTGTCGATACTTTTAGATATTTTTATCCTGATGTGATTAAATATTCTTGGTGGACATATATGAGAAATGCTAGGCAGAATAATGCTGGATGGAGAATTGACTATTTCTGGGTTTCACAAATTGATAAGATTAAGGATGCTAAAATTCACAATGAAGTATTTGGCTCTGACCATTGCCCCGTCTCTGTATCACTTTAGATTTATTGTGGAGATTCATCAGTGTACTCATCAGCAAGATTTTCAAAACTAGGAACTCCTTGGGTATCTAAAAAGGCCAAAGAAACTGTTCCAGTAGGACCGTTACGTTGTTTGCCAATAATAACCTCAGCCAAACCGTCCCTTTCGTCAGCCATCCTTTTATAGGCATCGGCTCGATGAAGAAAAATTACCATATCGGCGTCTTGTTCTAGCGCGCCACTTTCTCTTAAGTCCGAAAGCTGTGGTTTTTTATCTGTTCTAGCTTCTGTTTGTCTGCTAAGCTGTGAAATTGCAATAATAGGAATTTGTAACTCTTTTGCAAGAGCCTTAAGTGATAATGAAATTTCAGCAATTTCTCTTTCACGATTATCTGTTCTAGAAGAGCCCCGCATTAATTGAAGATAATCAACAATTAAAATATCTATACCTTTGTCACTTTTTAGACGCCTTGTTCTAGATCTTAGGTCAAGAGAAGTAAGAGCCGGCGTGTCATCTATAAAGATATTAGCTCTTTGGAGAGTTTCCGCCGCCGCTACAGTCTTTTGAAATTCAGAATCTGATAGAAAACCTGTTCTAATTTTACCAAAGTTGAGCTTAGATTTTGCAGAAAGCATTCTCATCATTAGTTGTTCTTTGGCCATTTCCAGAGAGAAAAAGCCTACTTTAAGTCCATGAATCAAAGCCGCATGCATAACAATGTTTAGACTAAAAGAAGTTTTGCCCATACCGGGCCTTGCGGCGATTATAATTAGATCAGAATTTTGAAAACCCGCAGTCATTTTGTCAAGCTTTTTAAACCCACTGGCAATTCCAGTTATGGCCATTTTTCTGGTCGTTAAGTTTTCAATTATTTTTATAGTTTCAGCTGCTAGTTCCGCAGTAGAAACAAAACCAGATCTCTTTTTGTTTTGACTTATTTCAAACAACTTCTTTTCAGCCTGATCAACAAACTCATCAACTTCAACTTGGTCTGTCTGTCCTTCGTCTATGATTTCAGATGCTGTTCTAATCATGCTCCTTAGTATTGACTTCTCTCTCACAGATTTTGCATAGAAAACTACATTTGAGGAGCTGGGAACAATTTCAATTAATTGGCTAAGATAAGAGCTGCCCCCCACTTCTTTTAATAAGGATTTTTTTGATTTTAACTTATCATACAAAGTTAATATATCAATTGGCTTACTTTCTTTGTCTAAATCAACCATGGCAGAAAAAATTTTTTTATGATTTTCGTCATAAAAGTCATTTTCAGCAATTTCTTCAAGCGCTAAATTCATAGCTTCTTGATCTATTAAAATAGAACCTAGAACTGCTTGCTCCGCTTCATTGTTTTGCGGTAATTTTTTAACATTCATTGCCATGAGGATATTATAACAACAGTTCTATCAAGTTAGAAATCTTGATGATTCATTCCAAGGTATTTTTTTAAATGTTTTACAGCAATATATAAGATAGGTGTATCAAGAATAGCAATTATGAATTTAAAAATATATGCGTATGATATAAGCAAGAATAGGGCCTCTAGCTCGGTTTTTGCTTCAGGAAGTGGTATTGATTTTGATAAATAATGAGTAATAGAAATAACGCAAATAGTGTCTATAAGCGAGCTAATCATAGTGGATCCGTTGTTTCTAAGCCACAAGTGTTTACCATTTGTGAGCCTTTTTAAAAAATGAAATATTTTAACGTCAGAATATTGTGCTAAAAAATATGCAATCATTGAGGCTGTTATGGTGCTCAAAGACAAAGATCTAATAATCATAAACGCATTGTCTGCATCCACGCTGTTGTTTGTTGTAAAAGCAGGTATCAGGCCTCCTAACCAAAGTATTATTGCCAGCCAAATATTTACAACTAGCCCTGCCCATACTAGCTCAGAAGCTCTTTCTTCTCCATAAATTTCGGATATTATGTCTGTACACAGAAACGTTATAGGATATGGTAGAACACCAACAGCTAAGATTACAGGGATTTGAAAACCTAAAAGATTAAAGCTTAAATCAAGGAATCTTGATGTTCCAAGAAGATTAAGCATTGTCATTGAAGATATGAAAATTGCTGAAAGTAAAAGGAGGACAGCTCTTTTTCTATTAGCATATTTATTTTCCATGTTTTTGTTCATAATCTTTTAATCTAGCTTTCCTTGAAAGTCTCTTTGGACATGATAAACTGAGAATCCATCGGCCGTGTAGCTCAGGGGTAGAGCGACGCTCTCATAAGGCGTATGTCGGAAGTTCGAATCTTCCCACGGCCATTACCCAATGCCCACCATCCTATCAATTGCAGTTTTAGCCTTCATTGCTATTTTAGCTGGTACTTTTACTTCCGGTTGCTCAGATTTTAATGTTTCAAGAACTTTTTCTACCGTAATCATCTTCATATACTCACAAGTTGCCGTTCTGTTTATTGGTATAAAGTTTTTTTCAGGAGATGTTCGCTGTAGCTTGTGAATAACTCCAGTTTCTGTGGCTACTATAATATTTTCGGCACTTGAACTTTTCGCTTTGTTAATCATTGCCTCTGTTGATAAAAAGTGAATATCTTTGTCATTATTTTTTTCTGAGTAATACATAGCTTCTGAACCACAGGCGCACTCAGGATGAATTAAAACTTCAGTCTCAACATACTCATCCCTTAGGTTTTTTATTTCCTCATAGGTCATGGCAGCATGAACATGACATTCGCCCGGCCAAATATTGATTTTTCTTTTGGTTTTTTTCTGAACATATGCACCTAAAAACATGTCAGGTAAAAAAAGTATTTTTTTATCTTTATCAATTGATTCAATAATTTTTACAGCATTTGAAGACGTAAAACAATAGTCGCTTTCGGCTTTTATTTCTGCAGTTGTATTAACATAAGAGACAACCACAGCATCGGGATTCTTTTTTTTCCAATCCTTTAGTTGTTGTAAGCTTATAGAGTCAGCCAGAGAACATCCTGCTTCTAAATCAGGCAATAAAATTTTTTTATTAGGGCAGAGTATTGATGCTGTTTCAGCCATAAAATGAACCCCGCAAAAAATTATCATTTCTGCGTCAACTTCTACGGCCTTTTTTGCAAGACCGAGGGAGTCTCCAATAAAGTCAGCTATATCTTGGACTTCAGGTATTTGATAGTTGTGCGCAAGAATGACAGCATTTTTCTTTTTTTTAAGGTCAGATATTTGCTTTAAAACATTTAAATCCATGATTTATTTTAACACATTCATAGAGATATCTATGGATGGCGATGAGTGTGTAATTGTCCCTACTGAAATATAATCAACATCAAAAGATGAAATTTTTTTTATCTTAGGTATATCAATTCCACCCGATATTTCTATTTCTACATCAGGATATTTTCTTATTTTATTAATCGCTTTTTTTATGTTGGGCACGGTAAAGTTGTCCAACATCACCCTTTTAATTTTAAACTTTAATGCACTATCAAGCTGAGAAAGAGATTTAACCTCTATTTCAACGGGAGCGAGTCGTTTCTTTTTGAACAGCTTAGTAAGGGTTGGCTCCACCCCCCTAAGGCTTTTTATGTGATTATCTTTAATTAATATGAGCTTAGATAGGTCCATTCTATGGTTCTCACCACCCCCAATCTTAACGCAGTATTTTTCTATCAACCTCCACCCAGGCGTGGTTTTTCTTGTATCTAGAATATTAATCTTTTTGTTTTTTATTGGTTTGCAGAAGTTATAAGTTGTTGTGGCTATGCCCGATGTTTTTTGTAAAAAATTTAAAAGAATCCTCTCAATTGTAAGAATTTTGTTTCCTGGGCCATTAATTATAGCAACTCTAGTATTTTTTTTAACATAAGACCCTTCTTTGAGTTTCCAGACAATTTTTATTTTGTTGTTAAATTTTTTAACTAAATAATTAACTATTTTTGTACCACACAAGATTCCGCTTTCTTTAAATAAGAGCTCACAAGTTAAATTTGAATCTTCAATTAAAGTTTTTGTGGTTATATCGGAAGATACTTTATCTTCTTTTAAAGAAGAATTGAGAATTGTGCTAACACTTTTTTTTAAAGCACTGTTCATATAAGTCTATTTAACTTCCCAAGTATCTCCAGAGGAAATAAGCCTGCTTAAATCAGGTTTAAATTTTGTTTTTGCCGATTCAATTTGTTCGTGGATACGGTCATCAAAAGTTGGCTGGTTAATTCTTTTTATGATTCCCATCGGAACAGGAAATTCAGGAAATTTCATATCAGCAACCATTCTTATTAGTGTTAAATCAGTTTCATCGTATATTACTACATTGTCCGGGACATTCTCGGGGTCAAACTCAACAATATCGAACTTACCATACCCCATAACAAGACCTTTGTTAGCTTTTTCACCGAATATTAGAGGCTTTCCGTGCTCAACTTTAATATTGTTATCATCTCTTATGTTTCTCTCAGTAAATCCATCAAAAGCCCCATTGTTGTATATGTAACAATTTTGATATATATGAACAAAGGACGTTCCCTTGTGATTATAAGCTTCGACTAAAACTGCCACAAGTTCTTTTACATAGGTTGCAGAAATTTGTGCAACAAAAGAAGCACCGCACTCTACTGCTAAAGACGCTGGGTCCGCAGGTTCTTCAATTGTTCCATATGGAGCTGTTTTATTAATTTTACCTTTTTCACTGGTAGGAGAATATTGACCTTTTGTTAGACCATATATTCGGTTGTCAAACAAAAGGATATTCATGTCCGTATTTCTTCTTAGTGCATGCATTAGATGGTTACCACCAATAGAAATTCCATCACCATCTCCAGTAACGATCCAAACAGCTAGTTCTGGATTAGAAATTTTTAGCCCGGTTGCAATAGGAAGTGGTCTTCCATGTATTGTGTGAAATCCATATGTTCCCATATAATATGGGAACCTAGAAGAGCAACCAATACCAGAAACTACTGCATGTTCATTTTTTGGTCTACCTATTTGAGCCATAGCTGTTTGAACAGCCTTTAAAATTGCATAGTCTTCGCAACCAGGACACCACCTAGGTTCTGCTGCTGATTTGAAATCATTAGCTTTGTATTTGACAGACTCTGTAGTAGTACTCATATAAACTCCTTAAATGTTAATTAATGTTCTTTTAGTAAGTTTAACTCATTGTTGATAAATTCCACCATTTCAACGACAGAGATTGGTTGACCTGTTACTCTTCCTAGGAAAGAAGTATCAATCATAAATTTAGATCTAATTATCATGTTTAATTGCCCTAAGTTTAATTCCACAACAGCAACTTTTTTGAAGCTTTTCAAAACTTTCTCTAAGTTTTTAGGAAAAGGATTTATATATCTTAAATTAACAATTGCAACTTTTTTTCCGCTTTTTGCAATTATTTCAGCAGACGCCCTCATGCTTCCTATCGCGCTACCCCATCCTAAAAGAACAAGGTCCGCATCCTTATCTCCAAGAATTTCAACGTCTGGAATGTCATTTTGCACTCTTTGTACTTTTTCTGCTCTTAATCTAGTCATTAAGTCATGGTTGTCTGGGTCTTGTGAAATTGCCCCAGTTTCATTAATTTTTTCTAGACCACCAATTGTGTGCTCTAAGCCTTTAGTGCCAATTCTAACCCAATCCCTAGCCAATGTTTCCTTGTTTCTTTTGTAAGGAAGATAGTCTTTTGGATTAGTTCTAAAAGGCGCTTTCATTTCAGGTATTGTGCTTAAATCAGGAAGCTTCCATGGCTCAGAAGCATTTACTAAAAAGCCTTCAGATAAAACTATAACAGGCGTCATATATTTTGTTGCAAGTCTTACCGCTTCAATTGAAATCCAAAAACAGTCAGACGCTGACTCAGGTGCGAGTACAATTAAGTGAGAATCTGAAGGTCGACCAAAGAGAGCCATAGCCAAATCGCCTTGTTCGGTCTTAGTAGGCATCCCTGTTGATATTCCTGATCTCATGAAGTTAAAAATTATTAAAGGCAGCTCTGTCATTACCGCTAGGTTAATTGCTTCAATTTTAAGTGCTAGTCCAGGACCCGAGCTCCCAGTTATTCCGAGTGATCCACCATAAGCAGCACCCAGGGCCATAGTTACAGCAGCTATTTCATCCTCAGTCTGTATTGCGGCAACATCAAATTGCTTTAATGCTGCAAGAGTATGAAGAATTTCACTTGCTGGCGTGATGGGATATCCTGCATAAACAATTGGAAGTTCTATTCTTTCTGCCGCAGCCAACAGACCGTAAGATGTCGCTAGTGCTCCATTAATATTTCGATAAGTTCCTGGCTCAAGCTTAGCTGGAGGTATTTTGTACATTATAGGAAAAATCTCCATTGTATCACACAGATTGTATCCCGCATGAAGAACTTTCGTATTAGCCTCCAAAATTAAGGGTTTTTTGCCAAACTTTTTTGTTAAAAAACTTTCTATTGGTTCTAAAGGTCTTTGAAATAGCCACGAAACAACTCCTAAAGCTAAAAAGTTTTTGCATCTTAGCTTGTCTGCATGGCCCATATCTTCCATATCCTCCAAAGCTTTTAAAGTAAGCGTTGTTATAGGAATCTTGTGAACTCTATAGTCCTGAAGAGAGGTGTCATCTGGACCAAGAGGGTCAGATTCAAAACCTGCTTTTTTTAGGTTTTTTGGAACAAACTCGTCTTCGTTAACAACAATTATCCCACCTTTATTAACAGTGCTCATGTTTACTTTTAATGCAGCGGGGTTGAAGCAAATAAGAACGTCAGGGGTATCGCCCGGTGTATAAATATCTTTAGCAGCAAATTGTATTTGATAAGAAGAGACCCCATATGTTGTTCCAAGTGGCGCACGAATTTCGGATGGAAAATCGGGAAATGTAGAAAAATCATTACCGGCTATAGCAGTCGTATTACCAAATTGATCACCTGTAATTTGAATTCCATCCCCAGAGTCACCAGCAAATTTTACGGTAACCATTTCTAGTTCTTCTAATTGTTTTTGAACAGCCATTAAACTTCACCTTTTAGTTAAAATATAATTAATTTAATAGAGTACCCTCAGTAAATACTGAATTTCAACGCACCGCAAAAAATTATAGCATTTTTTTTATTTAATACAATGTGAATCAATATAAATTATTGTTTTGAGTACGAAAAGCGCAAAGTTCCATTGTTTAACTTCCAATTTATATGTTTGAGCCACTTTGATGATTCGTTAGAAAAATCTTCCCTTATATGAGCGCCTCTTGATTCTTCTCTTAATAGGGCAGACTTTGTAATTAGGTAAGTTAAACTTTTTAGATTCATAAGCCTCTTGTCTATAAGGTCAAATTCATCTAAATTTGTTCTTTTAATAGATGAGATTTCATTTAGTGCAAGTAGTAAATCTTTTTTATTTCTTAAAATTCCAACATAGTTATTTATAGTTTGTGAAAGTAGTATTCTATAGTTTAAGTATGATTCTACTTTCTTGTCTGATGATATTAGAGAGCATTTTTTAGCCTTTTCTATTAAATTCTTAGGAATTTTCACTTCTTTTTTAGATAATTTTACAGCTGAGTCGACCGCTCTTCTTGCAAAAACTAAACATTCTAAAAGTGAGTTGCTAGCTAGCCTGTTGGCTCCATGCGCTCCAACACAAGCAACTTCTCCACAAGCATAAAGATTTTTGATGTTAGTCTGTGAGGAGGTATTTGTTTTGATGCCACCAATCATATAGTGTGCAGCCGGGGATACTGGAATATCATCTTTAGTAATATCCAAACCTTCCCTCAAACAAAGTTCAAAAGTATTTTTAAATCTATTTTTAATTAGACTAGGTTTTAAGTGTTTTAGTGATAAGAAAACATTTTTCTCACCATTTGTTCTCATCTCATTAAATATGGCTCTTGCTACTATATCTCTGGGCGCAAGCTCTAATTGTTTTGAATAGTTTTCCATAAACCTGGTCCTTGAGTGATTAACAAGCTGGCCACCTTCTCCTCTTATTGCTTCTGATATAAGGAAATTTTGAGCACCTTCTTTAGAAAAGACTGTCGGATGAAATTGTATAAACTCCATATCTTTCACTACCGCACCTGCATTAAGCCCAAGCGCTATTCCATCACCTGATGTACTGGATGGATTGGAAGATTGAGAATATAGACCACATCCACCACCTGTAGCGAGAATTGTAGCCTTTGAATGGATACTAACTTTATTTTTTTCTTTATCTGAAAAAACTAAACAGCCAAAACACGTCTTGAAGTCAGAGAACAAGTCTATTACAAAAGAATTTTCATAAATTGTGATTTTATTATTTCTTTCAACTTCTTTACATAAAAAATCTACCACAGCTTTTCCCGTTTCATTTCCTAATGCATGAAGAATTCTTCTTCTGCTATGGCCACCTTCAATTCCAAAATCAAAACCTGATTCTGCTCGATCAAAATTCATTCCCTGATCAATTAACTCTTGAACACGCTCTGTTCCTTCTGTGACCATAGTGTTTACAGCTTCTTGATTATTAAGTCCACAACCTACAGAGAGAGTATCTTTTTTGTGAATTTCAATTGAATCGTCTTCATTTATTGCTGCTGCAATCCCTCCTTGCGCCCAATAAGAATTGCTTTCTTGAATTGAGGACTTTGTTATTAAAGTTACTTTGCCAAACCTGGATGCATAAATTGCCGAATAAAGCCCCGATAATCCTGAGCCGATTATCAAAAAGTCAGTTTTTATTTCTAATATATCTTTTTTGTTCATATTAATATATTTTTTAGCCTCTTCTTTAAAAGTTCGATACCTTTCTCTTCTAGGAGCTTTCCCCCACTTGTTTTTTTCACATAAAAAGAGTCGTCAACAGAACCTCTCCTAGTTGAAATTTTAACCAAACCCAACGATAGTCCTAAATCTTTCAAATTTTTGGAGATTTCATAGAGTAGCCCGGGTTTGTCGGCTGATGAAAGCTCTATTATTGTATAGTTTTTAGACGAGTTGTTATCAACTTTTATTTTTGTTTCGATTTTAGCACCACTTAGTATTGATGAAATATTCTTTCCAATCTTGTTTTCCTCGATGATAATTTCTTTTTTCTCTAAATCATTTTGAATCGAACTCCAAATAGCCCTATCGCTAAAAGTTGATTTGCCAAACCTATTAACCTCGAATGTATAGAGCGCAAGATTCTTCTTAAGCACAGTTGTTCTTCCAGAATAAATATTGATGCTAGCAGAAGAAAGTCTTCCACAGATTTCTGCAAATCCTACTTTCTGTTTTTTTGACCATATTGTTACTTGGTCAACATTATTTTTTTGGCTATATTTTACTTTAAGAGAAATATCTTTAGTTTGGTTCATTAGAATTTCTATCTGGTATTTTAATTCCTCTTCATTGTAAGTATTAAAATAAGTTGAAAAATAATTTCCAGCAATTTGCTTGAACCTTACTTGATCTATACTTTTAAATACTTGGTCTTTTTTAGTATTTTTTACTAAAAGGGTCTTGTGCTTAGATTTGGAATTAACAAATAAACTATTTGCTTTTTTAAAAAGGAGAGAAAGCAAGTTTCCTTTCCAATTTGACCAAACATCTGGCGCAACACTTCTTAAATCGCAAAAAGTAAGTATAAATAAATACTGAAGATTTTCTTTCGATTCGACTCTATTTTTAAACTCTTCTATTAATTGCTTGTCATCCAGGTCCCTCTTCTGTGAGTAGCTAGACATTATCAAGTGTTCTTTAACTAAGAATTCAACTGTTTGAGCCAACTCGTCTTCACAAAGCAAGTTTTGACAAATATCTTTTGTAATTTTGCTCCCTCTTTCCGCATGATTGTTACCGTAGCCTTTACCTATGTCATGTAAAAGACAAGCTAAATAAAAAGCTTCTTTCTTTTTTAATTTAGAAGCAATACCTGATTCAAATGGAAAATCTTTTTTATATTCACCATTTATAAGTTTTTCATATTCATTAATTAGCAATATAGAGTGAACATCAACTGTATAAATATGAGATGGGTCAGTGAGTGGCAAATTTTTAATAACTTCAAATTCGTGAAACAAAAAAGATAAAATATTATTTTTGTTAAGACTAGAAAGAATTTTGAAGATATTTTTCCCTTTTTTTAGTATCTCAATAAAGTGTCTATTTATTATTTTTATTTCACCAGTCGAGAATCGAAATGATTCTATTTTTTTTATCTCTTTAAGTAAGTCGTCACAAATTTCACAATCATGAATTACAGAGTATTCAAATACCTTTAAAATATTTCGTGGGTTATGAAATAACCTTTTAGGGTTTATAGCTTTAAGTACTCCTCTGTGGATAATAAAAAAATCATCTAGGTTTTGAATTCTTTTTGAAGTAAATATTTTTTTACTTATAGTTTTCTGAATTATCTTATCAGTTAACTCGCTAACTTTATTTATAGTCCCGTATACTTCCTTCATAAAAAGAGTTTCTTTTCTTAAAAAGTCTTCATCTTCTATGTTAAAAAAATCTGCGGCTTTAATTTGAGAATCAAAATCAATGATATCTATATCGTGTTTTTTGTTTATATGTAAGTGGTTCCTTATTGTTAAAAGGAAGTTCAGAGATTCATTTATAATTTTTATTTCATTTTTATTTAAAAAACCAGCACCTAAAAATTTATTGATTTCAATTTGAGAATGAAATGCTTTAAGAATCCAGAATATTGAGTGTATATCTCTAAGGCACCCTTCTCCTTCTTTTATGTTCGGCTCAGTTAAGTAAGTTGCTGAGCCATACTTTATATGCCTTTTTTTTCTCTCGATAACTTTTTCGTTTATAAAGTTTTGTGAAATATTTGGCAAAAGCTTCTTGTTTATATCATTTTGTAGTTTTGTTTGTATAAGTGAATCTCCAGCAATAGCTCTTAAGTCTAACAGCGAGCTTAAAACTGTTGAGTTCCGTGAGCTTGCAAGCTCAAGACAATCATCAATTGTTCTTAAAGAATTTCCTACTTCTAGTCCTGTGTCCCAAAGTTTATAAAGTATTTTTTCTGCTATATCCTCTGCTTCACTTTTTTTTGTTCTTTCATATAGAATCAATATGTCTATATCTGATTGGATACAAAGCTCTCTCCGACCATATCCTCCAAGAGCCAAAAGGGCTATACCTTTATTTTTATAACTTAGGCTTACTTCAGAAGAAATAAGTTTATCTATTTGATTTGAGTATTTGTTAGCAATTTGAATTCCAGAATTTTTCTTTAACAAATGAAATCTTTTTATTTCTCTATAAATATTTTGAAATTTCTCGGCAAAAGTGGAACTTGTCATTTTTTAAAGTTAACAAAAACCTCACCTTCATGGCTTTCTTTGTTTTGGTGGCGAGCTAAAACGAATAGCAAATCAGAAAGTCTATTAATATAAATTAAACCATTTGGATTTACCCATTCTGTTTCGCTCAATAAGACAACATGTCTTTCGGCCCTTCTGCATATAGTTCTTGCAAGATGCAGATAGCTTCCAACCAAAGACCCAGAAGGTAAAATGAATTCTTTAAGGGGACCGACCTTTTTGTTGTAATGATTAATTGTTTTTTCTAATTTATTTATTTTAACTTTTCCTATCCTGGGAACTTTTGTAGATTTAGTTGAAGCCAAGTCTGCACCAACTATAAATAAATCGTTTTGAACCATATTAATAATTTCTTTGATTTCTTGTAACATATCTTCCGAGCGAGCAACTCCTAAAACAGAGTTTAGTTCATCTACTTCACCGTAAGATTCAACCCTAATTGAGCTCTTTGAAACAACTTCGCCGCCAACTAGGATTGTTTTTCCTTTGTCGCCAAATTTTGTATAAACTTTGGATATACGCATTTTTTTAACCATATCTTATTTTAACCCATAGCTAACATGTAAACAATTTTAAGTAAATTTGTTATTCTTATCTTGTGCTACAGGATTTATTTAACAAGAGTAGGAAAGTCCCTTTCTCGGATTTTGTAACCTATGCTTTGTATAGCGAGAATGGTTACTACAGAAAAGGTTCTCATGTTGAAAAGAACGGAGATTTTTTAACTTCTCCTTTAGTGTCGAGAGCGTATGGGGAAACATTAGCTAGTTTTTTTCTTACAAAAGTTATTCACAATAGGTCCGATAAAATTTCTTTAGTAGAACTAGGCCCTAACGATGGAAGGCTAATGTCCTCTGTAGTTGATTACATAAAAAAGTCTGCACCAAATATATATCAAAAATTAGAAATTATATTGGTAGAACAAAATATCAATATTCACAAAAATATTGCCAACCTCCTGAGCAACCATAAAGAAAAACTGAGTATATGTGCAACAATTACAGATATAGAAAAAAAAAACAATGAAACCTTCTTGTTTTGCAATGAATTTTTTGATGCTTTAACTTTTGAACGATGTGTTTTGAAAGAAAATATTCTATATATTGTAAATATTGAAAAAGAAAAGAAGAATATTTCTGAGGTTTTAATTAAAGCAGGAGATTCCCTAATTAGAAAAATAGAGGAGTATGATTTGCAAATAGAAGAAAACTTTTATTTTGAATTCCCTATTCTAGAATATGAAAAGTACTTTTATGAGCTTAGTAAAAAGTTTTCAAGCCTTCATGTTCTAGTCAATGACTATGGTGAGAAGTCTGATTTTTTTCATTCGTCGCCTGACCCCCATGGAACCTGTAGATGTTTTTATAAACATAAAGTCTCAAGAGATTTTTATAACAATATATTCGACCAAGATATAACTTATGATGTTAACTTTGAACTTTTAAGTCTTGTTGCAAAAAAATATGGATTTAAAGAAACAGGATTTTATTCACAATCAGATTTTTTGCTTTCAAATAATATTTTAGATTTTATTCCTAGCCAGATGATAGAAGACAGTAACCAATCTTTAAGAGATTTTAAAAAATTGGTTTCCCCAAATGCGTTTGGTGAAAAATTTAAGTTTATTATTTTTAAACTCAATGAAAAGTAATTTGAAGTAACTTTTTTTTTACGTTAAAGTTAAGCCTATTATGAAAATAGATTGGTCAGATAGAATTAAAAATCTTCCTCCCTATTTGTTTGCCGAAATTGATGCTAAAAAGGATGCTTTACTAAACAAGGGAATAGATGTGATAGATTTGGGGGTTGGTGATCCTGATATACCAACACCGAAAAGAATTATTGATGCACTCCATCGTTCTTCCTTGAATCCTGAGAACCATAGATACCCCTCATATGCAGGGATGATGTCTTTTAGAGATGAGGTCGCAACTTGGTACAAAAGACGTTTTAATGTTGAGCTTAAGGGAAATAAAAATGTAATTGCTTTAATAGGATCCAAAGAGGGTGTTGCACATGCTCCTTTAGCTTTTATTAACCCTGGAGACATAGCGCTTGTTCCTGATCCAGGATATCCTGTTTATAGTGTAGCCACAGAATTTGCAGGTGGGACACCTTATGTAGTACCCCTACTAGAGTCCAATGGTTTTATGCCTGACTTAGATATAATTCCAGAAGATATTCTCAAAAAAACAAAGATAATGTTTCTTAATTATCCAAACAACCCGACTTCTGCTTTTGCAACAGACGAGTTTTTTAAGAAAGCTATTGATTTTGCTTTTAAAAATAATATTTTAATCTGTCATGATGCAGCTTATACAGAAGTTTATTTTCAGGAAAAGCCTAAAAGTTTTCTTGAGTATGATGGAGCTGTTGATGTTGGCATTGAGTTTCATAGTCTCTCCAAGACCTTCAGTATGACTGGATGGAGATTGGGGCATGTCGCTGGGAACGAAAGCGCTGTGGCTGCAATTGGTAAGATTAAAACAAATATTGATTCAGGAGCTTTTCAAGCAGTTCAAGAAGCCGGCATTGAAGCTCTAAGAAACTATGAAGATGAGCTTCAAGATAGAATAGATATTTACAAAAAGAGGTCAGAACTTTTATCTTCTGGTCTTGAATCAATTGGAATTGAAGTCTATAAGCCCAAGGGAACCTTTTATGTTTGGTTTAAAAATCCAAATGGTATTTTATCAAAAGATTTTGCAAATACTCTTTTGGAGGATGCTGGAATAGTTATGACACCAGGTACAGGTTTTGGCGAGCATGGGGAAGGATATACAAGAGCATCTGTAACTTTAGATGATAAAAGACTTGAAGAAGCAGTTAAAAGAATTAAAAAAATAACTATTTAATTATTATATTAATAAGCCTTTTTTTAACATAGATTTTTTTTACTATTATTTTGCCATCTAAAAACTTTGTGAAATCTTTGGACTTACAAATTCTCAAGGATATCTCTTCATCACTTTCCTCTTCAAACAACAGAGGTGTTGAACCTCGGGTTTTTCCATTAATTTGTACAGCAATAATAACCTTATCTTTTTCAATTATTGATTGATTATACTTTGGCCAAATTAAGTTAATATCATTTTTATTAAATTTTCCTAACCCCCAAAGTTCATTTACTACATGTGGAATGAATGGATTAGCCAATTGTAAAAACTGATAAATAAAAAAACCAAAAAGCCTATTATTATTTTCTTTAAACTTATAAGCAAAATTTAAAAGCTCCATTAGTGCAGCAATGCAGGTATTAAATTGAAGGTTTTCAATGTCCTTAGTTATTTTTTCTGTTGTTTTGTGAATTTTAATTAAAAAGGCCTTTTCCTCAGTGGAAATTGTGTTGATATCTTCATCAAAAGAAGAATTTATTGATTCTATGTTCTCATATATTATTTTCCACATTCTTTTTAAGAATCTACTAGCACCTTCAATACCTTTATCGTTCCACTCCAAGTCTTTCTCGACCGGAGCTGAAAACAGAATAAAGATTCTGACTGAATCTGCCCCATATTTTTTTATTATCTCTTCAGGATCTACTGTATTGCCTAAAGACTTAGACATTTTTGCACCATCTTTAAGTACCATTCCTTGGGTGACAAGTTTTTTAAAAGGCTCTGTAATATGGCTTTTTCCAAGTCTGTTTAAGGCATGTGTGAAGAACCTTGAATATAATAGATGCAGTATCGCATGCTCAACGCCACCTATATAAAGATCTACAGGCATCCATTTTTTATATTGTTCATCAAACATCTTCTCTGATTGAGGGGAGCAAAATCTGGCAAAATACCAAGAAGATTCAAAGAATGTATCAAAAGTATCCGTCTCTCTCATTCCGACTTCCCCCCCACCTTTTGCCTTTACATGCTTCCAGGTTGGATGTGAGTCTAAAGGGTTTCCGTTTTTGGTAAAATCTATTTCTTTTGGGAGCTCTACAGGTAGTTCATTATCTTTAACCGGTATCGTATCGCCATCTTTTGAATAGTATATTGGAATTGGTGTTCCCCAGTATCTTTGTCGCGATACCCCCCAGTCTCTTAACTTGTATTTTACAGACGGCTCTGCAAGATTTTTATCTTTAAGTTTTTCTATAACCTTCAATTTCGCACTCTCTATGTGTAAACCATTTAAAAAATCAGAATTAATCATTACACCATCCCCGGTATAGGCTTCTTTTAATTCTTCATCGGAGTCAGGGTAGCTTCCAACCACCTGAGTAATAGTTAAATTATATTTCTTAGCAAAATCAAAATCTCTTTGATCATGTGCCGGACAGCCAAATATTGCTCCGGTCCCATAGTTTATTAGAACAAAGTTGGCAATATAAACAGGTATTCGCTTTTTTGTAAACGGATGTTCAATTACAATGCCAGTATTGATTCCTATCTTCTCTGCTTTTTCTAAATCTACATTCGTTGTTCCAGCTTGTTTACAAATTTTGATGAAATCAGAGATTTCTTTATTGTTTTTCGCAAGCTCAACGCTAATAACATGGTCTGCAGATAATCCTATGAAAGAAGCACCATATATTGTATCAGGCCTAGTAGTAAAAACTTCTACTAGTTCATTTGAGCCAATAATTTTAAATTTAATGGTAGCCCCAATAGACTTACCTATCCAGTTTTCTTGCATAGATAAGACTTTTTTTGGCCACAAACTTAAATCTTCTAACCCTTTTAAAAGATCTTCTGCAAAGTCAGTTATCTTCAAGAACCATTGTGACAATTTTTTTTGTTCAACAATTGCTCCTGACCTCCATCCTTTACCATCTATAACTTGTTCATTTGCCAAAACTGTTTGATCAACGGGATCCCAGTTTACAAAAGACTCCTTTTTATATGCTAATCCAGCATCGTAGAGTTCTAAGAAAAATTTTTGTTCGTGAACAAAGTATTCTTTATCACAGGTCTTTATTTCCCTGGTCCAGTCATAAGAGAGACCCATTTGTTTTAGCTGCACTTTCATAGCCTCAATATTTTCGTATGTCCACTCTTTAGGATGTATGTTGTTTTTTATAGCTGCATTTTCTGCTGGCATTCCGAAAGCATCCCAACCCATAGGATGTAAAACATTGAATCCTTGTGATCTTTTAAATCTTGCTGAAACATCTCCGATTGCATAATTTCTTACATGACCCATGTGGATTTTTCCTGATGGATAGGGAAACATCTCTAAAATGTAATATTTTGGTTTTTTGCTATTTTCGTCAGGGCAAAAAATAGAGCTATCCTCCCAGTTTTTTTGCCATTTCTTCTCGATATCTAAAAAATTATATTCCATATCTTTTTTTGCCAAAAATAATTTATAGTTTAGTTTTATATATACACCATGATTCTTCAAGATAAAAATTTAGATAAAGGTAAGATTGAAAGACAAACCAGAATACTGAAATCCCTAGGACTTAAAGGATTGTTGGTTACAAGTCAACAAAAGGCCACTCTTTTAAAATTAATCAACAATATGAACCAGAAGAGTTTAGGAGTATCGGTAAAGGTGCTTTTTGTTGGCGATAAGCTCACGTCTAAAGACTCAGAAGAAGGGGCCTTGTTTGGGAACATAATTAAAAAAGGAATGAATATTTCAGACCAGCAGTTGGATACTTTAGATACATCAAGTGTTGCTTTTACTAACAATAAATTTGATGGGGTTAAAATTCTTAACAATTTGATCAGGGAAAAGGTAAAGCTTTGTAGTCCGTCGATTATAGTTTGCTTTGGTGAAAGAATTTCACAATTTGCTCTTGACTCAAATGATTCTATTCTTAGTTTAAGAAATAATTTTTTTAATTTGTTTAACTCAAAATTAATTTGCACATTAGCTCTAAATTCAATTCTTGATAATCAGTCTAAGAAGAGATTGGTTTGGGAAGATATAAAGAAAGTGAACAAAGAGGTTTTAGATGAAAAATAAACTAGTTAATGAAAATAGTCCGTATTTGCTTCAGCATTCATCGAATCCAGTCAACTGGTTCCCTTGGGGTGAGGAAGCCTTTAGAGTTGCCAAAGATAAAGATTTGCCAGTTTTTTTGTCTATTGGATATTCAACTTGCCATTGGTGTCATGTGATGGAAAAGGAGTCCTTTGAGGACGAAGAGGTTGCATTAATTTTAAATAAAAACTTTATTTCAATTAAAGTAGATCGGGAACAAAGACCTGATTTAGATAGTATTTATATGTCTGTATGCCAGATGATGACAAAGCGAGGTGGGTGGCCTCTTACGGTAATCCTTACACCTGACAAAATCCCTTTTTTTGCGGGGACTTATTTTCCTAAGAATTCAACTAAGGGCTCAGTTGGACTATGCGAGTTTCTTCCTAAAGTTAGAGAGGTTTGGGATGAGAAAAGAGAAGATGTATTGAAGTCTTGCGATTCTATCTACACTTCTTTGAAGGAAGTTTCTAACCCAAATGTTCCAGACAGTTACGTTCAAAAAGAGGACTTAAAAGAAATATTTGAAAGCATAAAAGATTTTTATGATGAAAAATATGGCGGCTTTGGTGAAGCACCAAAATTTCCAAGTCCTCAAAATATGATTTTTTTATCAAAATTTTATAAATCATTTAATGAAAAAGATGCAATGAGAATGGTTGAGCAAACATTAACCAGTATGCGTTTAGGAGGAATTTTTGACCACGTTGGTTTCGGTTTTCATAGGTATTCTACTGATATTAAATGGCTTGTTCCTCATTTCGAGAAGATGCTTTATGACCAAGGCATGATTCTCGAGTCTCTTGCGGAAGCCTATAGCCTTTCTTTCAAGGATTTGTTTAGGGAAACTTCAGAAGAAATTTATCTCTATGTTAATGAAGTTTTAAAGTCTAAAGATGGGGGTTTTTTTTCAGCGGAGGATGCTGACAGCGAAGGACAAGAGGGGGCTTTTTATACTTGGGAACTGGAAGAAATTAGAGGCATTTTGACAAAAGATGAGTCTGCTTTTTTTGAACATTTGTACGGTATTGAACAAGAGGGAAATTTTAATGAGGAGGTATCTAGTGCAAGAAATGGAAAAAATATAATCTACTTGAAAGATGAGCTTGAAACTTTCTCCTCGATTTTTTCAATTGATCACAAGTCAATTAAAGAAGAATCAGATAGAATTAAGCAAAAATTAAAAATTGCAAGAAATAAAAGAATTAGACCCAGCCTGGATGATAAAATACTAACAGACTGGAACAGCTTGATGATTTCAGCTCTATCAAAATCATCAATTGTTTTTAGACAGGAGAAGTATTTATCTTTAGCTATCAATAGCTTTGAATTCATAATCAATAATATGGTAAAAAAAGACTCTACTCTTTTCCATTGCATTAGAGACAACAATGCTTCCATTGAGGGTATGATTGATGATTATGCTTTTTTAACTAAAGCATGCGTTGATTTATATGAAGCAACTTTGGACCCCACTATCCTAGAGACTGGGCTAAAAATTTGTGAAAAAATGATAGAACTCTTTTGGGATAACAATAAGGGTTTGTTCTACGCAACCCCTGAAAGCTCCCTAGATGTAATCGTTAGACAAAAGAATCTTTTAGATGGCGCTATACCCTCAGGAAACTCAGTAGCCTTGTTCGGACTTATCAAGATTGGAGGATATTGTAACAACCTTCTAATATCAGAAAAGGCTAATAAGCTATCCCTTCAATTAGGTGAAATGGCTAAAAAGTTTCCAATTAATCTGTCTCAATTTCTTGCAAATCATCTAACTTTGTTAAGTGATAGTGTCCAGATTGTTATTGTTAACCCTTGTAAAGAGCTAGATTTCAGCAACGAGATAATAAATTATTTAAGAGACTTTAACCATAATAATAAACTAATTTATTATATATCCACTTTAGATGATTTAGACAAATATAAAAAGATTTTAAGAAATCATGATAATTTTTTGCCGGATATTTCTGATAAATTTGGGATATATATATGTAAGGACTATTGCTGCAATCTACCGGTTCGGACTTTGTCCGAAGTAAAAAGAATATTGGATTAGTTTAAATCTTAGCTTCGTTTACGGACTGATCTTTTTTGATATATACCATAAGGATGTTGATAGCCGCAGGAGTTATTCCTGAGATTCTAGAGGCTTGACCAATTGTTTCGGGCTGTATTTTGTTCAACTTATGTTTTAGCTCATTTGATAAACCTGGTATTACATTAATATTCAGGCTTGATGGAATTTTAATCCCCTGGTGTTTTGTCACTTGCTCTATTCCAGCATTTTGTCTCGCTATATACCCTTCATATTTGATTTCATTCTCTATAAGAGATTGAACTATCTTGTCTTCGATTTTATCTAATCCTGCATTCAGCTCAATCAAGTCATCATAAAAAACTTCTGGTCTTCTAAGTATTTCTTTAAAGGAAGTTGGTTTTTTTAACGAAGGAGTTCCCAACTTAGAAAGAAAAGCGTTATTTTTTTCATTAGGCACAATCTTGGAGTTATTTAGCTCTTCCATTATCTCATTAAATGAATCTCTCTTTTTATTAAACAAATCAAACCTACTTTGTTTTATTAATCCAACTCCATAACCTATCGGAGTTAATCTAAAGTCAGCGTTGTCATCTCTTAGTAAAAGTCTATGCTCAGCTCTGGAGGTAAACATTCTATAAGGTTCATCAACACCAAGTGTTACTAAGTCGTCTATTAAAATTCCTATATAAGACTCTGATCTTTTGAGAATCAGGGGGTTTGCACCTTGAACTTTTAGTGAGCTATTGATTCCCGCTATAAGTCCTTGAGCGGCAGCTTCTTCATAACCAGTCGTTCCGTTTATTTGTCCAGCCATATACAAATTTTTAATTGTTTTAGATTCCAATGAGGACTTTAAATCTCGAGGGTCACAATAGTCATATTCTACAGCGTAGCCTGGTCTCATTATGTCCGCATTCTCGAGGCCTTTTATGCTGTTTATAATCTTTATTTGCACATCTATAGGGAGACTTGTGGATATTCCATTAGGATATATTTCCTTAGTATTTAGACCCTCAGGTTCTAAAAAAACTTGATGTCTATCCCTGTCAGCAAATTTAACAATTTTGTCCTCGATAGAAGGACAATATCTTGGTCCTATACCCTCAATTTGCCCTGAATACATCGGTGACCTGTGAATATTGTCTTTTATTATCTTGTGTGTCTCAGCGTTAGTGTATGTTATGTGACATGGAAGTTGAGCGTTTCTCACATGTGAATTTTCAAAAGAAAAAAGTAAGGGGTCTTTGTCCCCAGGCTGCTCGATAGTTTTTGACCAATTAATTGTTTTACCGTCTAATCTTGGGGGTGTCCCAGTTTTAAGTCTTCCTAAGTTTAAACCAAGTTCTTTAAATGAATCGGAAATTTCTGTTGTCGGTGCTTCTCCGGCACGGCCAGCACTTGTTTTTTCGGCCCCAACATGAATTAATCCATTTGGGAAAGTACCCGGAGTAACAACTAAACACTTGCAGTGATATATTTCTCCATAAGAAGTTTGCACCCCAATAATTTGACCATTTTTTTCTAATAAAGAATGTATAAGTCTTTGCTTAACAAACAAATTTGCCTGGTTTTCTATAGCCTGCTTCATGTGAATCTTATATAGATTCCTATCTGCTTGAATTCTTGTTGATTGAACAGCAGGACCCTTTTTAGTATTTAGCCTTCTGTATTGTATTGATGAAAAGTCGGCAGCTTTGCCCATTTCACCACCTAAAGCATCTATCTCTCTTACTAGATGACCTTTTCCAACTCCTCCTATTGATGGGTTGCACGACATAATACCTATTGTATCGAGGTTAGCTGTTAGAAGAAGTGTTCTAGTTTTAAGCCTAGCCGAAGACAATGCAGCTTCACAGCCAGCATGACCCCCTCCGATAACAATTACATCAAATTCATTTAAACTCATGATTTCTAAATCTTATATTAAAATAGTAAAAATAAAAGAATTTTAAAATTATTAAAAATACTAGATAATAATATTTATGATAAAAAAAATAGTTGGCATAACTTGCGATGTAAAAGGTAAGTTTTATGAATCTGAAATCGCATATTCTGAAAAAGTAATTAAATCCGGTGGAGTTCCATTTTATCTTCCGATGGTAAATGATAAAAGAAATATTTTAAAAGTTATATCCTGCATTGATTCTTTGATTGTGACTGGTAGTAGAGATATAGACCCAGCTTTTTATGGGCAAAAGAAATCCAAACTTATAAATTCTTTGGACAAGAGAAGAACGTTGAGTGAGATTTTATATATTAACTATGCAATAAAGTTAAAAAAGAGGATTTTGGGTATCTGTGGAGGAATGCAGTTGATTAATGTCGTCTTAGGTGGAAGTTTACATCAGGATATAAAACTTTGTGTTCCAGGGGCTAATAGCCACTCTAATGGCACGAGGCATAAAATTTCTATAAAATCAGATTCAATACTTTATGAGATTTTTAGAAACAAATCGGCAATTGTAAATAGTTATCATCATCAATCAATTGATACTCTAGGGAAATCATTAATTGTTGTGGCACAATCAAAAGATAAAACTATAGAGGCGTTTGAAAGTAAAAGTAAGAGAATCCTAGGATTACAGTGGCATCCTGAGCTTTCAAATAAAGAGTTTGAACTAAATTTTTTTAAATGGTTAATAATGGAAAACAAATAAGGATTCTTTTGGTTAGGCTATAGAAGTGAAGAATATAACCATTAAAGGCATTAGGCAGAATAATTTAAAAAATATCGATGTAGAAATTCCACGTGGTTCAATAACAGTACTTACGGGCGTTAGTGGATCTGGAAAATCAACTTTAGCCTTTGATACAATTTTTGCAGAAGGTCAAAGAAAATATTTAGAATCACTCTCAAATTATGCTAGACAGTTTATAGATAAATTTGAAAAACCTGACTTAGATTTTATATCTGGATTGTCGCCAACAATCTCAGTAGATCAAAAGACATTTATGAGGAACCCTAGGTCTACCGTAGCCACCATAACAGAGATATATGATTTTTTAAGATTGCTATATGCAAGAGTTGGTGAAGTTAAATGTTATAAATGTGGATCCTTAATAGATGCAACTTCTTTAGATTCTATTGTTTCTATTGTAAATCGTGATTTCGCAGCCAAAGATATAGAAATTTACTTTCCTATAGCCTTAGGCAAGAAGGGAGAGTTCAAAAAAGAGATTTCTGATGCCGCGAAACTATTTTCCAAGATTCGAATAGATGGTGAATTGTTCTCATTTTCAGAAAAGGTTGATTTAGAAAAACAGAAAAAACATACAGTAGAAGTTTATGTTGATAGTATAAAAGTAAACAAAAAGAATTCATTGAGAATTTCTGAATCAATCAAGACGGCACTCCAGTATGGTGAAGGGTTAGTTGTTGTGGAATCAGAGAAAAAAAGAAAAATCTTTAATAGAAATATGAGTTGTTCTAATTGTAGCGCTACTTTTCCTGAGATATCCCCAAGATTTTTTTCTTATAATAGTCCCTACGGTCAGTGTTTGGAATGTGAAGGCTTGGGGTACTTTGAAATGTTTGACTTGGAATTAATAGTTCCTGACACTTCAAAGTCAATCAAGGATGGAGCTTTAGCGCCATTTAAAGATTCAGCTTTTTATAAAAAAATTATAAATAGTTTTCTGAACCAAAATAGTATTGATTTAAACACTCCGTTTAGTGAACTCAGCGAGAATGCTCAATCATTAATTTTTTATGGTGACAATAAAACTTTCGAAGGGATAGTTCAAATTTTAGAAAAATGGTTTAGTTCATCACGTGCGGAAGAAATTAGAACAAACCTGTTAAAGTACAGAAAAATTGAAAAGTGCATAAATTGTAATGGCTGTAGATTGAGAGAAGAGGCCCTTAGTGTTTTTATAAATAAAAAAAATATTTCACAAATATGCGACTTAACTATACTAGATTGTCAGAAATTCTTTAAAAAAATTAAATTTAATGGAACAGCGAAACTAATTTGGGCAAAAATTAAAAATGAAATTATTTCCCGATTGGACTTCCTTCTTAGCGTAAGCCTGGGTTATTTAACGCTCGATAGAACTGCTCCAACTCTTTCGGGAGGTGAAGCTCAAAGAATAAGGCTTGCTTCACAATTAGGAGCCAATCTTACTGGTATAACATACGTGTTAGATGAGCCTACAATCGGATTGCATCCTAGAGATAATAAGATGTTGTTAAATTCTTTAAAATTATTAAAGGAAAGAGGGAATACTTTAGTGGTTGTTGAGCATGACGAGGAAACTATAAGAAGCGCTGATTATATAATCGATATAGGGCCTGGCGCTGGACTGAATGGAGGCCTAGTTGTTGCCAATGGGTCCCCCATGTCTATTGCTAAGAACAAAGCTTCGTTAACTGGACAATACCTTTCAAAAAAGAAGAAAGTTAAAATCGTTGAAAGCAAATCAAAAATAAAAAATTATCTATCAATAAAAGGGGCAGTTCTAAATAATCTAAAATCAATCGATGTAGATATTCCCATTGGAAAAATTACTTGTGTCACTGGGGTTTCGGGTTCTGGTAAAAGTACGCTGGTTGTCCAAACAATCTATGAAGCAATTTCGTCTTCAATCAATTCTAAGAATAAGGTCACACCTGATTTTCTTACTAGCATCAGTGGCGAGGAAAATTTTGATAAGATTATCAATATTAATCAGTCTCCTATAGGTAGAACATCAAGGTCTAATCCTGCAACTTATACTGGAATCTTTGGAACAATTAGAGAGGTTTTTGCCTCACTGCCAGATTCTAAGATTAAAGGATTTTCAGCAGGAAGATTTAGTTTTAATGTAAAGGAAGGAAGTTGTTCAGAGTGTTCGGGTGCTGGAAGCATAAAAATCGAAATGAGTTTTTTGCCTGATGTTAATGTTTTGTGCGATTCATGTGAAGGGAAAAGGTTTGATTTGGAAACGCTAAGTGTGTTTTATAGAGGAAAAAATATTGCAGATGTTTTAAATATGACTTTTTCAGAAGCGAATGATTTTTTTGCCGGATTTCCTATTTTACAAAATAAAATTAATATAATTAATTCTGTAGGCCTTGGGTATCTCAAACTAGGACAAGACGCAACAACTCTCTCGGGAGGTGAAGCTCAAAGAATTAAGATTTCAAAGGAGTTGATTAAAAAGAATACTTGTAAGACTTTTTATATTTTAGATGAACCAACTATAGGTCTACACTATGAGGATATTGACAAGCTTCTTGGGGTTGTATACCAGCTTAGGGATTCTGGAAGTACTATAGTAATCATCGAGCATAATATGGAAGTGATTAATGGCTCTGATTATATAATTGACCTTGGACCGGATGGTGGTTCAGCCGGAGGGCATTTATCTTTTCAGGGTTTAAAAAAAGACTTTCCTTTTGTAAAGAAGTCAGAAACTGCAAAATTTTTAAGGGAGCATATTAGTCACTTAAAAAGGTGAAGTGAATTTTGCTATTACAAAAGAAAAAACTATTAAGACAACTAGTACCTTTAACATCACATATGCGTGCGCGTGGTCAGCACCTTTTTCAGCGTTAGGCACTCTTTCAGGATAAGTCAGAACGACATGTCCCTCTTCTGCTTCTTTTGGAGCTGCTTCAGCAGCAATTTCTTCTTCCGAGCCTAAACTATCTTTAGCTTCAACCTCATTGGTTGCTTCTTCTTTAATTTCACCCATACAAAATAATAACCTACTGAGTTGCTTATTTAAATATTATATTGATTTTTATTTTATTTCAGTGCTATAATCTATATGTCGTCATTTAACTCTAATTGCAGCGACATTAAATAATTGCTAAATAGGGTGAAGACGTTGATCGATGTCTTTCCTCTTTGAGTTACAAAAAATTTTTTGGAGTTTGTTATGGTTAAAACATTATTTGTATTGCTTGTTAGTGAAGTAGATACATGTTGTTGTAACTTTTCAAACTTATGTTGTTGTAACTACAAGTAGTACTAGTTAGTTATAAATTTAAAATTTAATTTTTCTGGTTTTATTAATAAGGCCAGATGGAGGAATAAAATGGCAGAATATAAGAATCCAGAATTGTTAGTTTCAACTGACTGGGTCCTGGAAAATAAAGATAAACCAGGAATTAAGGTACTTGAATCTAACGAAGATATTCTTTTGTATGACATAGGTCATATTGAAGGAGCAATAAAAATAGACTGGGAGACAGAGCTTCAAGATAATCTTATAAGAGACTATATAGACAAAGATAATTTTGAAAAACTTCTTTCCTCAAAGGGAATTTCACCTGAAGATACAGTTGTTTTCTATGGAGACAAAAGTAACTGGTGGGCATGTTACGCCTTTTGGACATTTAAAATCTATGGTCATGAGAAATGTATTATAATGAATGGTGGAAGACAAAAGTGGATTGAGGAGAAAAAGCCACTGTCTAAAGACATACCTTCTCTAGAGAATACAAATTATAAAGTTACTAATGTTAATCTTGGCATTAGAGCATTTAGGGATGAGGTCAAAGAACATAGCGCTGCTTTAGGAGCTTTAATTGACGTTCGATCACCTAAAGAATTCAGCGGTGAAATGCTTCACATGGAAGCATATCCTCAAGAAGGAGCACTTAGAGGTGGACATATTCCTAATGCTCAAAGCGTTCCTTGGGCGACTGCAGCAAATGAAGATGGCACATTTAAATCGGCTGACGAGTTAGTTGAGATATATCAGAATGGAGCCGGACTAAAACCAGAAGATGATGTTATTGCTTATTGCAGAATAGGCGAGAGATCTTCACATACTTGGTTCGTTCTTACTTATCTGCTGGGTTACAATAGTGTTAAAAACTATGATGGCTCCTGGACCGAATGGGGCAATCTTGTCCAAGCGCCTATTGAGAAGTAGAGAGGTTTAGTTTGACGAAAGATAAACAAGAACTAATGGACTTTATTTTAGATCATTATGAGAACCCGAGAAACTCGGGTTCTCTTAGCGATGAAGATAAGAATAAGCATCGATGTGATATTAAACAAAATGGTGGGAATCCAGGTTGTGGCGATATAGTCACTATTTGCCTTCAGTTCGAAGATAATGTGATTACAGATTTTAAATTTGAAGGTGAAGGTTGCATTGTTAGTCAGGCAGGAACATCTATTATTTCTGAAGTTGTAATAGGGAAATCCAAAGATGAGATTCTAGCTATGGGACCAGAGATTATTACTGATATTATTGGTGAGGAGCTAGCACTTTCTAGGCCAAAATGCTCTACTTTAGGAATCTCCACCGTTAAACTAGCCATAAGAGAGCTTGAAAAAGAAGAGACTAAGAAGCAAGCTGTAAGCTAATTACTTTTTTGTAATTCATATATTTAATTTATAATAAACGTAGTTGTAAAAGCGAGGTAAAACTATGACAAAAAAAAATGGTAAAGCAAATGGAAAAGTTAATTATGAGGCTGCTTTAAAGTACCCTTTATTTGAAGCTATCTTTAATAGAAGGTCAAGAAGATTTGGGCTAGGAATGGAACTTCCTTCTGATAGCTCTTTAGGCTATAAATCAAAAATAGATCCTGTTCCATTAACTGAATTTCAAGAAGCAATGTTAGTTTGGGCAGGGACTGGGTTAACTGGTTTATGTCTAGCAGATTTACCGCCAGAAAATGGGATTGATTTGTTATGCCAGTGGACAAGCAGAACTTGGCCATCAGCATGTAACAATCATGGAACAGAACTATTTTTCACTAATGATTCTGGTCTTTATTATGTTGACGTTAAACACATGTTGCCAAAAGATAAAGAGTTAGACGTCTTTTTTAGAATGAATGTAAATGATAAAATTGACAGATTGCTAGAGTTATACAAAGAAGGATTGGTCAAGCTCGAAGATGGTAGGGCAAACTTACCTGATAAAATGCCAGGACTTTTTGATTTTAATCAATGGAATACTAACAAGCCAGGAACGACAACTTTTATTCCTGTTACAGACATAACAGAAGAGTATTTAAACTTGCTGACATTATATTGTAGCAGTTCTTATGCTTTTAATATTTGGGACGAGAAAAATAACTGTTCTTGTGGACAGGATGAATGGATTGCTTCAGGTCGAATTAAAGAGGATGTTAAAATGTCACTTTATGACCTTGAGGTTAGGATTCTTACAGGTCTAAATGTAGAGCAGGCATTTATATGCCAAAACATGTCTTTAGCGCTTCAAGCACTAGGCCTTGGAGGTTGGACTTTTACGGGTCTGATTCCGAGATTCACTTTGGGATCTAATCCTGAATTATTCAAAGGTCTTGGCTTTAGATTTGAACAGCCCAAATCGGGCCCTACAAGACCGGTTGGTAAAGATGGTATCTTTGAGGGGTATTGTCCACCTTATTATAAAACAATGTCTGATGCATTTGACAAAATGGATGAGCATAAATGGGGAGCTTGGGATAGTTCAAAACCCTTTCCTTATAAAGAGCCAGATAAGCATCTAGTCAAAGCTCCAAGACCAACTGATACTACGAATGAAATTGTAAAATCTGTTGCCGAATACATTCATAATACTTATGGATCATTCCCTGCTTTTGTAGACCCAATGTATATGAGGCTGGTATTTCAGGCGCATAATTTAGATTTAGATTTTTATGACGAATATTATCCACCAGGATCTTATACTGACCAACATATAAATACTTTTAAATATTTTCATCCGGATAAAGAGAATCCATATAAGCAGAAACCTGAGAAAAAGCAACCTTGGGACAAATAAGAATTATTTTTTAAGGGAATCCCAAACATCTTGAGTGATTCCCTCTTCTCTAAGCTTAACCTTTTGGACTCGATTAGTAGGAGTTTTAGGTAAAGAATCTCTAAACCTTACAAATCTTGGAATCATAAACTTTGGCATTATAGGTTTTAAAAAATCTATTAGGTTAACGGGATCAAGCTCCGCCCCTTCTTTTAAAACGATAACTATCATTAATTCATCTTCAGAGTGACGGCCTTGTTCGTCTAGTTTTACGGCTATCGCTGCAGACTCTTCAATGCTGGGATGTGATGATATAAGATTCTCCACTTCAAAAGAACTAATATTTTCACCTCTTCGTCTTATGTAGTCTTTGACTCTATCCATAAAGAAGATGTAGCCATCTTTGTCCATCCTACATAAGTCTCCAGTGTGAAACCACAGGTTTCGAAAGTCTGAAACAGTTTTTTCGGGCATTTTATAATAATAATGTAGGCAAATATTTGGAATTCTAGGTCTGAGAACAAGTTCGCCAGGAGTATCTCTTTCAAGTTCTTCATCAGTATCCGGATCAACAATCTTTATTTCATAGCCTGGTGATTCTTTTCCACAAGATCCAACCCTGAAAGGTTCGTTAGGTCTTGTAAATGTGCACTGACCTACTTCCGTTAGGCCATATCCTTCAGTAAAAAGAATATTAAATCTTTCCATAAATTCTTCAATAATGTCATGAGGTGCAGGGCTACCTAGGACTAATTCGACATTATGATCTTTCTCTTCTGGAACCTTGGGCGCATTCCACATAAAATAGGACATTACTCCAACAAGATTAAATTTTGTAACCTTAAAATCTTTCATCCATTTCCAAAATTTGCTAGCAGAATATTTCTCTTCAACCACAATTTTACAGCCGCTAATCATAGCGGGATATACCCCCATTACCATTGCATTAGAATGAAAAAGAGGCAAACAGGTGAAAACTGTATCACTTTCTACAAGATCCATAATGGACGAGTAGTTTTGCGCAGATGAATAATCTGCTGCACATGGCCTAACAACACCTTTAGACTTCCCTGTTGTACCAGAGGTGTACATTAGCCTAGCATGATCCATATGGGTTATTTTAACTTTCGGTTCTTTTTCTGAACCATTAGATACAAACTCATTCCAGGATATGCATCTAGTTTTATTGTAACCACACGCGTTAAAGTTGTCGTCACCACTTCTAGTCCAAACAATTACTTCTTTAATATTTGGAATTCTATCTTGTATGTTGGCTAAGCGCTCAAGGTACTCTTCTGCAATTATTATGATTTTAGAGTCCGAGCTTTCAATTATATATTGGAGGAAGTCCATTACATATGCGGTATTGATTGGAACCATAACGGATCCATTTTTTAAAATGCCAAACCAAGCTAAACATATCTCCAGCGAATTAGGCATGTAAACAGATACTTTATCTGTTTTATTTATTCCTAACTTATCTAAAGAGTTTGCAATTTTATTAGCCTGAATATTAACTTCAGAAAAAGTGAGGGGTTTGTTATAGCTAAACTGTAAGAAATCTTTGTTTGGGTTTGAATTAGCTTGATCAATGAGAACTCTTGGAAGAGTCCAGTTTTTTTGGTTACTTTTTGTATTCCAATCATAATCAAATTTATTTTTCCACCTATAGGTAGTAGGGTAGTTTAAATCTTTGATCGGAAATTTCTTTTTAGGCATTAAACAATAGCCTCTCTCGTTGGCACAGCAACAATCATTTCCATAGTTAAGACTCTTATTTTATTGTCTACAATATTGGATACACCTTTAAAGCCAGCCTTTTCATAGGCTTTAAACCCAGCTTCTGTTACAATTTTATCCCCGCAAAGTTGGATTGTTAAGATTCCAAAATCTTCTCTGTTTTTAATTACATCTTTATTTATGACCTTAAAAGAACCTGTAATTTTTTCATCGTCATCATTTGTTGAACTGAACATTGATTGAATTATATCACTTGGATAGGTTGGAGCATCGTGTGAGCCAGAATTCATGCCCAAAAAGTATGCATATGGAATATGTGAGCTAACCTCTCCTTCAACTGTAGATTTAATAGCGCCGCCATATCCTATAAAATTTGACTTTGGAGTGTGATGAACGCTCGCATCATTGAGAGTGGAAATTTGAAGCCAACTAAAATCCACTAGGTTTATAGATTTCGCAAAATCTCCCTCATAAATTTCATCTATTTCAAAATCTTCAAAAGACTTAACCTTTTTTTGATTAAACTTACTAGGTAAGTTGTGAAACTTTAGTGGCATCATAGACTCTGTTAGGTTAATTCTCTCGGGTTGATCTTGTATGCTTGATTGTTTATCAAGAGTTGTCCCCCTTGTTGCTCTAACTAAGACTTGTCTTATGTACTCAAGGACAACTTTATTGTCTTGATTTGTAATTGTTGTTCTGACTTGAACCGAACCATTTGAAGCGCCATCTTTTTTAACTTCGATTCCCAATACTTCTGAAGTTGCAAATAAAATATCACCCTCATATGCAGGTACACCATATCTCAAATTTTTATATGAAAGATTCGCAATAGCATTAAATGATATATCATGAACACTTAACCCAAAGCCAACATTAAATAGATATCCTTGGCTGATTATAGAAGGGGATTCAATTCCAAAATTTTGTTTTTTAATCTCAATATTAGGATCTATGTATCCCAATGAGCCAGCCAGCTTTGAGTCCATTCCAAGTGCATAATTTTTATTAAATTTTTTTATGTACTCTTTGTTTCTAAATGGGGTAACCTGGATTGCTCCATGATATAGTTTTTCTCCGGGTATAAATTCTTCGATATGTTTTGATGAAACTAAATCCATTTAAAACCTCCAAAATAATTAGTTAAGGTTACAATTATTAAGATTTTTATCAACGCTCTTTATAAGTAAGATAGGAAACTAATATTCCTATCTCATAAAATAATACCAAGGGTACAAGCATAAAAAGCATTGAAAATACATCAGTTGTTGGAGTTAAGACTGCTGATATTATAGTTGAAATGAGTATGGAGTATTTTCTTTTTGAGGCTAAAAATCTACTTGAAGTTATACCAAATTTCGAGAGAATGTAGATTATTAAAGGGTATTCAAAGATTATTCCAAAACTAAGGATTATTGAAGACAAGAATCCTAGAGTATCGCTTACATTAGGGAGAGCTGTTATAGAGTTAGATGAATATTCATTAATTAGAATATTGAAAGTTACAGGTGCTACAAATCTATAACAACAGAATGCCCCTATGAAGAAAAGTAATGTTCCAACGACTATTACAAGGGCCGATGATTTTTTTTCGTTTTCATATAGCCCTGGTTTAATAAATGTCCATATCTCATAAATAATTAAAGGAAAGGTTAATATAAAACTTGTTAAAAAAGATATTCTTACATTTGATGATAATCCTTCAGCGGGTCTAGTGAATATGATTTTTGAGTTTGCTGGCAATGAGTCTGTGATTGGTATTAAAGCAAGCTCCATTAAGAGGTCTCTATAGTAAAATGCTGGTACAAACAATATGACCATGATTAAAACTATTTTTATCAAGCTCGCACGTAAAATTCCAAAATGTTCTAAGAATGTCATTTTCTCTTGTGACCCCATTGTTAAATTTTATACCCAGCTATTTCCTTTTACAATTAATCCTTTTGATTGACATTGTTTGAATGCTAAAATATATTTTTCTTTTGTAACTTCGGAGGAATATATTGAAGATATTAATAACTGACGGCTTGTCAAAAGAAGGACTTTCATTATTTGAGAGTCATAAAAATATAGATTTAGATGTTCGAAAGAAGATTGACAGAGAAGAGCTAAAAAAAATAATTAATAATTATGAGGCTGTAATAATAAGAAGTGCCACAACTATAGACGCTGAAATTATTAATCTTCTTGGACAAGACTTTAAGTTAATCGGAAGAGCGGGAATTGGGGTTGATAATGTTGATATAAAGGCAGCTTCCAAGAAAGGTATCATTGTAATGAATACCCCGTCTGCAAATGCGATAACAACTGCTGAACACACTATTGCATTGTTATTCTCATTGGCAAGAAAAACACCTCAAGCCCATAGTTCAATGAAATCCTTAAAATGGGAACGTTCTAAGTTTCAAGGTACAGAGTTGTTTGGAAAGACTTTAGGATTAGTTGGTATGGGAAATATTGGAAGATTAGTTGCCGAAAGAGCAATAGGCCTGAAAATGAAAGTCATTGCTCATGATCCTTATATATTAAAAGGTACAAACTTAAATATGCCAGTTGAATTGGTTGATATGGACGAGGTATTTAAGATGTCTGATGTTATATCAGTTCATACACCATTAACTTCAACTACAAAGAACCTTATTTCAAAAGGATCAATCCAGATGATGAAAGATGGTGTCTTTATTATTAATTGTGCGAGAGGTGGGATTGTAAATGAAGATGATATTTCAGAGGCAATTTCATCAGGCAAGGTAGGTGGTTTAGCCTTAGATGTCTTTAATCCTGAGCCACCAGATTTTAAGTCTCCTATCTTTGAATTAGACAACAATGTTGTACTTACTCCACACTTAGGTGCTTCAACTCAAGAGGCCCAAATGAAAGTAGGTATTGCAATGGCCGAACAGGTTGTCGAATTTGTAAATGATGGAGTTGTTTCAAATGCAGTAAACATGCCATCAATGAGCAATGAGGTCCTTAACGAGATTAGTCCATATTTAAATTTATGTGAAAAACTTGGAAACTTTATGGGTCAAACATGCAAATCAGGAGTTAAAGAGATAATTGTAGAGTATAGCGGTAATGTTGCGGAGACTAATGTTGCCCCTCTTACTATCACTGCCTTGAAAGGTTATTTGTCGCCTATAATGAGTGCACCAGTTACTTATGTAAATGCTCCATTGATAGCTGAAGAGAGAGGTATAAAGATAACAGAAGCCAAAGTTTCCACGGAAGAGGAGTTTTCAAGTCTCGTATCCGTTATAATTAGAACAGATACTGAAAAACTATCAATTTCAGGATCGTTGTTTGGGATGAAAGAAGCTAGGTTTACAAAATTAAATAAACACTCTATAGATTTAATTCCTGAGGGGAATATATTAATGATACAAAATTATGATAAACCAGGAGTTGTTGGCCTACTTGGAGCTGCACTTGGTGAAAAGAATATTAATATAGGCAGACTGTATTTAAGTAGGCAAGAAAATTCAGAGAAAGAAGATTATGCTTTAGCTTTCATCTCAGTAGATTCTCCTGTTTCAGAAGAAACTCTTGAGGATATCGCTAATTTATCTGAAGTTAAAAGCATAGATCAGGTAATTTTTGGATAATGAACACCTTTTCATTACCTATAGGGATTAAAGAATATACGACCAAAGATGTAAGAAAGATTGACTTTATTTCGTCAGTTATCTTAGAGGAATCTGAATTGTGGGGATTTAAGAAAATTATAACTCCAATCTTTGAAAATATTAATTCTTTAAATGTTGGCTTAAAAGAGGAAACGATTAATAAGACAATTAAATTCATCGATCCTTTAAATGGAGACGTCTTAGGCCTTAGGTCCGATATCACTCCACAGATAGCAAGATATGTTTCAAATAACTATAAAACTGAAAAGATGCCACTTAGGCTAACTTACAATGAAAGAGTAGTTAGAAATAATTACAAAGAAACCGGAACAAAAAGAGAGGTCTTCCAAGTGGGTTGTGAGCTTATTGGGTCAAACTCATTAGAATCAGACTTAGAAATAATTTGTTTAGGAGTTTCAATTTTAAAGAAGTTAGGCTTTGTTAATCAAGTTGTAACATTAAATTCTTCATTATTATTAAACTTTATTTTTGAAAACTTGGAGCCTATCAAAGAAGATATCAAGTTGCTTTTTCATAAAAAAGATTACCAATCGATTGCAAATTTTAGTTCAGATAAAAGGTTAAATAGTAAGCAAAAGAATTTTATAAAAAAATATTTAAAACCATTAATTCAAAATAAAGCTATATCTTCAAAAGATTTACCATTAAAAGTTAAAGAAAGTATCACAAGGATAAATTTAATAGAAAAAACAGTTTGTGCTACTTATCCATCGGTAGACTTAAGAGTAGATTTTCTTGATGTTAAAAATTTTGACTATTATTCAGGTATGACTTTTGATATTGCGGTTCCTGAAATATCTCAGATTGTTTTGTCTGGTGGTCGTTATGATGAACTTATAGGGAAGTATGGGAATGCCTTTCCTGCCGTTGGCCTGGCAGTTAATATTTTGCCATTAATTAAAACAGTAAATGCTGATCAGCTAGGCACGCCAATTGTAGTGATAGACTCAACTCACATTGATACTTTTTCATTATCAATTGATATAAAAGATTTTTTTACTTCACAGGGATTCATTGGAGTTTTGTCTAACAAGAGGAACACTTATAAAGATAAGTTTGATTTAAAGATTATGATTTCAAAAAATAGAAGCTTAACCTTGTACGATAGCAAGAATAAGAAAATTACTTCTTTTAAAAGTTTTTCCGATTTGCAAAAAGAGGATTTTTAATTTGACTAAGAAAATAAAAAACTCAGTTTTTGTTGGCGCTCAATGGGGTGATGAAGGTAAGGGTAGAATAGTAGATCTGGTTTCCGAGAACTATGATATCATCGCTCGTTTCCAGGGTGGAAGCAATGCTGGCCATACAATTATTATTAAAAATAAAAAAATTGTTTTACACCATATTCCTTCAGGGGTATTAAGGAAAGGAAAGGTTTCTGTAATCGGTAATGGCACTGTTGTTGACCTAGCTTCGCTTGTTAAGGAAATAAAGGGACTGAGGAAAAGTGGCTTTAATGTTTCAGGTAAAAACTTAAAACTAAGTTCTTTGGCTCATGTCGTTGCGCCATATCATAAGATAATCGACCAAGAAAGAGAATTAATGAAGGGTAATAAAGCAATAGGAACAACAGGTAGGGGAATTGGACCGGCTTATGAGGACAAAGTCACAAGGAATGGTCTCAGGGTCATTGACCTAGAAGACAAGAAGCTTTTAAATGAAAAAATTAATAATATATTAAAAGAAAAAAATAAGATTATATCTAAGATATTTAAGAAAAAAGGATTCAGCAAGAAGCTGATCGTAGAAGAGTTATATAAAAATTATCAATATCTTAAAGAGTTTGTTTCGGACACAGGAAAATTTCTCAATGAAAGTATAGCAAGAGATAAAAGAGTCTTATTTGAAGGTGCCCAAGGAGTGATGCTAGATATAGATTTTGGCACCTATCCTTTTGTAACCTCTTCTTCAACTATTTCTTCTAATGCCTCAGCTGGTTCAGGTGTCTCATTCACAAAGCTTGGAGATGTAACTGGTATATCTAAAGCTTATACAACTAGGGTTGGACATGGTCCATTTCCAACCGAAATGTTTGACGACCAAGGCTTAACTCTTCGTGAGTTTGGCACAGAGTATGGTGCAACAACTGGAAGACCTAGAAGGTGCGGATGGTTGGATCTTGTAGCTCTAGAATATGCTGTTACAGTTTCTGGTATAACTTCATTGGTTCTTACGAAAGTTGATATATTATCGATTTTTAAGAAGATTAAAGTTTGTACTGGATATAAATTAGAAAACAAGAAACTATCATCGTACCCATTAAGCACAGTGGATTTGGCTAAGGTAACACCCATTTATAAAGAATTTCCTTCTTGGTCTATGGATGAATTATCTACAAATAAAGTTCCCAGAAGTCTAAAATCCTTGATTAAATTTATCGAATCTTCCTTAAAGGTTAAGGTTACAATGCTATCTATAGGTCCAGAACGGGATGAAATTATTTATTTGTAAGCCTCTATAATTTTCTTTACTAATCTATGACGTACCACATCATTCTCATCAAAAGAGCAAAACTCTATTTCATCAACATCTTTCAAAATTGATTGAGCCTCTATCAGCCCCGACTTAGAACTTTTATCCAGGTCAACTTGTGTTATATCTCCTGTAATTACGCACTTAGAATTAAATCCAATACGAGTAAGAAACATTTTCATTTGAGATGAAGTAGTATTTTGAGCCTCGTCTAAGATTATAAATGCATCATTTAAAGTTCTTCCCCTCATAAACGCAATAGGTGCTATCTCAATAGTTTGCTTGTCAATCAACCGTGAAACTGTATCAAAGTCTAGCATGTCGTTAAGGGCATCAAATAATGGTTTAAGATAAGGGTCAACTTTTTCATTTAAATCTCCAGGTAAAAACCCAAGTTTCTCTCCTGCTTCAACTGCAGGTCTTGTAAGTACTATCTTTTTTACTTTCTTCATATTTAAGGATGCAACTGCAGTCGCAACTGCTAAATAGGTTTTACCCGTACCGGCTGGTCCTATTCCAAAGACAATATCGCTTTTCTTTATTGAATCTATATATAGTTTCTGATTAATACTTTTTGGTGCTATAGTTTTACGATCCGTTGTAACACAAACAGTATCGAGGAAAATATCCTCAATAGTATGAGCTCTTTGGCTAAGTATCTTTAAGCCTGACTTGAAATCATTTTCGGAAGGAAAGTAGCCTTTCGAAATTATTTTATAAAAATTCTCAACTAAATCTTTTCCTAAGTTAACTTCTTTCGAAGGACCGATTAGAATTAATTCGTTTCCTTTAGAATGTATCTTAATGTTGAGTAGCTTTTCAATCGTAATAATATTAGATTGATTTGTACCATTTAAAATTTTAAACCAACTTAAATTATCGAAAATTAGCTTATCTTCAGTTATGGAATCTAACACAGGGCTCATAAGAATTTATAGAATAAATAGTAAACATAAAATAATAAAAATCCAACAATAGAATGAACATGTATTGTTTTTTCTTTTTTACTTTTAAGATAATAAATAATGAAAAGTCCAAAAATAGCTATTTCTAAAGATACTAATAAAATCGAAGGAGGAAAACCTAACGTAATCGGTTTTGTGTTGAATATTAAGGCTATAATTCCAAAGATACATATGTTTGCTAAATTGCTACCTAAAACGTTACCAATAACAACATCATGTTTTCTATATTTGAATATAGCCAGCAATGAAGTGAATATTTCCGGAGAAGATGAGGCCAAAGCAAAGTATATCGAGCCTATAAACGAAGAAGCAACCCCCAGATCAATCTGTAGCTTTAATCCAGTCTTAACAAGAAATTCCGAACCAACTGCCAAGAGAGATACTCCTAGAACCACACGAATAATGGTTTTCTTTGTTGAAAAAACTTTTGTTTCTTGTTTTAAGTAATTATTGGCTACTTTGTTAGATCTAAGGACGTATAAAATTATTGCAATAATCATTAATACAGAAAGTAATTTTTTAATTAATAAAGAGTCAAAAAGATTTAATCCATAAATGGAAAAGATTATGGTTGAAAAGATACTAATTGGTATAAAATTCTTAAATGAAAAAAAATTAAAAGAAAATTTCTGATTAAATTTTATAAATATTGAAAGACCTAAAACTAAGCATATATTCGCAAAATTGCTTCCTAAAATTGTTCCATAAGCAATGGTAGATCCGCTAGAGAGGCTAATAGCTTTGGATAATACAAATAATTCTGGCAGGGATGTTGCCCATGCTATAAGAGTTATGCTGACAATCATCTCGGATATTTTTAATCTAGCAGCAGTAGACAAGGCTCCTGAAATTAAAAAATCTGCTCCGAAATAAAGCATCCCAATTGATGTAATTGTATATAAAAGAAGAAAGATATACTGATTCGAAATTAAATCCATTAAGCTGTTAGGAGGTCTATGGCTTCAATGTATTTTTCCGAAGTTAGAGAGGCAATGTCCCTTGGAAGCTCAGGTGCTGGTGGATTTTTGTCCCAGCCTACAGAGGTTAAGTAGTCCCTAACAAACTGTTTGTCATAGCTTTGTTGTCCTCGACCTTCACCATATAAATCTTTGGGCCAGAATCGAGAGGAGTCTGGTGTTAATACCTCATCAATTAAGATAAGTTGGTCATCTATAAGGCCAAATTCAAATTTTGTATCTGCAATAATAATACCTTTCTCTTTAGCGTAATCATGAGCAGTAGAATATATCTTTATAGAAAAATCTCTTACTTTCTCTGCAAGATCTTGGCCGATTATTCCAACACATGATTCAAAATTAATGTTTTCATCATGCTCCCCTTGCTCTGCTTTTGTAGAAGGAGTGAAAATTGGAGTATCAAGTTTTTCTGATTCTACCAATCCATCTTTAAGCTTAATCCCGCAAATAGTTCCTTCCTTCTTGTATTCGGACCACCCAGAGCCAGTAATATAACCTCGAACAATGCATTCTACAGCTAAAGGCTTAGCTTTCTTTACTATCATAGACCTGCCTTTAAGTATTTCCTCGTGTTCTTTGAGTGTAGGATATTGCTCAACAACATTATCACTTATGAAATGGTTTTGAATTATATTTTCTGTTAGAGAAAACCAGAATTTAGATAGTTTTGTAAGAACTTCGCCTTTACCTAAAATTCCTGTTGGAAGAATCGAGTCGTAAGCAGAGATTCTATCACTTGATACAATTAACAGTGAGTCACCCATATCATATAAATCTCTAACTTTTCCACGATTGATTAGGTTTTGATTTTTTAGGTTAGTTTGAAGTACAATATTTTTATTTTCTATATCCATTAAGTAATTATAAATTAATGAGAGCAAAGAACAAAATTTGATTTATATTTTTGTCCTCTATACAATATTTCATTTAGGAAGTATGAGCGCGTAGCTCAGGGGGAGAGCGCTTGCTTGACATGCAAGAGGTCGGTGGTTCAAATCCACTCGTGCTCATTGAATATTAATTATGAAGATATATATAAAAGAAGAACAGTTTGAAGTTGAGTTTGGAAAATCAATAGGGGAAGTCTTTTGTGCTCTTAAATATGATAGCTCACTAATAGGTGCAACAATTAATGGGGAACTGACCGATTTATTTCATGTTGTCCAAGAGAACGATAAACTAACACCGGTATTTAAAGATACGGAGTTGGGGTTAGGTCTCATAAGGCATACTGCTGCTCATGTTTTAGCCGAAGCTGTTCAAGCAGTTTATCCTGAAACAAAGGTGACAATTGGACCGGTTATAGAGAATGGATTTTATTATGACTTTTATTCGGAAAAAAACTTTACAGAGGAAGACCTCCTGCTTTTTGAAAAAAAGATGCAAGAAATAATCAATCAAAAACTGCCCATGTTAAAAAAAGTTGTTTCTAAAGAGTCAGCCTTAAAAGAGTTCAATAAAATGGGCGAGTCATTCAAGGAAGAGTTAATTGAAGGCTTCCCACCTGGCGAGGAAATCTCTTTATATTATCAAGATAAATGGTTTGACCTATGCAGAGGCCCGCATGCTCCAAATACTTCTTATATAAAGTCTTTCAAGCTTTTAAGTGTTGCAGGTTCTTATTGGAAAGGGGATGAAAATCGTGAATCTCTTCAAAGAATTTATGGAACAGCCTTTTTTTCTAGGAAGGATTTAAAAAAATACCTAGCTTTATTAGATGAGGCTAAGAAGCGAGACCACAGAAAGTTAGGTAAAGAGTTGAATCTTTTTTCCATTACAGATGAGATAGGCCCAGGACTAATTCTTTGGCATCCTAATGGGGCCACTATTAGAAGAATTATAGAAGACTTTTGGAGAGACGAGCATATAGAGTCTGGATATAGTTTAATTTTTACACCACATATCGCAAAAGCAGACCTATGGGAGACCTCAGGTCATTCTGAATTTTATAGTGAAAATATGTTTTCACAAATGGACATAGATACTAGCAAGTATCAAACAAAGCCAATGAATTGCCCATTTCACATAATGGTTTATAAGAGTGAACTAAGAAGCTATAAAGATTTGCCAGTTAAGTTTGCTGAAATCGGAACAGTTTACAGATATGAAAGATCTGGCGTTTTACACGGTCTCTTTAGGGCAAGAGGGTTTACTCAAGACGACGCACATATTTTTTGTACTTTAGATCAGATTGAGGAAGAAGTTGAAAAAGTTATAAATTTAACAACAAAATTTCTGAATGCTTTTGGCTTTAAAGATTATGAGATATTTGTGTCAACAAAACCTTCTAAATATGTGGGCTCCGATGATGAATGGGACGAGGCAACTAATGCTTTGAAAAATTCATTAGGAAACAAATCCCTTAATTTCACCGTTGATGACGGGGGTGGCGCCTTTTATGGGCCAAAGATAGATCTTAAAATAAAAGATGTTTTAGGACGTTCTTGGCAATGTTCAACAGTTCAAGTTGACTTTAATTTACCAAAAAGATTTGACCTTAATTATATTTCACGTAATAATGATAGACTTCAGCCAGTAATGATACATAGGGCAATCTTTGGATCATTTGAACGTTTCTTTGGAATATTGATTGAACACTACGCTGGTGCATTTCCTTTTTGGCTAGCACCTGTTCAAGTTAAGATTCTTACCGTTTCAGATGAACAATTTGATTACTCTGATTTCCTCAACGAAACATTTAGGAAATTAAAAATAAGGGTTGAAGTTGATAAAAGGAATGAAAAGTTAGGTTTGAAAATTAGAGAAGCATCAATCAATAAAATTCCTTATATATTGACAATAGGACAATCCGAGGTCGAGAACGAAACCGTTAGTGTTAGAAAGTATGGGGGAGAGCAATTAGGAGAATTAAAAATATCTGAATTCGAATATATTATGAAAAATGAGCAAATGGAGGGTCTTCTATAAAAAGAAAAAAATATAGTCCACGAAAACCTTTGCAAAGAATTAATAATTCTATTAGGGCAAAAGAAGTCAGACTTATAGGTTTAGATGGAGCTCAAGTAGGAATTGTTCCTATAGATGAGGCATTAGCGACTGCCAAGGCAAGTTCAACTGATTTAGTTGAGATTTCCCCTGATGCATCACCTCCAGTTTGCAAGATTATGGATTATGGAAAGTTCTTGTATGATCAGAAAAAACAACAAAGTGGTCAGAAGAAGCCAAAGGCGCAAGTTTTAAAGGAAATAAAATTTAGACCTAACATTGGAGAAAATGATTTTAATGTTAAAATAAATAGGCTAAAAGGATTTTTGGCCGATGGAAACAAGGTTAAGATAAGGTTGTGGTTTAAGGGAAGGGAGATTGTTCATAAGAGAATAGGAGAAGAATTAGTAGCAAAAATAATTGAAACGGTTTCAGAGTCTGGTGAACTAGATAATGAACCAAAGTTTGAAGGAAAAAATCTAACTTTAATGGTTTTACCAAAAAAGTTAATAAAGGCGGTTAAAAAAGAAAATGTCAGTACAAAAAATGAAGTCCAATAGAAGCGCAGCTAAAAGGTTTAAGCTAAAGCCTAATGGAAAGCTCAAAAGAATTAAGGGTAGCAAGCATCATTGCAATGTTCATAAGGCGCAATCAAGGATTAGAAGATTAAAAGAAGATGGAACCGTAGAAGGAAGAAAAGCAAGAGATTTAAGAAAAGTAATCTTTGCTTAGAATTTAGGGGATTTAGATGAGAGTAAAAACAAGCGTAGCAAGTAAAAAAAGAAAAAAAAGACTTTTAAAGCAAACTAAAGGGTTTTGGGGTCAAAGAAAAAACGTATTCAAGAGAGCTAAGGAAACTTTATTAAGGTCTATGGCCTTTTCGTATCGTGATAGAAGAGTTAAAAAGAGAACTAATAGAGCATTGTGGATAATTAGGATTAATGCTGCTTTGAGAGAAGAGGGAGTAACTTATAGTAAGTTTATTCACTCACTTAAAACTAGAAATATCGAGCTCGATAGGAAAGTACTTTCTGAGTTAGCTATGAATAATCCTGAGCAGTTTAAGAAGCTTATTGCAGAAGTTGTATAGAATTTAGCCTAAATATCCTTGATTTATATTAAATCTCCTTAATTTTGTTAAATAAACTAGCCCACGATTCTCAGATTATATTTTAGATTTTTAAATCCTAAAAGTATCAATAAAATTAGGTAGAATAATGGAATGAAAGAAACTCCTCTTTTTGAAATTCATAGGAAAATGAATGCCAAATTTGTCGATTTTAATGGATGGAATATGCCAGTTTGGTTTAAAGACCTAAGACAAGAGCATCTACATGTAAGAAATAGCATAGGTATTTTTGATGTTAGCCACATGGGAGAAATAGAACTGGAGGGGGCTGATGCTGAGGAGTTTGTTAATTATACTTTTACAAATACAATCTCAGATCTAAAAAATGGACAAGCTCGTTACGGATTTTTCTGTAATAATGAAGGCGGGGTTATAGATGATGTAATAATATACAAATTAAATAATGACAGATTTTTTATATGCGTAAATGCCGGTAATATTGAGAATGTTTTCAACTGGCTTAGCTCTAACTCAGCTGCTTATGTAGTTACAATAAAGAACCTTACAAATTTTTATGGCCAACTAGCAATTCAAGGTCCTAAAGCTGTGGAAGAGGTAGCCAAACTTTTCCCTGATTCTCAAATAGATAGGATAAAGAAATATTCAATTTCAAGGGTTAATGAACTAGATAGCCAATTTAAATCAAACTTAAGTCACTCCTGTCCTAACGGAGATAATTTTTTAATTGCGAGAACTGGCTATACTGGTGAAGATGGATTTGAGCTTTTTGTGCCTAATGAAGTTCTAGATGAAATATATTTAAAGATTATCTCTGAGATTGAGAATATTAAACCATGCGGTCTAGGTTCTAGAGATACTCTTCGATTAGAAAAGGGTTTTCCACTTCATGGAAAAGAGATTAGCGAAGAGCTGAATCCAGTGGTAGCTAATCTAGAAAGATTTATAGACTTTTCTAAGATAGATTTTATCGGAAAAGCTTCTCTGGAGTCATTCGCAGAAAGTAGAGATTTTACATTAATTGGTTTTAAGATGGTTGAAATGGGCATCCCTAGATCCGGACATAAAATCTTTTCAGCTAATGACGAAATTGGCTATGTTACCAGTGGAACTTTCTCTCCTTCTTTAAATGAAGGAATTGGATTGGGAATTATCAAGAAAGAATTTTCGGAAATAGAAGATATTGAAGTTAAAATAAGGAATGATAAAAAAAAAGTCAAAAGGGCTTCCTACCCATTTGTCTAATCTAGGAGTTAATTATGTCTAAAATTATAAAAGATTTGAAATATAGTAATGATCATGAATGGGTTCTGCTTGACGGCGATACTGCCTTGATAGGTATAACTGATCATGCACAAGATTCCTTGGGAGAAATAGTTTTTGTTGAACTTCCTAGAGTAGGGGATGTCCTAGAAAAGTCCTCTATTTTTGGAGCTGTAGAGTCGACAAAATCAGTATCCGATCTTTACATGCCGGTGGCAGGTACGGTAACTGAAGTTAACACCTTAATTGAGAATCAACCAGAATTAATAAATTCAAGTCCGTATAGTGAAGGTTGGATGATAAAAATTAGCCCAACTAATATTTCAGACATAGAAACATTACTTAGTTCTGAGGAGTATAAGAATCTAATTGATGGATAATAAGGTTAATATTAATTCTACGTATTCCGAGGTCGGGAAGAAAGATTCTTTTATAGACCGCCATATTGGCCCGTCAGACAATGAAATAAAGTCTATGTTGACGACCTTAGGTTATGGTGACTTAGAACAGCTCATTCAAGCAACTGTTCCCAATCAAATTTTACTTGATGTTCCAGTTGATTTAGATGCCCCAATGGATGAACAAGAGGCTTTAAGTTTCTTAGATTCAAAAATTAGTCAGAATGACTTATTTAAAAGCTATATAGGCATGGGTTACAATAACACAATTACCCCGACAATTATTCTAAGGAACATTCTCGAAAATCCTGGTTGGTATACTGCTTATACGCCTTATCAGCCAGAAGTATCACAGGGCAGACTTGAGATGCTTATAAATTATCAACAAATGATAATGGACTTGACCGGATTGGAGGTTGCTAATGCTTCCCTCTTGGATGAAGGTACTGCAGCAGTTGAAGCAATGATTCTTGCATTTAGGCAATCTAAAGATAATAGGACTCTTTTTTTAGTTTCAGAATTTTGTCACCCCCAAACTATAGATTTGATACAAACAAGAGCTAAGCCTCTAGGAATCGGGATTAAGGTTGGTGATATAAACTTATTAATTAAAGAGCATGGTAATTTGTTTTTTGGTTTCATAGCTCAGTACCCTGATACTCTTGGTAGAGTTCAAGATTATCAATTGACGATTTCTCAAGCTAAAGCGCAAAATTCTATATCAATTCTGGCATGTGATATTTTGTCATTAACGATTTTAAAGTCCCCTGGTGAGCTTGGAGTGGATATTGCGGTTGGTACTTCTCAACGATTTGGTGTTCCGATTGGATTTGGAGGCCCGCATGCTGCTTTTATTTCATGTAGAGAGGAGTTTAAGCGGCTACTCCCAGGAAGAATAATTGGCAGATCTATAGATAAGAATGACAATCTGGCCTATAGAATGGCACTGCAAACAAGAGAGCAACATATAAAGCGAGAAAAGGCTACTAGTAATATATGTACCGCGCAGTCACTACTCGCAATAGTTGCTTCAGCCTATGCAATTTATCATGGCCCTGAAGGACTAACGAAGATTGCATTAAGGGTACATAGGTTAGCAAGAATATTAAGTAAATCTTTGCTTAATATGGGATTTGTTAATCGAAATAAAACTTATTTTGATACAATAAATATTAAATGCTCGAAAGAAAAAATTGCATCTATAAAAAAGAAATCTATAAAAAATAAAATTAACTTCAGATATTTTTCTAGTGAAGAGTTAACAATCTCCTTAGACGAAACAACAAATTTAGACGACCTACTTCTAATAATTAGTTGCTTTGGAAGTACAAAAAAGATTGACCTAACTTTGGTAGACGAATCTCTTTCTTTAGAAATTCAAAATATCAAGAATGATCAATTAAGGGTAGAAGATTTCTTAACTCATCCAGTGTTTAATGTTAATAAATCAGAAACCGATTTGCTTAGATATCTTAAAAAGCTTGAAGACAAAGATATCGCTTTGAACAAGTCAATGATTCCTCTTGGGTCATGTACAATGAAGCTTAATGCTAGTTCAGAGATGATTCCTATTGGATGGAAAAAAGTGAATTCAATCCATCCTTTTGTCCCAAAATCTCAGATTAAAGGCTATGAGTTTGTGATAACCAAACTACAGGAAACTCTTTCAAGGATTACAGGATTTGATGCAGTGTCACTACAACCTAACGCTGGAGCCCAAGGTGAGTTGGCAGGTTTGATGACGATTAAAGCTTTTCAAGAAGCAACAAGCGATGACATTAGAGATATCTGCTTGATACCAAGTTCTGCCCATGGTACTAATCCCGCGAGTGCAATATTGGCAGGATTCAAAGTTGTAATTGTTAAATGCGACGAACATGGTAATGTCGATACAAAAGATTTATCTTATAAGATTCAAGAATTTCCCGATAAAATTGCAGCGTTAATGGTCACTTATCCTTCTACTCATGGAGTTTTTGAGGAAAGCATTGGAAAAATATGTAGGATGATTCATGATGCTGGTGGCCAAGTTTACATGGATGGAGCTAATTTAAATGCAATTGTGGGAATATCCAAACCCGGAAATTTTGGTCCAGATTTATGTCACATTAATCTTCATAAAACCTTTTGCATACCTCATGGTGGTGGTGGTCCTGGTGTTGGGCCAATAGCCGTCAAGAAGCATTTGTCTAATTTTATGCCCAATCATGTTGTTGTTAAGAGTGCAGGTCCTAAAAACGGTTTTGGATCAATTGCATCTGCCCCTTGGGGGAGTGCCTCAATCTTGCCAATCTCTTTAATGTATATAATGATGATGGGTTCTTCAGGAATTAAGAAAGCAACTCAAGTAGCTATACTTAATGCAAACTATATAGCTGACAAACTTAAAGATTATTATCCTATTTTATACACTGGAAGAAATAATAGGGTTGCCCACGAATGTATTATCGATCTAAGAGACTTAAAGAAGATTCATGGAATAACTGAGGAGGACATAGCTAAGAGGTTAATCGACTATGGCTTCCATGCTCCAACAATGTCATTTCCTGTACCTGGCACTTTAATGATAGAGCCAACCGAAAGTGAGTCTAAAGTAGAGATAGACAGGTTTTGTGACGCATTGATTAGTATTCATGGAGAAATAATTAAGTATTCAAATATCGATGCCATTAATCTCTCCCCACTAAAAAGCGCACCTCATACCTTTTTTGATTTAAGTAATAATAATTTTGACTACTCAATCGCAGAGGCTTTTCCAGCCCAACACCTTGAGATAAATATTTCTAGATATATTGCACCAATTGGTAGGGTGAATAATGCTTTTGGAGATAGAAATTTTGTTTGTAGTTGCGTGCCAATCGAGGATTATATAGAGGCTTAACTTAAAGTCTTAAAGATATATAAGCGTTATCTCTGAGGTCTTGAAACCAGTTATCTAAAACTTCGTATTGTTTCTCGTTGGCTATAGTTGCTTTGATTTCTTCTCTTAGATTAAGATACTCGGAGTCACCAATTGTTTTTTCATTTATAAAAAAGTATTTAATTCTATTACCATCTTCAAATGGGCCCACAAGTTCTTTTGGCTCTGACTTTAAAATAGATTCTGAGATTTCACTATTTAAATCATTAATGCTGATATACCCTAAGTTTTTAGATTCCGGAAGAAAATAACCCTGATTTATAAACTTATCCAAATTCGTGTTTAAGCTTCCTCCTTTATCAACTAGTTCTACAAACTCCATAACTTTATCTTTCGAGTCTTGGTCCTTCTTTATATATATGATGTGAAGATTAGCAAGATTCTGTGTTTCAAGCTCACCATAGTTGTTCAAATAGAAGCTTCTAGTTTCTTCTTCTGAGATTACAACTTTACTCCTTAATATAATTGTAGAAATACTTTCCTGTAGGTACTGGTTTTTCCAGCCGAACCTAATTCTATAAAGGTTGATACCCGTTCTTGCAATTTCGCTATCAACTTTTTCTTTAGTGTTTGTCTTAATAAAGTTTTTTTCTATTTCATCTAACTGTTCTTCTGTTAAGGATATCCCCATTCGCTTAGCTTGAATTTCTAAAAGTTTCAGATCAGCAAGCTCTTTTAAATATTTTCTCTGAACCTCCTTATTTGTAGATGTGACACCACTATTCTTAATATGGCTTCTTAAATCGCTTAAGAAAATAACCTCATTATTTACTATTCCTACGATGCCCTCATGTATACTGCCGTTTGAACTTATTGGCGACAATAAAAGAAGAAAAAATATAAAGAGATATTTGAGTTTCATAATATTTATTTGTTATTTATTATAAACTTACCATCCACAATTTCATAATCGCTTTTTAATATTTCTTCTATGTTTGATTTTCCTTCTAGAAATTTACTTATTTGCTTTGGTTCAGAACTTAAATTCTTGATTTCAATCTGTATTTCTTTTAGTTCTTTTACTTTTTTAGAATATATAATGATAGAGTCATCTTTAATTATGATTTTATGTATGCCGATTCTTTGTAAGTAAATCTTTATTAAACTAATGTTCATTAGGTTCTGGACCTCTAATGGGACTAAGCCAAATTTATCTAAAAACTCCTCTATTAGGCTTAAGTGTTCTTCTTTAGTTGTAATTAAAGATATTTTCTTGTAGTAAAAGAGTCTCCTCTCGGCTGATTCAATATAAGTTTCAGGTATATATACATTTTGATTATAGATTATTTCTACTTCTTGGTGCTCATCTATACTCTTGTTCTTTACCCTGTTTATTTCTTTTTCCAGAAGCTCTAAATAAAATTCAATTCCTACATCGAAGATGTTCCCTGATTGTTGTGTCCCAAAAAGGTTTCCTGCACCTCTTATTTCAAGGTCTTCCATCGCAATATTAAACCCAGAACCAAGCTTAGTTAGCTTTCGAATTGCCTCTAGTCTTTTTTTGGCATTATCCGAAATTTCTTCGTTTGGTATTAACAAGAAAGCCTTACCTTTCTTGTCACCTCTTCCAATTCTTCCTCTTAATTGATATAAATCTGAAAGACCAAATTTGTGAGCGTTATTTATTATCATTGTATTGGCTTCTCTGATATCCAAGCCTGCCTCAACTATAGTTGTAGTGATAAGTATTTTTATCTCACCATCTATAAATTGCTTTAATATCTCTTCTACTTTGTCTCCTGACATTCTTCCATGGATAAATTGAATGCTTATCCCTGGACAGGTTTTTTTAATTTTTAAATAGATTTCTTCAATACTAGCAATTTCATTATGAATAAAGAAAACTCTACCATTTCTCCTCAGCTCGAATTCTATGCATTCTTTGATTAATAAAAGGTCAAATTCTTCTATATAGGTCTCTATGCTTAATCTTTCTTTTGGTGGGGTTGCTAGTAAGCTTATTTCTCTTAAGCCGCTGAGTGATAACTGTAGAGTCCTAGGAATGGGAGTAGCAGATATACTTAAAGAATCCACCCCCTTCTTTAACTGTTTAATTTTTTCTTTGTCTGAGACACCAAACTTATGCTCCTCATCAATTATTATTAGACTGAGATTTTTTAATACGATTTCCTTAGAGAAGATTTTATGAGTTCCAATTAAGATATCAATTTTTCCGCTTATAGAATCTTCAATTATTTTATTTAACTCACTTTTCTTTGTGAACCTGGTCACGCCTTCAATTCTTATAGGAAACCTTTGAAATCTATTTTTAAAAGTTTTAAGATGTTGGTGTGCCAATAGAGTGGTTGGTGCTACAATTGCAGTTTGCTTTAAGTTCATGGAGGATAAAAAAGAGGCTCTGAGGGCCACTTCAGTTTTTCCAAACCCTACGTCACCACATATAAGCCTATCCATAGGTATAGGAGCTTGCATATCTTTATATGTATCAAGTATCGCACTCTTTTGATCTACAGTTTCTTCAAATTCAAATGTATCTTCAAAATCTAAAATCTCATTGTTATTGATTTTAAATTGAAATCCTTTAGCTGATTTTCTTTGAGCATAGAGACTTAATATTTCTCTAGCAGTTGTTTCCGCAGCTCTTTTTGCCTTCTTTACCTTTCCACTCCAGGCCTTTGACCGAAGGGTGTCCAAGTTTTTATCTTTTAAAGACCCTATATATTTTTGAATTAATGAAATTCTGTCTATTGGTATAAGAAGTAAGTCTTTATGACTAAATTCACATTCAATAAAATCTACATGCATTGATCCAATTAGTTTGTTTTTAATTCCGTTAAAAGCACATAGGCCAAATTCTTTGTGTATAACTAAGTCACCCTTTTTTAAGTCATTAAAACCAGAAAGCTTGAATGAAGATTTTGCGTACTTTTGTGAGCTAGGGCTTTGATTTTTAGAAAAGTTTTGAGCATTGAATGATATGAAGATTTCTTTGGTATCTCTTAAGACAAATGATTTTCTTAAGAAACCGTTAAGGTATGAAATTTCACTAGCTTTTTCTTCTATAAGGTCAATCTTAAGGTTCTCAATGGTATCTTTTTCTGAGATTATAGTTATCTGATTTTCTGAACCATTCTTTCTTATGAACTCAACCAGCTTGGGTATAGATTCGTTTAAGTTCTCATTTAGATACTCAACTTTAAACTTGTGTGATTCAGAGGATTTTATTGATTTGATTGGATTTATTTGAATAATTTTATTCTGTTTAGTAAATCTCTTTATCCTTTTGTCTTCGTTTGAGGAATTTTTTATTCCACAATCAGTAAAAATTATCCCATCTTTGATATGGTCTAATATAAGTAGGTCATTTCTCGAACCATTTTCTTTTTTGAGTGAAACAATACTTATTTCTTGTAGGGTCTCATTTAACCTTCTTTCGCTTTCGATGTTGAATGTATTAATCGATCTTATTGTATTGTTGTGAAATTCGACTCTTATTGGTGCTTCAAACGAAGGTGTAAATATATCAATAATCGATCCCCGTACTGAGTACTCTCCAAGCCTCTCAGTAAATTCATTCTTTTTATATCCAAATTTCTCAAGATTATTTATTAATCCATCTCTATCTTCCCTCTTTGATTTTATATCAATAGTAACTCTATCCTTCTTTATTCCCTCGCTGAAAGGATAGTATAGGTTTTCTCTTTCGATGAACTTTATTTTGTTATTATTCTTCTGAAGAAAATATAATATGTTTAATGACCTACTGCGGTCATTTAAAACGTTATTTTGAGAATTTAATATATCGCTTGCTAGATAGAATATTCTTTTATTCCAAACCTCTTCAAGGTACTCAACAATAAGCTTACATTTTTTGGTATCTTTAGTTATATAAAATATATCTTTCGGACTTTGAAGGGAAGCTTGGTTAACAATCTTAGATATCAGGAAATCATTAGATTCATAAAAGCTGAAAACTTTTTTATCTTCTAAGTTCATTGAAATCTTATTTGTGGGTTCTAGAATTTCATTCATTAACTCAGTTTATCTATATTTTTCAAGATTTCATCACCCATTTGCGAACAAGTCAAAGTGTCCTTGATTCCAATATCTTTTGTTCTGAATCCGGCATTTAGTGTTTCGGAGACGGCACTTTCTATTAAATCATGAATACTATCTAGTTGTAAGGAATATTTAAAGAGCATTCCTAAGGACAATATTGCTGCAATAGGATTAGCAATATTCTGACCTGCAATATCAGGAGCGCTTCCGTGAACTGGTTCGTATATTCCATACTTATTACCAATACTTGCAGATGGAAGCATTCCAAGGGATCCCGTAAGCTCTGCTACTTCGTCACTTATAATATCCCCAAATAGATTACCAGCGAGTATCACATCAAAGGTTGACGGTCTCTTTATAACTTGCATCGCGGCATTGTCTATATATAAATGATCTAGTTCGACATCTTTGAATTCATTAGAATGTATTTCGCTGACAACATCTCTCCATAGTTGCATAACCTCTAAAACATTTGCCTTGTCTAGTGATGTGACTTTATTTCTTCTTTTTCTGGCAATCTCAAAAGCCACTCTAGCAACTCTTGCTATTTCATCTTCACTATAGATTAAGTTGTTGGCACCTACCTTTTTACCATCAACTTCTTTTATATATCTCGGTTCTCCGAAATATATTCCTCCTGTAAGCTCTCTGACAACAAAAATATCAGTGCCTTTTACGATACTTTTTTTAAGACTAGAGGCATCTATTAGAGCAGGAAAAACTTTTCCTGGTCTTAGATTAGCAAAAGCTTCTAGTTCTTTTCTAAGTGTTAGGAGTCCTTTTTCAGGCTTAAGGTTATGTTCAAGTTGTTCCCACTTTGGTCCACCCACAGCACCAAGTAATACCGCATCGGCTTCCATAGCCTTTTTCAAAACCTCTTTCGTTAGAGGTTCTCCGTGAACATCAATTGATGCCCCACCAAATAGGTCCTCGGTATATTCAATTTCACAGTCTTTCTGAAAATAGCTTATGACTTTTAAGCACTCATTGGTTACCTCTTGTCCTATTCCATCACCAGGAAGAATCAATATTTTTTTCATTTATATCTCCTTAGAATTTATCTTTGTTCTTAGATGAACATGATTGCTCGTGCTTTCTAATCCTTCTATTTCAACTGACACCATATCATTTTCTTTAATTTGCCCTACGCCACCCGGGGTACCTGTTAATATTATATCTCCTTTGTTTAATGTCATAATTTTACTTATATAGCTTATTAAAAAATCAATTTTATGAATCATCTGGCTAGTATTGGATTCTTGTTGAATCTTCCCATTTAGGATGGTTTTGATTGTAACATTTTGATAATTAATTTCATCAGATATTATTGGTCCCACTGGACAAAATGTATCAAAGCTTTTGCCCCTAGAGAATTGAACATCTTGGGCTTGTAGGTCTCTAGCTGTTATATCATTAATGCATATAGCACCTAAAATATATTTATATGCATCCTTTTTGTTTATCCACTTTGCTTCTTTTTTTATTACTATTCCTAACTCACCTTCATAGTCGACTTTTGAGCTCATATAGTCAGGATAGATAATATTCTCAAAGGGTCCTACTATTGAAGAAGGAGCCTTTAAAAAAATTAAAGGTTCTTGGGGCGGCTGTTTCTTCATTTCGACTGCATGATCATGATAGTTTAAACCGATAGCAACAATCTTTGATGGAGAAACCGAAGGAACAATACTTGTTTTGTTTACTCTATTAAAAAAACTATTATAGGAGCTAGCTGTCTTAAAGTTTTTTCTGACTTTTTTATTTTTTTCTTTATATGTGCAAATAATCATTTCAATATTTTACATCATAAAGATATAGTCCACACGCAGGAACTGATAAATTTAATTTTAATTTACTTTTATTTGCCAATGCGTTAATTATATCACCTTCGTTTATCTTCTCTTTTTCATAATTTATTAATGCACCAATTATCAGCCTAACCATACCTCTAAGGAAACCGTTCCCAGAAATTTTAATTTCTAAGATGTTCTTTCTTTTTACAATTGTAAATGAATATATAGTTCTTATGGTATCTGTACCTGAGAAACCTGTTTTGCAGAAATGGATAAAGTCATGTTTGCCGATAAAGAAATTTGCCCCTTTTCTTAACTTTTTTAGGCTTAGATCTTTTTTTATAAAGAGAACTCTATCATCTTCGAAGACACTGCATGGTTCTAAAGTTTTTATTTTATATAAATAAATCTTCTTTTTACAACTATGTTGAGAGTGAAAGCTGTCATTTACATTTTCACAGAATCTAATCTTTATATCTTGATTTAAAAGTCTGTTTAACCTATCCCTAAGAGCTATTAAATTAATATTTATCTTTTTATCTATGTGGAAGTTAGCTATTTGTTTAATTCCATGAACACCGCTATCGGTCCTTCCGGAACCTACCAATGTTATTTTTGTTCGATATATCTCTTCAAGTTTCTTTTCAACTTCATTTTGAACCGTTTTACTATTTGCTTGCTTCTGCCAGCCGCAATAATTAGTTCCAATATATTCTATGTGCATTTTAATATTCATTGGTATTTTATTCTTTTATCTATTATAGGGTAAGTGAGATCAATTAACATATTAATAGTTACAAGGACCACCGTATAAACAATAGTTAAGCCACAAACAATTGGGTAGTCACGGTTTATAATAGATAAGATAAACATTTTCCCCATTCCAGGTATAGAAAATATGCTTTCAACAACGAAAGAGCCTGTAATCATGAAAGCTGAAATAGGACCAATTGCAGTTATAAACGGTACCAAAGAATTTCTAACTATATAGTACTTAAGAATGAGATTAGACTTAATATTATTTAGCTTGGCATTTCTATAGTACAGAGTTTTCTCGACGTCATTCATTGATTCAAGCATTAACTTAGATAGAAATGCTATAGAAGGTATCGAGAGTGTGACGACTGGAAGAATATAGCTTAAGGGTGATTCAAGAAGGGCTGCAGGTAAAACTTTTAACTGTACCGAAAAAATCATTATAAGTAGTGCACCAATTAAGAATGTAGGAGTTCCTACGGATAAATATAAGAAATTAGTTATAAACTTAGAAAAAAAACTCTTTTTATTATTGTATATAAATCTTGCAACTAAAATTGCAACAAAGACTGTAAAGACAAGTGCTAGTAAGCCTATTTTTAAAGAGTAAGGAAAACTTTTTTTAATAATATCATTGACATTTTTTCCTGGATAAAAATATGAAGGACCTAAGTTTAAACTAGACGTTGATTTAATATAATATAGGTATTGTTTAATAAGAGGCTCATCTAACTTATATTTTTTTTCTATATTATTTTTAACTTTAGGAGGTAGTTTTTTATCTGTGTCAAATGGTCCACCCGGAAGAATCCTTAGTAATAAAAAAGTCGCAGATACTACTATGAATATAACTAAAATAGAGCTTATAAGCTTTCTTAAGATAAAACTAATCTTCATTTCTTGTGAAGTAAATCTCCTTATGAGTTTTTATGTCTTTTTTGTCAGATGCAACGATATATAATTTATTTCTTCCTGGCTTGAGAACAATATTGAACTTCTCACTAAGAACTTTTTCTTCTTCTCTGCTTAATCTGATCTTTTCATCGTTTAGGAAATAGTTCACATTCTTAATAATAGAATTATCCATAATTTCCGCTTCTATGTTAACTCTATTTTTTGAAGTTTCTTGTGCAGACTTAATGAAAATTTCTGGTGGAAGCTCATAGATTCTTCTAAAATTATAAGTATTCTTTTGCTTAATCTCTTCCACAACTAATTCAGTATCTTGTTTATTTAGCCAAAAGAATATTTTTTCATTATTTGCTGAAACAAGAATGAAGTTTTCTGTTTCTCCTATACTTTCGATAGACTCACCCTTATTAATTTTGCCTAGAACAATCCCTCTTGGGCTAGGTTCAGAATAGCTTATAGAAGATCTCAAGGTAGTATAATAATTTTTTGCCGACCTGAATGACGCGAGTTCATTCTTGTTAATCGCAATATCTTTGTCAAAGAATGCATGGGTATCCTCGTCATGAAATCTAATTACAAATCTAATTTCTTCATTTTTAATCTCATTTGAGTCTATAGATAGATTACTTATTAGACTAAAGTTTTCATCTTTTTGGGCCGATATTTTATGTTTCTTGTTCTTTATGATTAATTTTTTGTCATTTGATAGAATTTTTACGTAGCATTTGTTGCAATCTAAGGGAGTCCTAGTTAATGATATATCTATATCAAAATCAGCCGTATTTTTTGATTGATTTGGCTTCAAAGTATATGAGAATTTTGGGAAAAGGAATTCCTTTCTTGCCACGCTTGTTTTTAAAGAAATTTTGCTTACTTGAGAAAAGGTTGGTTTTAATGAATGACTCATATCTAATTGAAGCAAGCTTAGTGTTATGATATCTTCACTGGTCTTAAGCCAGCTAGGTACTTTGAAAAGAATCTTAAAATTGTTTTTCTTATTTTTTTTTATTTTTCCAACATAGAAGTATTTATTATTAAAGGTTTTGTTATCAGACTCAGATTTAATAATTAAGTTAGAGAATTCGAAGTCGGAGCTATTTAGGATAGACCCTTTAATCTCTTTGTTTATACCAGGTATGAAATTTATTCTATCCTTTACTGTCATACTTAGTTCCCCATTCTTGTTGTGCGAGTCTAGGCTAAAACTTTTTGAAGAGAAGCCTTTGAGTTTTTCTGTAAAAGACTTGCTAATTTTTTCTCCTTCACCTTCTATGTATTTCTCTAAGATAGAAAGAAAGTTCTTTGTGTTACCTCTTAACTCAACTTTATCTAAGAGGCCTGAATTTAAGATAAATGTTGAAAAAGATATCAATTCATCATTCTCATTTTCTTCTAATTTTTTAGGCGAATAAATAATATTAAATTTTTGTTCTTCTGAATCTAAAGTTAGCTCTTCTTCTATTTCTTTGTCTGTTATTAGTGCACTTTTTTCTAAATTAACTGGTATGAAATTTATGTTAGGGCTAATTCCATTCAAATGTACTTTATAGTTTATAGGACTTAGGTATTCTGCTATGGTCAGCTTGATTCCCGACCCATCATTTTGTTTGTATATCTCCTGAACAGTACCTTTTCCAAAAGTTTGTTGACCAATAACTATCCCTCTTTGGTTATTTTTAATTGCACCCGTTACAATTTCAGACGCGCTGGCACTACCCCCATCGGTAAGAACAATTAATGGACCATCAAACTTGGGTGTTTCCACTGGATTTGTAAAGAAGTTTATATTCATTTCCTTATTTTTACTTTTAGTTGATACAATTAGTTTTTCTCTCAGGAGTACATTTGATATTTTAAGAGCTTGATCAAACAAGCCGCCCGGATTTCCTCTTAAGTCTAATATAAGAGAACTGACCCCATCGTTTCTTAGCTTATTAAGCGCAGAGACAAATTGCTGGTATGTATTAGATTGAAATGTATTAACCTTTATATATCCAACTTTTTGATCTAAAGATTTTGATTCTATACTCTTAATTTTAATTATGTCTCTAACTATTCTGAACTCAATTAAGTCTTCTACATTGTCTCTTTCGATATAAATTGTTATGGGGGTGCCCTTCTCCCCCCTTAATAGTTTAATAGCTTGTTCTAAGGTAAAACCTTCAGTTTCAAAATCTTCTATTCTATTAATTTTATCATTTGCCTTTACACCCGCTTTATCAGCAGGCGTACCCTCAATAGGAGATATAATTGTTAATTTCTCATCTCGTATACCTATTACAATTCCCAATCCTCCAAAACTTCCCTTGCTTTCAATTAAAAATTCATCGAACAAGTCTGGATGTATTACTGAAGAGTATTCATCTACATCTTTGAGCATTGCATTTGCGACTAAGTAGTGAACATTGTTGTCATTATCGAAATCCTCCCAGTTAAATCCTCGAAGATATTCTATTAATCTTGTCAGTATTATTCCTACGTCTTTAATATTTTTAGCTTTAAAAGGAAACTCACTTATAACAAGATTACCTTCAATGTCGTTTCCTTGAATCTCAAACTTAGGACTGTCACCCCATTTTATTTTGACTAAAAGATTATCCGCAGATGAATTTATCGTATTGACGGATTTTATAAGAATATCCTTATACTGATCTTTATTGTAGAAGTATGAATTTTTTTGAATATATTCAGCCGTATCTCGTATAGTGAAGGTCTCTTGTTTAGGGATACCATAGGAAGGATCTATAAGTCCAAAATATAGCAGTAGTGCTATAAGTAAATTTCTTAAAACCATTAATACATTATATAATTTAATAATATGAATAGAAATATTAAAGTTGGCGTTGTACAAATGAATTCTCATGTGGGAGCTATTGATTATAATTTAAAAAAAATAATCAAATTCATTAAGTTAGGAAGAAATAGAAAAGTTGATTTGCTTTGTTTCCCTGAGCTTGCTCTCGTTGGCTATCCACCAGAAGACTTGCTATTAAGCAAGAACTTTCTAAAAGCAACTGAATTAGCGGTTAAACAAATTCAAAGAATAGATAAAAACATTTCTTATATAGTAGGCTATCCCAAACTTATAGGAGGTAAACTTTATAATGTTGCAGGAGTATTTATTCATGGCGAACTAAAGTATGAATATAAAAAGATTCGTTTGCCTAATTATGGCGTATTTGATGAACAAAGATATTTTGAAACCGGTGAAGAGCCTCTTATCTTTAAATTTAAGAATAGAAATATATGTTTAACAATATGTGAAGATATTTGGAATGATTTTAAAATATCTCAAGGTTCATCAAAGGAATATTTACCAGATTTATTGATTAATCTTTCAGCCTCTCCTTTTAATATTAGAAAGCAAAATGAACGTTTAAAGCTTCTTGGTAATATTGCAAGAAAAAATAACATAGAAGTGGTGTACTCGAACCTAGTTGGAGGTCAAGATGAAGTCGTTTTTGATGGCAATAGCTTTTTTTTAGATTGTGAAGGAAGAATGATTTCAAAAGCACAGGAATTTCAAGAAGAGCTTAAGATACAGGACTTAAATTATAAGAAAGAAAATAAAAAACCCTTTTTTAAGCGAAAAAATAAACAGGATAATTTATCCAGTATATTTTCTGCTTTATCAATTGGATTAAGAGATTATGTGATTAAAAATGGCTTCAAAAAAGTAGTAATTGGAATCTCAGGAGGAATAGATTCTGCCTTGGTATCCGCAATAGCTGTTAAATCCTTAGGTCCAAAGAATGTTTTAGGAATTGCAATGCCATCCAAATTTAATTCAGAACTTAGCCTAAAACTTGCACAAATGCTATCTGCAAATTTAGGCTTTAGATTAAAAGTCTCTTCTATACAAGAAATCTTTCAAAAAAATTTAGAATTGTTAAGTAAAAAGATATATGGAAAGACATCCTTCGATGCAACAGAAGAGAACCTGCAAGCTAGAATTAGAGCTAATATACTGATGGCTACCTCGAATAAGATAGGATCCTTACTTTTATCGACAGGAAATAAAAGCGAGATAAGTGTGGGTTATTCAACGCTTTATGGTGATGCCGCTGGTGGCATTGCGATTTTGAAGGATATCCCCAAGATATTAGTTTATGATCTTGCAAGGTTCTATAACTCTCAAAATAGCTCGAACTTGATACCAAATAAGATAATATCAAGAGACCCATCTGCCGAGTTAAGAGCGAATCAAAAAGATTCTGATTCACTTCCACCCTATAGGATCTTAGATAAAATCTTAGAAGCATATATTGAGGGAGGTAAAGAAGTCAGTGAAATATCTAGACTATTAAAAGTTCAGAAATCATTAGTTAGGAAAATAATTAATAAGATTAATGATAGTGAATTTAAGAGGAAGCAAGGCCCGCCAGGAATAAAGATAACATCAAAGGCTTTTGGGAGAGATAGAAGATATCCTATTACTAACGGTTTTAAAGAAGCTTGATAAAATCTTATCAAATAAGATAATATATTAAAATGGAATTTCTTGAACCAAAAAAGCAGCTTAAAATAATACTTGAGAATGTAATAGACATAGTTCCAGAAGCAGAACTATTGGAGAAATTATCTAAATCATTTGAAACAAAAGCGCCACTTAAAATTAAGGCAGGTTTTGATCCTACATCTTCCGATTTACACTTGGGCCACTCTCTTTTGTTAAAAAAATTGAAGGTTTTTCAAGACCTGGGCCATGAGATTAATTTCTTAATTGGTGACTTCACAGCTATGATTGGTGATCCAACTGGAAGAGACAAGACTAGAAAGCCACTTAGCGCAGATGAGATTGAGGTTAATGCTGCAACCTATAAGGATCAGATGTTTAAGGTTTTAAATAAAGAAAGAGTTCAAATTTTTTATAATTCTAAATGGTTTAATAGCTTTGATTTAAAAGACCTTATCGGCCTATCTTCTTTAGAGAACGTTGCAAGGTTACTCGAGAGAGATGATTTTAAAAAAAGGTACAAAGCAGGGGAGGCTATAACTGTTACAGAGTTTCTTTATCCAATACTTCAAGCCTACGATTCAGTTGTTCTTTCCTCCGATGTAGAACTAGGTGGAACAGACCAGAGGTTTAATATTTTACTAGGTAGACAAATCCAAAAAGCTTTTAATGTCTCTCAACAGGTGGGCGTCTTTCTTCCTATACTTGAGGGGCTAGATGGTACAATGAAGATGTCAAAAAGCTTGAATAATTATATCGGACTTAATGATTCTTGTGATGAAATTTTTGGTAAGACTATGTCAATTTCTGATGAATTGATGACAAGATATATAGAACTTCTCTTCGCAAATGACAGCCTTTTCTTTGGGGGCATTGATAACCCACTAGAAAAGAAGAAGGCTCTGGCTATGAAAATTGTTGAAGAATACCATAGTATAGAGTTGTCAGAGTTGGCTAGGAGTAATTTTGAAAGTAAGTTTAGTAAGAAAGATTTTCCTGATGATTTAGATGTAATTATAATTGAAATAAAACAAAAAAAGTTCTTAGACGTACTCTCAGAAATCACGGGTCAATCTTTTTCAAGGTCAGAATTAAAAAGGCTTATTAAAGATAAGGCAGTTGAAGTAAATGGGGAGAGGTTCACTTCCTTAGACACTTTACCTTCCCTTGAAAGCTACTGGAAGATTAAGCTAGGTAAAAGGAATTTTTATAAAGTCAAAATAAAGTAAGTGGGTTAGTAAGCCGAATTCTGTTTTATGTGATCATCTATCTAGGATAATAATTACTTATTACCTCAAGCGACCCACCCCGAAGCATTTGGAAAGGATACCAGCTTCTATACATGGTCTTTCTCCTGGCGGGGTTTGCCTTGCCAGTCCCTGTTACCAGAAACTGCGGTGGTCTCTTACACCACCTTTTCACCCTTACCATCAATATCACGTGTTTATTAATGGCGGTTATTTTCTGTGGCACTTTCCATTGCCTTTCGACACCTGGGGGTTACCCAGCACCAATTCCTTTAGGAGTTCGGACTTTCCTCTTGTATCTGTGCAAAGCCAAGATACAAGCGATCACTCAACCCACTTAGGATAATTATTTACGAGATTGCCTCTTTTGCAAGTTTATCTGCGACCGTATTTTGCTCCCTTGGTATATAACTTAGGGAAAAGCCGCATTTAATTTTACTTCTCAGTGCCTGAGCTTTTATCAGGAGTATTGAAAGGTTTTGTTCTTTACATTTCCATTTCTTATTAAATTGCATGCAAATAAGTTGAGAATCTGAAAAAATATCTATTCTTTCAAACGACTCATTTTTTTTAATTATAGTTTCTAGACTAAAGATTAAAGCCTCATATTCTGCGATATTATTAGTTACGATTCCTTCTAAAGGTGAGGAAATTTTTTCTTCTATATCATTGTAAGTCATATAAATGCCCACACCGCCAGAACCGGGATTTGGTTGACAGGCTCCATCTATAAAAACTTTTAGATTATGTTTCATTTGAACTAAGTAATCTTCGGAATGAGAATTTTTTTACAGCAAGGAGTAAGAACAATTTCCTTACTTTGTAAAACTTTAATGTAAACTTGTGGGGGAATTTTCATATTGCAATGACCACAAACTTCTCCACGAGTTTCGGCTATTATTGGGGGATTATTGTTTGAACTAAGTCTTTCGTAAATCTTTAGGAAATCTTTATCTACTTCTTTTATTAGCTTTGCTCTTTCATCATCTAAAAGCCCAACTTCTTCTTTCGAATCATTTAGCTCTTTTTCTAGTTCAGAGATTTCATCTTTCATAGGCAGTATTTCTTCTTGAAAGTTTGCATTCCTGACCTCAGAATCTTTTTTACAAGATTCTATTTCTTCCATAGCTTTAATTTGGTTATCTTCAATTTCGATTTTTCTTCTCTTTAAGTCACCAGTTTCTTTTTCAAGAGCCTCAAGTTCTTCTTTAGTTTTAACTCTCATAACTTTCTCAGCATTAGCTCTAACTTTATCTTCGATATCTGCGATATCATCTTGGAGATTCGTCGATATTGACTCTAGCTCAGAAATTTTTTGTGATAAATTTTTAATTTTAGTTTCCTCAGAATTAATTCTATTATTAAGAGAAAAAATCTTATTAGGAAGTTCTCTAAAATTATTTTGAATCTTCAGTATTTCGATATCTAAATTTTGAATTACTAATAATGGTTTAATTTTCTCTATCATTTCAATCTCTTTCCTGGGCCCAACTGGATTCGAACCAGTGACCGCCCGGTTATGAGCCGGGAGCTCTAACCAACTGAGCTATGGGCCCTAGGATGCAATAAAAGCCTTATCCTATTTAATAAAAAATGTTTTGTCAATCTGAAAGACCCAACAGAAATATTCTACACGCTATAGCGATGATTGACAGAGATTAAGATAAATTTATAATATTTATTCCCGTTTGCATTATATATGAAAAATTTACTTATATTTATATTATTTTTAACTTCTTGTATGTCAGCCCTAGCTGTATCAGACGAGTCTATTATAAAAAACGATGTTGGATGGATAGAAAAGTTAGGAGAGAACATTAACTCTAAGGCTAATATCACTGATAACAAAAATATTACAAAAAAGTTTGAAGATTTTTTAGACAAAGATAAACCCACAGTCTTAGTATTGGCTTATTATTCTTGTCCTAAAATGTGTACGTTCTTACTAAATGGTGTACTAGAGGCGGTTAATTCCACAGAGAAGATTAGACCTGGGCTTGATTATAATTTAGTAACATTAAGTTTTGATAAGAAGGACAACCATGAAACTTCAAACCTTAAACAACAAAAATACAACAAAAACATTGGTTCAAATGAGCAATGGAGCTTTTATTCTGCCGATAGTGCCAATATAGAAGCCATTACAAGTTCGGTAGGATTTAAATTTACGCCCGATGGGGATGATTTTGCTCATCCTGCTGGTATAATATTTTTGACAAAAGAGGGAAAGATTTCCAGATACTTATCTGGGGTGCTTTTTGATTCTAAAGATTTCAAGTTAGCATTGCTTGAAGCATCCGATGGAGTAATAGGTAAGTCTTCGTTGTCAGATAAAGTTCTCCTCTATTGTTATGGTTTTGACCCGGTAGGAAAGAAGTTTGCTCTACAAGCTTTGAACGTTATAAAGCTTGGCGGCGTGATAACTTTAATATTCATGACTATATTTATGTTTTTTATGTGGTTTAAAAAAAACAATGAAGGAGAAACTAAATGAAATGGTTACCAGAATCAGCTTCGACATTTGCACCCGGTGTTGATCTTATATTATGGTTAGTAACAATAATATCTGTTATATCTTGTGTGCTAATTGCATTTCTCTTAATCTATTTTGTAATTAAATATAGAAGGAAAACGGAGAATGATCAGACTCCGGCAATTACCCATGATAGTTTCTTGGAAACTTTGTGGACCGTAATACCTACGATTCTATGTATTGTGATATTTATATACGGATATGTTTACTATGATCAATATACAGTTACACCAAAAAATGCTGTTGAGGTAAATGTTACTGCTAAACAGTGGCTTTGGAGCTTTGATTATTCAAATGGTAAAAAAACATTAAACGAGCTTTATGTGCCCGTTGATCAGCCGATTAGGCTTGTTATGCAGTCTGATGATGTTCTTCACAGTTTCTTTGTTCCTGCATTTAGAGTAAAGCAAGATGTAATGGGAAATAGGTATACTTATATAAACTTTACTGCCACAAAAGAAGGAGTCTATGATCTTTACTGTACGGAATATTGCGGTACAGCACATTCAGATATGTTAGGAAAAGTTCATGTGTTATCCAAAGCAAAATTTGCATCTTGGCAAGATGGATCTGCCGATAAAGTCAAAAAGGCTTCCGCAGCTAGCATCCCACCTGCCGAATTGGGCAAGCAATTATATTCAAACAAAGGTTGTCTAGCTTGTCATAGTATAGATGGAGCTAACGGGGTCGGACCCTCATGGAAAGGACTGTTTGCAAAGAATAGGGTTTTTACGGATGGAGCTTCAGCTATAGCAGATGAAAATTATATCAAGGAATCTATATTGTATCCGGGAGAGAAAATGGTCGAGGGTTATGGACCAGTTATGCCTTCCTATAAAGGCTTATTAGATGATGATGAGATAACAGCTATCATTGAATATATAAAGACATTAAAATAATTTATTGTATAATTAAAAAAGCTATGGTTTAAAAAGGAGAACGTTATATGTCAGAAGAGCAGGAAAAAAATTATTTAGACAACGGTGAAGGATTCCGCTCATGGTTTTTCACTGTTGACCATAAAAGAATAGGCGTAATGTATTTGTGGGCAATAGGTGTTTTTTTCATTGTAGCTGCCATTGCATCTTTCTTGCTTAGAGCAGAGCATTTAACGCCAGGGCCAACAATTGTCAACGCTGATACTTATAATGTTTTATTTACTCTTCATGGGTCAATGATGGTTTTTTTATTTATTGTCCCAGGAGTTGCGGCTAGCTTTGGAAACTTCTTAATTCCATTAATGATTGGAGCAAAAGATGTTATTTTTCCAAAATTGAATTTATATAGTTTTTGGCTCTATTTAGCAGGCGCCCTAATCTTTATGTTAGCATTGGCTGCTCCAGCTGATACAGGTTGGACTTTTTATACTCCTTACTCAATAGAGACGGGTGCAAATGTAATTTTAATTACTTTTGGAGTCTTTGTCTTAGGATTTTCTTCAATTTTAACAGGAATAAATTTTATAGTTACTATGCATAAATTAAGAGCACCAGGTATGACTTGGGATAGGCTTCCTCTCTTTTGTTGGGCTGCTTATGCAACATCATTACTCCAAGTTTTAGCAACACCAGTTGTTGGTATCACATTATTGTTGTTAATTGGAGAAAGATATTTTGGTTTAGGCTTCTTTGACCCTGCTAAAGGCGGCGACCCAGTCATGTTCCAACATTTCTTTTGGTTCTATTCTCATCCTGCGGTTTACATTATGATTTTGCCTGCTATGGGAATTGTCTCCGAAATTATGCCAGTATTTGCAAGAAAGCCGATTTTTGGCTATAAGGCAATTGCATATGCAAGTTTAGCAATCGCCCTAATTAGCTTCCTTGTTTGGGGCCACCATATGTTTGTTAGTGGTCAATCTAAATTAGTAAATATAATTTTCTCAGTTATAACTTACGCTGTCGCAGTTCCCACCGCTATTAAAGTTTTTAATTGGCTGTGGACTCTTTATAAGGGGTCAATTGAGTTGAGTACGGCAATGTTATATTCATTAGCTTTTATTTTTCTTTTTACAATCGGAGGGCTTACCGGCCTCTTCTTAGGTGCACTTGCTGCAGACGTACATTTGCATGATACTTATTTTGTTGTCGCGCATATGCACTACGTTATGATTGGAGGGACAGTGTTTGGTTTCTTTGCGGCTCTTCATTTTTGGTATCCCAAAATGTGGGGACGTATGTTCGATGAATTTAAAGCCAAGATAGCTTTTGTTCTTATCTTTATCGGTTTTAATGTTGCATTTTTTCCACAATTTATTATGGGAACACTTGGTATGCCAAGAAGGTATTTTAATTACGCTCCAGAATTCCAGTCACTACATGTAGTTTCAACTTATGGTACATGGATAATTGGAATAGGGTTTATTTTGATGCTTTGGAATTTAATGAGGCCCTTGCCTGGAAAAGCACCAGCCAATCCTTATAACTCTTTGTCTTTAGAATGGAGCATGGATTCACCTCCTGGGACTTTTAATTTTGATGATATTCCTACTGTTACTGAGCCTGTATATAATTATGGCACAAAGATAGAGGAGGGGGCCTAGCATGGGAATTTTTGGAATAACCAGCAAGTTAATTAAGTCAATTGCTTATCCATCTGAGATGGTCCCGTCAATAGAAGAGGATGATGGGCACCATCATTTTGATGCTGTAACAGAACATGAAGGTGCCAAGCTAGGAATGTGGCTTTTCCTTGCAACTGAACTCTTGCTTTTTGGTGGGCTTTTTGCGGCGTACGCGATTTATCGGGCTAAATATCCCGAAATGTTTATGCAGGGATCTAAGAGTTTGGATGTTGTTTTAGGTTCAGTTAACACTGTTATTTTGATTTTTAGCAGCTTGACTGTTGCTATTGCGGTTAAAGCTATACAAGAAAATAGGATTAAATTAGTAAAAATAATGCTTTGGGTGACAATCATATGTGCCGCAATTTTTGCTGTTAATAAATACTTTGAATATACATACAAGTTCGGAAAAGGAATTTTCCCCGGAACCGATATTTTTTATTCAATTTATTTTGCAGCCACTGGCGTTCATATGCTACATGTTTTTATAGGCATGGCAGTGCTCGGGGTTCTCTTACGTAAAGTATATAAAGGTAAGTACTCTAAAGATAACTATACAGCAATAGAAATTGGAGGGTTATATTGGCATTTGGTGGATTTAATATGGATTTACCTTTTTCCTTTATTGTACCTGGTAGGTTAAGGAGTTTTTATGGATAATCATGCTTCCTATAAGTCACTAATAAATATTTGGCTTTTTTTAATATTTCTAACAGTAGTAACTGTTGGAGCTGCGCAAATTGATTTTGGAGCTTTAAACGTTCTAATTGCAATCTTTATCGCGTCAATAAAAGCAGGAGTAGTTGCATATCACTTTATGCATTTGAAACATGAAGATGGACTGACTTGGATTTATGCAAGCTACCCAATTTTCTTATTGTTCCTTTTAATTTCTTTTACTTTGACCGATATGTTCTCACGCGTAATTAATTGATATTATGGGCAGAATTGAGAAATTAACTTTATATTCCCTTGTTCTTCTTCTTGTTTGGGGAAATATGGTAAGTGGTTTAGGTGCTGGTTTGGCCTGCCCTGATTGGCCCTTATGTTTTGGTACTTTCTTTCCAGAAATTAATTTCCCAATTTTGATGGAACATGGACATAGACTTCTGGGGCTATTTGTAACTATTTCTTTTGCTTTCTTAGTCAAAAAAAGATTGAAGTTTTACAAGGGGGGATATAAATTAATACCCATTCTTTGTTCTATTTTGCTTGCTGTTCAGATTATTGCCGGAGGACTAGTAGTTATACTTCAGCTTGAAACAAATATCACCACTTTCCATTTTGGAAATGCAATAGTAATTTTTATTCTAATTTATACCATGTGCATATATACTGATAGTGATAAATTAAAATTAGCTAATGTTTTTGACAAAAAAAAACTTCCATATTTACTTCTCTTCTTATTCGTTTATTTGCAATTAGTCCTTGGTGCCTATGTAAGGCACTCGAATGCAGGATTAGCTTGTCCTGATTTTCCAAGATGCTTAGGTTATTGGTTCCCACCCTACTTAAGTAAGACAGTTTTTGTCCATTTGTTTCATAGAATTAGTGGTATAGCTATATTGATAATTTCTTTCTGGCTATTTTTTAAAGCTTATTATTTAAGGGTGAATCCAGATATTTTATTAAATCTTAAACGACTTGCTTTGCTAGTCCTTGCTCAAGTTGTCGTGGGAGTATTCGTCGTAGTTTCAAAACTAGCTTTTTCAATGACAGCAGTCCATCTTTTAATTGCTCTATTAATTGTTGGAGTTATTCTTAATCTATTGTTTATAAACAAAGAAGCTAATTCATGAAATACTTAAAGGCAGTAATATCACTATCAAAGCCAAGTATAATTTTGAGTGTAGGGCTAACGGGATTTACGGGAATTGTTTTAGCTCATTCTGGAATACCTTCTTTTCAGATTACTTTATTGTCGCTCCTATGCTTAATCTTGTCAGCCGCGGGTTCCGCTATGGTTAACAATCTAATTGAACGTAAAAATGATGAGCTAATGGAAAGACTTGAAGATCGGGTAAAAGCATTAAAGTTGGTTGGAATTAAGAATCTATCTATGATAGCTGCTTTTTTGATAACTATTTCATTGGCACTTTCAGCAATATATATAAATCTTTTAAACTGTGCCTTAATACTTTTGGCGATACTTTCATATACTGTTTACTACACACTTTTTTTAAAGAAGTCTTCGCCTTTTGGTACAGTTCTAGGAGGGATTCCCGGCGCTTTACCAGTTATTATCGGATATTCCTCAATTCAACCAGAAGTATCAATGGGGTACATGGACATAATAGTTTTGTTCCTATTTATGATGGTTTGGCAGCCACCGCACTTTTGGGCTTTAGCTCAGCATCTTAGGGATGACTATAAAAAAGGAGGCTTCCCAACCATGCCGATAGTGTATGGTCAAGAGTTTACTAATTACTTGATAATGATATACAGTCTAGCTTTATTGCCGATATCATTATATTTTTGGATTGTCGGAATCTGTTCCAATTTTTATGGAATTATGGCAATTATCTTGGGGCTATCTTTTTTATATTTAGTATTCCTTTCATTTAAAGAAAAGAAACATTATAAAAGCGTTTTTTTGTTCTCAATTCTTTACATGCTCTTAATTAATATCTTTATCTCAGTGGACATAATTTTTTTATAATTAGTATTTGTATCATAATTTAAAAAATTTATTGTATAGTTTGTAGTATGAAAATTATTAAACTAAAGTCATCAGATATTAAAATTCAAATTTATAAGATTCGAAAAAGACAGGAAAACAATTTAAATATTATAGAAAAGAAAGTCAACGATATATTAAGTGAGGTTCGCCTCAGAGGTGATAAATCTCTTTTTGAACTAACCAGAAAGTTTGATGACTTTGAACTGACTAAGAAGAATATAAGAATTAATCAAACTCAAATTGCGAATTCATATAAGCATCTGTCTTCTGATGTTAAATCGGCTATTAAAAAATCTATTAAAAGAGTTAAGGATTACCAAAAAAAGAAATTGCCTAAGTCGCTTAGATATAAAGATGAGTTTGGAAATATACTTGGATGGAATGTTAATCCGATTAATAGGATTGGAATATATGTACCAGGGGGAACTGCATCTTATCCATCTAGTTTAATAATGACAGCGACGCTTGCAAAAGTGGCAGGATCAAAAGAATTGGTTGTTTCAACCCCCCCGGGAATCGAAGGGGTTAACCCTGCTATTCTTTTTACAGCTGACCTTCTTGGAATCAAAGAGGTTTTACAAGTAGGGGGAGCACAGGCGATAGCCGCTCTGGCTTATGGTACAAATAGCGTGAAATCAGTTGATAAGATTGTAGGACCTGGAAATATATTTGTCGCAACTGCAAAAAAGCAGGTTTTTGGTAAAGTTGATATTGATATGATAGCAGGACCTAGTGAGGTTTTAATTATTGCAGACATAAGTGCCAATCCTGAATATGTTGCTGCGGATTTAATTGCTCAGGCAGAACATGATGTTCAGGCATCAGCTATCTGTGTAACAACTTCTATAAGATTAGCTAAACTAATCTCGGCTCAAATTAAGAAGCAATCATTGTTATTGAAAAGAAAAGATATAATAAATGCCTCAATTAAACGAAATGGTACAATTTTTGTTGTGAACAACCTAGATGATTGTATCAATTTTTCTAATATTTTTGCACCTGAACATCTTGAAATTTTTGTAAAGAAATCTTCTCAAGTAGAAAATAAAATTATCAATGCAGGCTCTATTTTTGTTGGCGCAAATTCAGGAGAAGCATTCGGAGATTACATAGCAGGTCCAAGCCATGTCCTACCTACCGGAGGAAGCGCAACCTTTTCATCACCCTTAAGTGCATTAGACTTCATTAAATACTCTAGTTACACAAAAATTTCTAAGCTTGGAGCAAGGCGCTTAGGGAGAGACGTAATTTTACTAGCAAAGAAAGAAGGTCTTGATGGCCATGCTAATTCTATCGCGTTGCGGCTTCGGAAGGATAAAGAAAATGACAAATAGAATTAGACTTAAAAAGTCTCTACAGAGCTTCAACTCGTATTCTGCTGATAAAACAAGTTTTAATTATAGATTAAATGCTAACGAATCGCCTTTTAAGTACCAAGATATATTTAATGCTAGTGCGTTAGAAAAGAAATTCCTAAAAAGTATGAAGATAGAAGATATAAATAGGTATCCTGATTCCACGCAAGAGGAGCTCAAAGATAGTATTTTAAAATTCTATGGTCTTAAGAAAGGTCAGGTTTTGCTTGGGAATGGTTCTGATGAACTAATTCTTTATATTCTTTTAACCTTAACGGGAAAGTCATCCAATGTTCTTTATCTAGATCCAAGTTTCTCTATGTATGAAATTTTAACCAAAGGCTTAGGATTAAAAGGAATAAGTGTTCCTCTAACCTCAGGATTTAAGTTAGATGTTGAGAAAGTCTTAAAAAAAATAAAGTCACATGATCCTGATATTGTCTTTATAGCTAGCCCTAATAATCCTACAGGAAATGCTTTTAAGAAAGAGGACATAATTAAAATTGTTAGTTTTTCTAAGGGAATCGTTGTTCTTGATGAAGCGTATTCAGATTACTCTGATTTTTCTTTTATTAAATCTTTAAAAAAGTATAAGAATATGTTGATTATGAAAACTATGTCGAAAGTAGGCTTTGCCTCTCTAAGGCTAGGTTTCTTGTTGGGAGAAAAGAGGCTTATTGATAGCATTAACAAATTAAGACTTCCATATAATATTTCATCTTTTTCACAGTCAGTAGCGAATAAGTTCTTTAAAAATCCATTTATCATAGGAAAACATATTGATATTATTAAAGCTGAAAGAAGTAAAGTCGAAGCTTTTTTAAAAGAAATTTCAAATGTTAAGGTTTATAGTTCAGACTCTAATTTTATTCTCATCAGATTAAAGAGGTCCAATGCACTTTTTAATTTTTTGAGATCTAATGATTTGATTGTAAAGAATTTCCCTAACAATAAGAAGCTACATGATTGTTTAAGGATTACTATTGGCTTACCAAAAGAAAACAAGAGACTTATGCTACTTGTTTCTCAGTTCCTTAATAAATAGTAGGACTAGCGAAACAAATATTAAATAGTAAATCATTTTAATATTCGCATAATTCATTGTATAAAAGCTTTTGTCTTTCCTTAAGACGACTTCGTCCAGCAAGTAACCACTTACGTTTGTTTCGACTTTATTCAATATCTTTCCTGTAGGTGAGATAATCGCACTTAAGCCATTATATGTAGATCTTATTAAAAATCTCTTATTTTCAATTGACCTTGGAATAGCCAGCATTAAGTGTTGATATGGAGCTAAACTGTCCCCGTACCATTTATCATTGGTTAAGTTTATCAAGATTTCAGAGCCCATTTGTGTCAGTTTCATCGAATTCTCTTCAAAGAGATCTTCATAACATATAATTACACCTATATTAGTTTTTTTCTTAAGGATTAAAGGCCTAATCTTACCTTTATCGAGGGAAATAAATGAATCATAAATAGGAATTATCTTGGCAACTAAATTTCTTAATGGGTAATATTCGCCAAAGATCATTAATTTATTCTTTGAATAAATGTCAGTGATTTCCGATTCCTTATTGATCAAAAGAGCAGAGTTATAATACCCTTGTTTGTTTTGAGTAATCGAACCAAGGAGAAGTGCTTCACTGTTAATTTTAAATTTTCTTGCAAACTTCTTCTGAAAGTTTATATAATCTTCTTTGTTCTTTACTATAACTTTGTCCAGAGAGCTTTCGGGCCATATTGTTAGATCCTGGATCTTTGAACTTTCATTAATTGTATCTTGAAGATGAATTAGCTTCTTTAATGAACTTACAGGTTGTAAAATTGCAACTCTAATATTAGCCCCCCGCGCATGATATTTGTTTGTATTTTTTTCTATTGATGAACCCATCATTAATACAAATAAAAAAATTGTTATTATTATATAAGCTGCTTTATTGTTGTTTTTTATTGCCAACTCATAACTCGCAATATTTATTGTTAAAACCAAAGCTGAGACTATATTAATCCCAAGAATCGAAATTAATTGAGACATTTCAGAGAAGAGTATTTGAGTATTACCTATCTTATAAGGAAAGATTCTAGGAAAGTTTTCTTCAAATATAATATATAAAAATATTACGCACAGGTATTTTAGCCAAATATTGCTTGCTTTCCTAATAGACAAGCTAGTGAATAAGAATACTATTATATAAAATGAGGATTCGTATAAGCAATATAATAAGTGACTTATAATTGAGATACCCCAACCAGCTCCTGTTAGCCTTAGTAGAGTTGCTGTCATCCAATATGTTGCAATTAGAAGTGAAATTGTCCCAAAAGTTAAGCCCAACTTCGAAGGACTGATTTTATTGTTTTCGATTAAATATAATATTGGCACAAAGAAGAACCATGAAAGAAAGAATAAGTTAAAATTTAGGAAAGGAGCAGTGAATAATCCTATTGATAGGAATATTAGAAACAAAGATTGCATATGTCTATTATATGAACTTCTTAACATTAGGTAAATTTATTTATTTATTTTCAGGTAAATTATATTAATGCTTAATTCACCAGTTCTTGTATTGAATAATTTTTTTTTTCCTGTTGACACAACAAGCGTTAAAAGGGCTTTTTTAATGCTCTACATAGGAGCGGCAAAAGCTGTGGATATGAACTATGAGACATTTGATTTTGATACATGGAGTGAAATATCTATTTTAAAGAAGTCGGAATCAATTAGGACAGTTTCGAAAGTAATAAGGATACCTAGAGTTATTATAGTCTTAAGATATGACAAGGTTCCAAATAAAGAGGTTAAATTTAATCGCTATAACATATTTAGGAGAGATAGGTCAGAGTGCCAGTATTGTAGAAAGCCGTTCCCAAGGAATGAGCTAACTATTGACCATGTCCATCCTAAATCATTGGGTGGAAAAACAATATGGGAAAATGTTGTCTGTTGTTGTATCGCGTGCAATAGGAATAAAGGTAGTAATATTCTAAGTTCCACTAATATGAGCTTGGCTGTTAAACCAAGCAAACCTTCATGGGAGTTATTATCAAATCTCTATATGCAGACAATTAAATTTGATGAATGGAAACCTTTTTTAAGTTCTATTGAGACATCATATTGGAACGTTGAACTGGAAGAATAATTTAGAAGTATTGACAATGGCCAATAAACAGTAAAAATATATACTTTTTGGAGGACGTAATGGAAGCCGTAATTAAGACTGGTGGTAAACAGTATCTCATCAAAGAAGGTGATAAAATTCAGATAGAAAAGACAGCCCATGAAGTTGGTGCTGAGATAGGATTTAATGAAATACTTTATATATCTGACGAAAAAGATGTATTAGTGGATGCGGCCCAATTAAAGTCGTTTAAAATTAAAGCGAAAGTGGTATCGGACGACAAAGGAAAAAAGCTCAAAGTATTTAAGTTTAGAAGGAGAAAGAATTCTAAGACCCTAAATGGTCATAGGCAGCCTTATCAGACTGTCGAAATTTTATCTATAAGCAAATAGAGGTTAATTATGTCAAAAACAAAAGCAGCAGGTAGTTCCAAGAACGGAAGAGATAGTGCCGGTAGAAGACTCGGAGTAAAACTTTTTGGTGGTCAATCAGTTAATACGGGTGGAATTATAGTAAGACAAAGAGGAACAAAGTTTTATCCTGGAGAAAATGTTGGGATTGGAAGAGATCATACACTTTTTGCTTTAAAAAATGGGCTAGTAACTTTTAAAAAGAAAGGTAAATCTAAAGTATTTGTCAGCGTAGCACCTCTAAACTAAGGTTTTTAAAATTACTTATTGTTTAATCTCCTTAATATCCGATTATAATATTCTAAAATGAAATCATCTGATATAAGAAAGAAGTTTTTGGATTTTTTTAATGATAAAAGTCATGGCTTAGTTGCAAGTTCTGGTCTAATTCCTAAGAATGATCCAACTTTATTATTTACTAATGCTGGCATGGTTCAATTTAAAAATGTTTTCTTGGGTTTAGAGAAGTTTAAACATGCTCGGGCTGCATCTTGTCAAAAATCCCTAAGGGCAGGCGGAAAGCATAATGATTTAGAGAATGTGGGAAGAACTAGTAGGCACCATACTTTTTTTGAAATGCTGGGAAATTTTTCATTTGGAGACTATTTTAAAGAAGACGCAATATCTTTTGCTTGGGAGTTTCTAACTAAAGAACTAAAGATAGATAAGAACAGGCTGTATATAACTGTCCACAATGGAGACAATGAGGCTAGAGAGATTTGGCTTAACTCAATAAAGATCAACAAAGATAGAATATATAAATTAGGTGATAAGGATAATTTCTGGTCTATGGGCGACACAGGACCATGTGGACCCTGTTCTGAGATTATGTATGACATAGGAGAGGCAAATTCGAATTGCCTAAACCCGGAGAATTGTTCTGTTGAATGTGAGTGTGGAAGATTTCTTGAAATATGGAATCTAGTTTTTATGCAATTTAATAGAGGTGAGGATGGACAGCTTACACCTTTACCAAGGCCAAGCATCGATACTGGCATGGGCTTAGAAAGACTAGCATCAGTTCTGCAAGATGTTAAAAGTAATTATGATACCGACCTATTTGAATATTTGACTAATTATGTTGCTACTTTCTTGGGGACAGAGTATGGGAAAGACAACGAAACAGATATATCAATTCGAGTTTTATCCGATCATGCAAGAGCTGTGACTTTCTTAATCTCAGATGGTGTCATTCCTTCTAGCGAAGGTAGAGGATATGTAGCTAGAAGAATACTAAGAAGAGCCGTACGTCACAATAAGAAGTTGGGAATTTCAGATCCTTTCTTACATAACCTTGTCGGTTTAGTTGTTGAGGAGATGAAGAGTTTTTATCCGGAGTTGGGAAGTCAAAAGGATAACATTATTTCAATCGTCATAAACGAAGAAAAGAAGTTCTTATCAACCATAGATAGGGGATTTGACCAGCTTAAGGAAGCTATGAGTATGTCTTCAAGAACAAAGGTTCTCTCAGGGAAGGATGTATTTAAGCTTTATGACACCTATGGTTTTCCAGTAGATTTAATTGAAGACATCGTAAGTGAAACAGACTATGTATTGGATATGAAAGCATACGAAGAAGAGATGCTTAATCAAAAGAATTCGTCAAAGAAAGCTTCGAAATTTAAGAATTTAGTGGGAGAGGCAATTGATTTAACAAAGATTATCAATCTGGATAATATAACAAAATTTGTTGGATATAATAGTCTTGATTTAGAGTCTAAAATTTTAGCAATAATTAAAGATGACGAAATTGTTAGCTCTGCCTTTGAAAAAGAAAGAGTAGGGGTCGTATTAAAGTCTTCACCGTTCTATGCAGAATCTGGTGGTCAAATAGGTGATAAAGGAGTTATTGAAACATCCTCATCCATAATTGATGTATTTGATACACAGAAAACAAAAGAAGGGTTCTTTATTCATAGTGGGATAGTAAAGAGAGGTGAAGTTAGGAATGGTGATAAAGCTAATGGTAGAGTTGATAAAATCTTCAGAGACCGAATATCTGAGCATCATTCTGCCACTCATATACTTCATTCTTCTCTAAGAGAAATACTTGGTACCCATATTAGGCAAGCAGGCTCATTGGTAAAGAGCGATAGATTAAGATTTGATTTTAGTCATTTTTCAAATATTGATAATGACACCCTCAAAGAAATCGAGAATTTATCAAATGAAAGAATCAGAATGAATAATGAAATTGTGATTCAAGAAAATGTTGAGTACAAAAAAGCTATTAAAAATGGGGCAACCGCTTTTTTTGAAGATAAGTATGGTGACTTTGTTAGAGTGGTTAGAATAGGAGATTTTAGTATGGAGCTTTGTGGTGGGACACATATAAATAGTTCTGGTCAAATAGGTTCCCTATATATTTCATCTGAATCATCTATATCGTCTGGTATTAGGAGAATTGAGGCACATGTTGGAGAATCAGGTTTTAAGTATATAAGTAATATCAAGGATTTTTTAACAACCTCTTCTTCTTTGCTTAATTCGTCAATTGAGAAAGTACCTAATAGCATAGAAAGAATACAGAAAGAGAACGACGCTCTAAGATTAAAGGTTTCCTCGTTTGAGAAAAAAGCAACCAAGAGCCTAGCGGACCAAGTCTTGTCAGATTGTGAATCCTTTGATGATATCAAGATAGTTTCTTATTTAGGTAAAGATATGACTTCATCTCAATTGAAGAACCTTTGGGACGACTTAAAGAAAAATAAAAATGTTATTGCCCTCTTAGCTTCAAACAATAGAGAAAGTTCGATAATAATTTGTGCTGCTAGTAAAGGTATAAAGAATTTCGATTGTAAGGTTTTTCTAAATGAAATTGCTACTAATATTAATGGAAAAGGTGGTGGCAAGAGCAACCTAGCACAATTTGGTTGTGACACCATTAATAGTCTTGATGAGATTGTAGTGCTTATTAAAAATCAGCTGTAATACCATTTTTAACAAGAATTTTTTTTATTTTTTTTATTGCAGATTTCTCAATTTGCCTCACTCGCTCCCTAGAAATCTTAAATTTTTCTCCCAATTTTTCTAAAGTAACTTGTTTGTCAGATAATAATCTATTCTTTATTATGTAAGCTTCTCTTTCATTAAGAGTTTCTATAGCTTCCTTCAAGCTGGACTCTAATTCTTTCTTTTGCTGATCCTCTATTATTATATCTTCCTGACTTTGTGAACCAGAAGGCAAAAAGTCAATCTTTGTTTGTTTTTCATTTGCCTTAATTTCGTCGTCTAGAGAGTAGTCTTTTCCACCCATCCTTTGATCCATTTCTTTTATTTCTTTAATTGAGACCTTAAGATCTCTAGATAATTTTGAATAGTATTCCTCTAAGGAAAGATCTCCAGAGTTGTATAAACTTTTAGCCGACCTTATTTTGTAGAATAGTTTTCTTTGTCCTTGTGTTGTTCCTATCTTTACAAGACTCCAGTTCTTCATTATAAAATTTTGTATGTATGCTCTTATCCACCATACTCCATAGGAAATTAATCTATATCTCTTTGTCGGATCAAATTTAGTAACTGCTTGCATAAGGCCAAGGTTTCCCTCTTGTATAACATCCATTAAATTGAGACCATAGTTTTTATATTCCATAGCAATTTTTACTACAAATTTAAGGTTTGCAGTTATTAGCTTCCTAGCGGATTCTAGGTTACCCGAGTCCCTATATTCCTGAGCATATTTTGCTTCTTCTTCACGTGATAAGATTTTATAATTACTTATTTCTGTCAGATATTTCTCCAGTGAATTTGCTGGTACTGGCAGATTCTTATTATTATTCTTTAGCTTATTATTATTTTTCCTCATTAATATTTAGTAATCATTATACTTTTATAGGTTTATCTTGCCAATAAGAAGTGATAATGCTTGACTGTTATAAGCATTTACATTAAATTGTTAGTTTTATAGCTTAACATTCCGGAGTAGCTCAGCTGGCAGAGCAGGTGACTGTTAATCACTTTGTCGGGGGTTCAAATCCCTCCTCCGGAGCGATAGTAATCGTAAACTATCATTAATTGGTTATAATTTACATTATAATTATGAGAAATTTTCTTTGCTCTTTCTTTATACTGTTCTTTTTCTCTCGTACCGCTTTTGCATATATAGACCCAGCGTCTGGAAGTACTATAATATCGCTTATTATTGGAGGCACAGTGTTAATAGGAGTCTTTCTGAAGACTTTTTGGTATAAGCTTAAATCGTTAGTTGGGATTAAAGATGTAAACAATAAACCTGTTAGGACAACTGAAAACAATAAGAACCTGTAATGGATACTCCTAATGTCTTCATTCTTGGTGCATCCTATCCAATAGCCGGGAAACAACCATCGAGTCTTCAAAGTATCACTGAAAAAACTAAAGTGCTCGATTGGCAGCTTGATAGTTTTAAGTCGATTAATTGGAAGAAGATTAATTTTCTAGGTGGTTACAATATAGAAGATATTATAAAACATTACCCAGAAGTTAATTATATTTTAGTTGAAAATTGGGAATCAAATTCTTTACTAGATACTTTTTTTCAATGTCCTATGGAAGATTCTCCCGCTATTTTCACTTATGCAGATACGATTTTTCGTCCGGAGATTTTAAAGAAAATATCAAAAAGCAAAGCAGATATTGCTGTTGCGATAGATATTAACTATGAAACTCGTTATGATAATCGTTCGAAAGCTGATATAGGAATTGCAGAGATAATTATTCCTAATCACGGAGAATTTAAAGGTCAGAATTCTGAATTTACTGGTCTCTTTGGCATGCAACCTCATGTTGCCAAAATAGTAAGGACAATAAAGGGTAAGATTCCAGGGGTAAACCTCTTGGACCTTCTTTCTTATTTTGAGAAAAGTGGATTACATATTGATTATATTGACGTTGGAACTAATTGGGCTGAATTGAACGAGCCACAAGATATAGCAAGGTTTATATTGGGGAATAAAGCTCAGACATTGTCAAGATTAGCCCCTATGGTTAGGAAGAGTAAAATTGGAAAGCAGATTAGCTTTACTGTTAATGAGTGGTTCAACAAGAAGGATTTAATTATTTCAGAGATTCAAGAATTTTTTCATGAGAAGAGATTAATCATAAGAAGTAGTGCGTTAGATGAAGATGGATGGAGCAACTCCCTTGCCGGCCAATACAAAAGTATCCCAAATGTAGATAGTGGTTCAATTAAGTCGATAATTAAAGTCGTTAAGGAAGTTATATCGTCTTATGGTGGAAGTAGAAATGATAGCAATGACGAAGTCTTAATTCAGGAATTTCTTGATGATATAAGTATTTCTGGCGTAGTATTTACATGTCAGTTAGAAACAGGTGCGCCTTATCATACTTTTAATTTTCAAGATACTGAAGGTTCAATAGAAGCGATAACCTCAGGCACATCTCAAGATGACAGAACTATTGTATTACATAGAAGGGAAATTGCAGAATTAAAGAAGTTGGAACCAAAGCTTGAACCAGTCAGAAAGGCGATAGACGAATTAAAAGACTTGCTGTCTTTTGATAAATTAGATATCGAGTTTGCAATAGACAAGAAAGGACTAGTTCATATTCTTCAGGTTCGACCAATTGCAGTAGACCACAGAGAGTACGACGATGTAACTAATTTATTTGAGGACAAACTAGATGAGGCAGCTGCTTTATTTGTTTCTTTCCAAGATCAATCAGATGTCCTCTTAGGTAGCACAACATCTTTTAGTAATATGTCAGATTGGAATCCTGCGGAAATTATTGGAATTCATCCTAATCCTTTAGCTTTTAGCCTCTATAGGTTTTTGATAACTGATGATGTTTGGGCTGAACAACGTTCAGAGTTTGGTTATCGTAAAATTAAGGAATGCCCATTAATCATTGCATTTTGTGGTCAGCCCTATGTCGATTTACGAGCTAGCTTCAATTCCTTTATCCCAGCCAACATTGATAGCACATTAGCAAAGAAGTTAATTACAGCCTATCTAGGCAACCTATCTTCCAGACCTCAGTATCATGATAAAATTGAGTTTGATATTGCGATGACTTCATGGACGCCAACTTTTAGAAGGGATGCAGAGGAAAGATTGATTTCTTGGGGTATAAATTCTAAAGAAATTAATAAACTTGAAGAAGGATTAAAGCTAATAACCTCAAGGGCCATAATAAATTTTGAGAAAAATACTTCTATTGAAACTTTGACAAAAAATCGCGACAAAATTTTACAAAATAAAATGGGATTGTTAAACAAAGGACTTTCTTTGCTTGTTGATTGTAAGAAGAATGGGACGCTAGCCTTCGCACATTCTGCACGACATAGCTTTGTTGCCATAAGTTTTCTTAAGAGTTTTATAGAAATTGATATATTCACTAAAGACGAAGTAGACTTGCTATTATCTTCCATCGAGGGTGTTTCTACTAGTATGCGAAAGAACCAAATTGCTTTACTCGATCGTAAAATTACCTTGGATGAGATGATTCTAAAATACGGCCACCTGCGCCCAGGTACATACGACGCTACGGCTCCTGCCTATTGGGAAGACTCTCAGTATTATTTAAAAGCAGAAAATAGTAATATGAATATAAAGTCCTCAAATTTTGATTTATCTAAAAAACAGGAAAACTCGATAGTGGAATTTATGAAGGATCTTGGTGTAAGTATTGCTCCCAATAAGCTAATTAATTATATGAAAAGTGCAATTGTAGCTCGAGAGGAAACAAAGCTAGAATTTACTCGTAATTTAAGCCTGGCGTTAGACTGTTTCGTAGAATTTGGCAAAGAGATTGGGTTAAGTCGTAAGGAGGTTGTTTATTTAGAATATAAGGATTTTGAACAACTTAGTTTAGATGGTTTAGATTTTAATGAAGTTAAACAAATTATTAGTTCTCGTATGACTCAAGACAAGCTGAATCATATGTTTGAGATTCCGCCATTTATAAAAAGTAAAGAAGATTTTTATTGTTTTGAGCATTATGATGCTCAAATAAATTATATTACCAATAAGAAGATTATTGGTAAATTAAAGAATTTAAATACAAGAGTTCACGACAATTTAGAAGGCAAGATTATTTTGACACATCAGGCCGATCCTGGGTACGATTGGGTTTTTAGTCGTAATATTGTTGGATTGATAACTGAACATGGTGGCGCTAACTCTCACATGGCGATTAGAGCAGCTGAACTAGGATTACCCGCCGCTATAGGTATAGGTAGCAAGTTGTTCAATAAATTAGCCAAAAGTAATAAAATTAAATTAGATTGTGGTAACCATAATATTATAATTATTAATTGAGGTACAATTTATAATTATGAAGATATTAGCTATAAGCCAAAGAGTAGAAAATATTTATGAATACTCTGAGAAACGCGATTGCTTAGATCAAAGGTGGACCAGCCTGATTCATAGGCTTGGTTTTTTGCCTCTTCCTTTATCTAATCTTGCTTCACCCTCAGAGTTTATAGAAAATATAACCCCTTCAGCCATTATCTTAAGTGGAGGAAACAATATAGCCAAAGTAGATAAATTAGCTTTAGATGTTTCAACTGAGCGAGATAAATTTGAAGAAAGATTAATCAAGATTGCAATAAAGAAAAATATCCCAATTATAGGTGTGTGTAGGGGGATGCAAATGATCAACTTGTTCTTTGATGGATCAATGTCGCAGGTTGTGAATCACACAGGCGTCAAACACGAGATTACTTTTGTAGGTAAATATTTAGAAGAAGAATCTAGAGAAGTTAATAGTTACCATAGATGGTGTATTCAGGAGCCAGGTCTCGGAAGGTCGTTAGTTCCATTAGCTATAGCGAACGACGGAACAGTCGAGTCTTTTTATCATGAAAAGTATCCAATTCTTGGTATTATGTGGCACCCTGAACGAGAGGAGCCACACGTGCAGGACGATTTAAATCTTATTAAAAAGTTTGTTCAATCATGAGGGCACTAATTCTAGCCGCTGGTGAAGGCTCAAGATTAAGGCCATTAACTAAAGATAAACCTAAAGCTTTAGTAGAACTTTGTGATAAGACTTTACTTGAAAGACAAGTCTCAATCTTACAAAAAGCTGGTATTACCGATATTGCGATAGCAACCGGCTACAAAGGAGAGCAAATACAAGAGTTGGGTTTTAATTGTTATCATAATCCTGATTATGCCACTAGCAATATGGTTTATAGTCTTTTTAATGCTTTGCCGTTTTTGGAAAGAGAAGGAGATTTAATAATATCTTATGGTGATATTGTTTACGAGTTAGACAATTTAAAAAAAATAATTACGTCAGATGCAGCTGTAAATGTAATGGTAGATAAGGAGTGGTTTAAATATTGGAAGATGAGATTTGTAGATCCTTTAACAGATGCAGAGAGTCTAATATTAAATGATGATGGAACAATAAAGGAGCTGGGTTTAAAAACAGAGAGCTATAACGATATTCAAGGTCAGTATATTGGGTTAATAAAAGTAAGACGTGATAAGTTGAAAGCTTTAATAAGTTTTTATCATAATCTAAAGATAAAAAAATCATCTAATATTAAAGATCTTAATAATATGTTTTTAACAGATTTTATACAATTGTTAATCAATGCAGACTGGGATATAAGGGCTATATTAATTAGTGGAGGATGGTTGGAGGTAGACTCTTTAAAAGATCTTAATCTTTATGAGGGATTAGCAAAAAGTAAGGAGCTAGATTCTTATTGTAGGTTAGATAAGTGAGAACTTTTTTTAAACAACTAAGTCAATTGATTAGCTTTACTCAGTTATCAAAAGCTGAGAAAAGTATAGTCTTTTATTCTGAAGGCAAAGATTCTTGGATACATTTAAAAGGACTTATAGAGGAATTTTTGAAAACTTCTAAAATACATATTTGCTATATAAGCTCTGAAGAGAATGACCCTGGTTTAAACTTAAAAGATCCTAAATATAAAGCTTTTTGTATAGGAAGTGGATATATGAGGGATTGGTTGTTTTCTAATATTCAGACAAACATAATGGTTATGACAATGCCTGACTTAAACTCTTTTCAGCTGAAGCAATCTAGCTATAATGTGCACTATGTTTATCTACAGCACTCGTTAGTTAGCCTTCATATGGCATACCGTAAAGGCGCCTTTGATTATTTTCAAACTATTTTTTGTGCTGGAGCACATCACGTTAAGGAGCTGAGACGTATTGAACAGATTCAGAATTTGAAGCCTAAGAATCTTGTTCAGCATGGTTATAGCCGTTTAGATCAGATTATAAAAGAAACCCCTAGAAATTTAAGAATTACCAGATCTCTTAAACCTATTAAGCATATATTGATTGCACCTTCGTGGGGGGAAAATACTATTATTGATATGATTGGCGAGGAATTAGTTAGCATATTGTTAACAGATGGGTTCAAAGTTACTTTGCGCCCTCATCCTCAGACTATCAAATTATCATGGCATAAAGTAGAGCAAATATTAAAAAAGCATGAAGCAAATTCTTTATTTAATTTAGAGGTTGAGATGTCTAGCCAAGTATCTCTAAGTGAATCTGATTTGATGGTTAGTGATTGGTCAGGCGCCGCGCTGGACTATGCGTTTGGTCTCAATAAGCCTGTATTATTTATCGATCTTCCAAAAAAAGTGAATAATTATGATTATAATGAACTAGAAATTGAACCTCTTGAGGTATCTATCCGTTCAAAAATAGGCGGGATTCTTGCTTTAGATGAGTTGCCTAATATAGCAACTTGTATTAACGCTTTATTAAAGAGTTATGATAATCAAAAGCTGATGCAGCTTTCTAATGATACGGTGTATAATTTAGGGTCTGCTGACAGTGTTGGCGTCCAAGCGTTAGAAGAATTAATTAATAATAATGTATGACGATGAGATATAAACAAGCAGTAAACTTATTAGCCTTCTTTAGCTTGGTAATCTTTGTAGTTATACCAGGCACTCTCTATTTGTTTAACCATAATCAATGGAACTATGATTATTGGCTTCTAATATATTTCTGTGGATTTGGTGCGATAAGTTTTATTGCTCTATATCTTGTTTACTATGCGATTAATAAATTCTCTAACAGGTATGCAGAAATATTCGCCTATATTATCTTTTCTATAGGCTTAATTACATTATTGAATGATACATTGTCCCCAGTCCAGCTTGGCTTGTTGGATGGAAGTAGGATTCATAGCAATGAGCCATTCTTCTATACATTAATTGAATCCATCATCACTTTTATAGCTATAGGATTTGTATGGTTTTCGGTTAAGAAAAATAAACAGTGGATATATATAATTATCAAACCCATATATTTCGTGAGTGCAGGACTGATTATCTTTAGCCTGGTACTTCAGGATGGCTTTCAAGAGAAAGAAGAGGCTAAGAATAAATTGCAAGTTCGAGAGTTGCCTAATATATACCACTTCCATATTGATGGTATGCAAACAGACTATTTTTTACGTTATATAAATAATCATCCAGAAGTTAAAAAGAAGCTTGAAGGTTTTACACTATTTGAAAAGAACATTGCTAATTATCATAGTACAATGTTGTCTTTACCTAGTTATATGACCAGTACAACACATTTAGAAGGTAGGTTTGATAAATGGCTGAAGAGTTATGACCAGGGCCTACTGAGAAAATTAAAAAAGCGAGGCTATAGATTAGTCCATAATAGCAACGCTCCTTATAGAAGTAATTATTTTGATAAGATAATCGCGATTCCAGAACTGTTAAAAAGATATAACGGTGCTCAACATCTATCTATAGTAGAATTTACCAGGATATGGCTGACTAAAATAATTCCTAATTTCTTAACAAATGAATCTTTATCCCTAGGAAAAGAAATTGGTAAACGTTTTTTTTATATACTCAATCCTAATCATGACACAGACATTGCGTTAACCATGGAAGATGGGACAGCGGCACTATCTGGGATTCTATTATTTAAAGACATGATGTCAGATATTGATTATTACTCGCGTCCTAATCAGTACGTATTCTCTCTTAATTCTATTCTACACGATAGCTATGTTAGTTCTCCAAGCTGTAAGATAGAAAAAAGACCTGATTTTCCGGTAGCCCAAAGATACTACCGACAGCTTGAGTGTGCAATGATGCTCATTGAAGAATTTGTGTACACACTAAAAAGCCTAGATCGCTATAATGATTCACTAATTGTGATTCATGGTGATCATGGGTCTGCCTATGCGGGTCAACTGCTAGATTTCCAAGATAGTTCCTTTCAAACAAACATGGATAACGCGGACATGTCACCTTTCGACACTGTAATTGGGAGTAAAAGCTTAAAAGTGCTTGAATCCAAGGCTAGGGCATTGTTAATGGTTAAGCCTATATTCGCCACTGGTGAAATGGTTATATCTAATCTTCCTACACATTTACTAGATGTGTATCCAACCATCATGGGACAGATTGGTGTTAATAATCTAGAGAACATTAAAGGCGTAGATTTATTCAGCAATAAAGATATACAAGACAGACAGCGTTATTTTTATTACATGGGTGGTAGTTCGCATCATGCTCAAATAACAAATTATCATACTATGATTCCGGATTATGATGGTAATTCGGGTATTTTATCGTTGGTTCCAAAGAGTACAGGTAAAACAACGGCAAAATCTTTCTTTAAGAATGCAAAAGATATAAAAGAATATAGAGATATTAAGTTCTATTACACAACTGTGAACGGGAAGCTTGAAAATAATAGAGCTTGGATATTCGTTGAAGGAATAGACCTTCCTCGAAATTGGGGATCCTGGACAAACAGTGACAAGGTTACCTTAGCCTTTGTGCCAGAGAATCCAAGCCCGTTAGAATATAGAGCATTAACTTTAAGGATATCTGATATATTCGTTAACTTTAAAAATCCACAGCTTAGCGCCAAGTTTTATTTAAATAAAAAATTAATTGGCTCACTAGTTTTTGGTATGCCTAAGAGCCAATACTCTTTTCCACAAGATGTTGAATTTGAACTCTCTAAGGATCTAATTATTTATGACCAGCCCAATGTGTTGGAGATATATATAGAAGGAGCTAATTCAGAAAGAGGTTTAGGAATAGGTGTAGATGATAGAAAACTAGGGCTGGCTCTAGTTGAGTTATCATTAAAAAAATATAAGTGATTTTTTCATATTTATTATTTATATTTACTACTATCTTGTAAACTAAAGGAGATTTTTATGGTTTTATTCACTAAAGTTACCGGATTAATTTTAATTTTTCTTGGAGGATTGGGATATTATTTATATGAAACTCGTACTGTATTAATTCCTATAATCTTGGGCTCGTTAATTCTCATTTTAGGATTGGTTGCAGATAATCTAAACAGAAAAAGAATGGCTATACACATCGCTGTAATGTTAACAGTAGTGGGTCTGGTTGTGTGCTGGAGCGGAATCAAAGAACTTCCGCTATTGTTATCTTGTGGTGGAATATTGACTTGTGATGCGGTAAATAGACCCGTTGCAGTTTTATTTAGGTCAACAATGTTCATCGTTCTTTTTCCTTACTTTATTGCTTCAATAATATTTTTTATTAAAGCAAGAATGAGTAAATAAATATTTGGTATAATATGATTAATGGGATTCCCAAAGATAAAATCTAATATATCAGAGATTAGCTCTTATACGGGTAGCAAAGAGAAGTATCCAATGTTCATAGCAAGAGTTCAGGCAGGCTTCCCTTCGCCAGGAGATGACTATATTGAAAAGAATCTTGATTTAAATGAGCTTTTAATAAAGAACCCCTCGGCAACTTTTTTTGTAAAAGTTGAAGGAGATTCTATGGTTAACGCTGGAATAAACTCGGGGGATACTTTAGTCGTAGATAAAGCGGTAGAGGCCAAAGACAAGAGTGTGGTAATTGCTTATATTAATGGAGAATTGACAGTTAAAAGGATTTGGCTTGGAAAGGGAAAGGTTTTTTTAAACCCTGAGAATGAAGATTTTAGCCCTATAGAAGTTACAGAAGAGACAGATTTTGATATATGGGGAGTCGTGACCTACGTAATACATAAGGTTTGATATGAGTAAGTATATAGCTTTAATTGATTGTAATAATTTCTATGCCTCATGTGAGCGCGTATTTGACCCATCATTACAAGATAAGCCAGTTGTTGTTCTCTCTAATAATGATGGATGTGTTATCGCGAGGTCTGCCGAAGCTAAGATGGTTGGAATAAAGATGGGAGAGCCATTGTTCAGGTGCAAAGATATTATTAAGAAAGAGTCGGTAAGAGTTTTTTCATCTAACTATACTTTATATGCGGACATGTCTAATAGGGTAATGAGCATCATTAAGAATCATTTTGAAGACGTAGAGATTTATTCTATAGATGAGGCATTTGTTTTTATTGAGACAATTTCAGTTGATAATTTATCTAAAGAGCTTGTAGCTTTAAGAAATAAAATCTTAAAATGGACTGGGATACCTGTATCTATAGGTGTGTCGACAACAAAGACTTTGGCAAAATTAGCAGGAAGAAAAGCAAAAAAGAATTTAGGCGTTTACTGCCTTTGTGCTCGTAAAGATTTTACCAATGTTTTGAGAGAAACACCGGTAGGATCAGTCTGGGGGATAGGACGTAGGTTAGAAAAAAGAATTCTTTTAAAGGGCATATCTAATGCTTACCAGTTAAGTTTTTTTGATCACAAAAAAGCCAGAAGTCTTGGTAGTATAAACCTTGTTCGCACCATTTTGGAGCTTAATGGGCTTTCATGTCTGGGTATTGATTCAGCACCTGAGAACAAAAGACAGATTACAACTTCTAGGGCTTTTGGAAGCCCCATATATACCTTAGATTTGCTTCAGGAGGCAGTTTCAGTGTATATGTCTCGCGCTGCCGAAAAGCTGAGATTTCAGGGTTCAAGTTGCTCTACTATTACTGTAGCTCTTTCTACAAATCGTTTTAGTCAAAGAGAAGATTATAAGTTCCTTGTTAAAACCCAATCATTAATTTCTTCGACAGACTCAACGTCTAAGCTGATTAGTGTAGGTAAAGAAATTTTAGAGTCTATATTTAAGAAAGGACTCGGCTATAAGAAGGCTCATATCTTTCTTTCCGGCCTGGAGAAATCTACCTCAAAACAATATTCGCTAGAAGATAATGTTGCTTCTATAGCCAAGGAGACGAACCTTATGAGAGTGCTGGATAGGCTAAATATTTTCTATGGTAGAGATACATTGAAATATGCTAGTACAGGGATTTCACGTGATTGGCTTATGAAAAGAGAGAAGAAATCTCAAAGCTATACAACTAATTGGAGCGAGATTCTTACAATACAACTATAATATTATATAAGTTATACAGATAACCTTGAGAAACCAAAGGAAAACTCTAATTATGTTTCCATTAATTAATTTATTGATTTCTAGGATTGATTTACCTGAAGAAAGTTTGTTATGGCTAGGGATTTGTAAAATAAATGTCGTAACCCAGATTAAAAAAACTATTAATAAATTAGCTAATGAGAATAGGGAGTAGTAAAAATAGCATATTAATATTGATGTAGTGGCCTCAATAATCATCAAAGGAAGGACAATGAAAGAAATATTTTTTACATGAAATTTATGAAATTCTATAAAATTAGCATCACTAATAAATTTGAAGGACTTATAGTGTACAAAGTGAATTATTAATATAAGGCCAAGTAATGCAGATGAGGTAATTAAATTAGAGTAAAAAAGAAGTACGTATTCCATTAATATAATGACACCACTAAGTTAGTGCCAGATTGAATAGAGCCATTTAAAGAAGGTTCTGATAAATAGTCACCAGCAAAATATATTTGATTAGAATATTCATAAAAACATTTATCTCTGAAGTTAAATAAATCCTTTGTTGAAGGAAGTGCATTAACAACTTTGATATCTTTTAAGAAATTGATTTCATCCATATTCTTAAAATAACTTAAAATTTCATTTTCTATAGTGTCTTTGTCGCTATTAATTGATAAAGAGGAGGCGGAAAGAATTAGTTGATCATTGTCCAGTCTGTTGAATGACATATTGGCAATATTCTTTGATTCAGGGAATAAGTATATTAAGCAATCATCAATATCCTTAATTTTAACTTTAAAGTAGAAGCACCTAGTACTGTTATATTCTAGATTTTTAAAAAATCCTTTATTTATTTTTTGGTCAATGGCACCCTCGATTTGAGGGTCAGTACATAATAGTTTTTTAAAATAAAAAGTTTCCCCACTATTTGTTGTTAAATAATTACTATAAATTTGCTCCACTTTGACATTTTGTTTGATTTTTCTATAATCAAGCTTTTCTGCAATTTTTTGGATTATCTGGTTTATTCCATATTGGGGTATGCAGACCTGACTAGTTGCAAAGAGATTGAATATGAAAAAAAAATACCTTAGAGGAACATTTAGTTTTTTATCTAAAAATACTCCTTGAAAAAAAGATATAAAGAAATCATTGATAAACGACTCTGTGAATCCAAAATCTTTAAGAAATTTTAACACCTTAATGTTTTGATTTTCATATCTATTGCTTAGCATGAAAAGCTTAATTAATAGATATTTATCTTTTATAGTAAAGCCTGGGAAAGTATTATTGAAAAATATAGCCTGAAAGTTTTTTAGAGGATTTAATACCTTGAATATCTTATCTTTTTTCTTTATAGCAAAGCCAGATTTAAACTTTTTATATGGAATATTATTAATTTCCGGAAATAATTTTAGTGTCGGATAATCTCTTAGTAGAATTTGAAAGCCTCTATCTAAATTATATTCAGATAGACTTATTGTTGAAATTTTTCCACCCATAGTAATGTTTTTATCTAAGATTAAATAACTAATGTTCTTGGCAGATAAAAGTTTAGCTATAGTAAGTCCTGTTATACCGCTTCCAATTATAATATTATCATATGAGTTGTTCATTCTGATGGCGGCAATATCCAGTTTCCAATTTTACCCGCATTACCATGGACCCCTTTAAATATGATTGATAAACTAAACGAAGCAAAGAAAATAATAATTCTGGAAATATTAGGCAGTCCAAAATTTTTTTCAATTTTTGAATTTAATCTTGATTGGGTTGAAGGTATTGGATAAAAAATTGATTCAACTGCTTTACTTCTATTGTAATTTTTGTCTTGATTTTCTTCATAAATATTCAAATTTTCTTTAAATAAATTTAAATCTTTCTTTTTCATAATATTGTCTATATTATAAATACCTCTTTGGCTTAATGTAGGCAAAATTAATATATATACAAATCCAATTATATTGAATATTAGTGAAACTTTAATAGTAAAAGCTACAGCAGAGATATTAGTATTTGAATAGTATGAATAAAGAATTATGAATAAAATAGTATTAATAACGATGCTAAATATGTAAGACCTAATATGATTTTTTTTCTTGATGTTTAACTTAAACCTCTCTAAATGGAATTTATAGTTTTTGAAGTTTTGCCTGGTCCAATGTTTAGGCACCACAATTATAGTGTCTTTAAAGGTTCTTAAGATATTCATTGTCATATATGAGGGTGCTTCTGGAATAATGATTAATGAAAATCCATCTATTTTATCGGACTTACCTTTCATGAATGTTTTTATTGATAATTCCTGAAGTGGTAACAACATTAATTGGGTTATTGTTGATAATAGAATACAAAGGGAGAGGCTTTGTTTATGGTAGCTATAAAAAATTATACTCCCATATAATATAAAAATTAAAAAGAGAATTATATTGGCCGAGATTATTTCTAGTATCTTTTTTTCTTCTTTAGGATTTAGTTTTATATGAGAAAAAATATCAAATGGTAAGGTGAATATTATTATAAAAATATGTAGACATAAACTGTTTTTATAGTGTTACCAAAGTGTAAGATTATATGATTTTCTATTTGGAAATATAGAGCAATTATGGATGCAAGTACAATTACGCCTATATACAATATTCCAATTGATAATTTAGCATTATTAAATTTCATTTTTAAGATATTTAGTAGCAATAGATATACCTGAATTAATTGCTCCATCAAACCTACCATTAGTAAATATATCGCCACATAAACCAATAAAATTATTAGTTCCTATATTGATAGAATCACCTTCTGTGTAGAAATTTTTAGGGATAGAATATTTCCATTTATGGTTAGATAAAATTTCATATTCAGGACCGAATATATATTTTAGATTATCTTCTAACATTAGATTAATCGAAGCGTAATCCTTTTCAAAATTTATAGCGCTAAATTCAGGTGAACATATTAATGTATAGAAGTTTTGTTTTTTTGAAACATTTTTCTTAAAATTATCAGCGATGAAACTAATAGGTCCTTCAGGGTTTTCTTGATAGAACTTTTTATCTAGATTTAAGGGCGCAGTAGATTCGATCATTAAAATTATTGCTAAATAATATTCCAACCTTTCCAAGCTCTCAAGATGAATTTTATTATAATTAATATTACTTTTTTCTATAATCTCTAGGGATTGTTTGATCGGGGAAGATAAAATTATTGAATCAGTTAGAATCTTTTCGTTATTTTCAAAATTCATTTCAAGGGATCCATTGATTTCATTAATAGCTAATAGTTTGAATTCTTTTTTAACGTTCAGGTCTTTTGTTAAAAATTTGGCAATGTTCGTCATTCCATCTAAGCCAATAAAGATTCCAGGTTCTTCTGTTTCCGCAAGGGTCTTATTGTCAATCAAGGTTCTTATCTCTGGACGTTGTAATAAAGAATCAATTTTGATATATTGGATTCCATGATCAAATTTTCCATCGTTTGCTCTTCTGGTTGCCAACCTGCCCCCAACACCTCTAGATTTATCAAATAACTGAACATTCTCTATTCCAGCTTTTTTTAGCTCTAGGGCTGCAAATATTCCGCTTATTCCACAACCAATAATTGAAACTGAATTCTTACTATTCATTTTGTGATATATTTAACCTTGTTAAAAATTAATTATATATGATAACTAAATGTTTAAAAAAATCAGAAATAAATTAAGTTTACTAGGTCCAAGTCTTTTATGGGCTTCAGCTGCAATAGGGGTCTCACATATTGTTCAGTCAACTAGAGCAGGTGCAACTTATGGCTATGCTTTAATCGTAGTTGTTGTTCTTGCAAACGTTCTAAAGTACCCTTTCTTTGAATTTGCTACTAGATACACAGTGGTTAAAAACGAGACAGTCCTCGATGGATACAAGAAGATAGGAAATTGGGCTATATATTTATATATTGCTTTAACTCTCGGTACAATGTTTACAATTCAAGCCGGTGTAACTCTTGTAACCGCGGCTATATTTGAGAATTGGCTTAATTTGGATTTAGGGCTCTTTCTTTCATCGTTGATGATTTTATTGTCATGTATACTCATTATTAAATTAGTTAAAAGTAATTTCTTTATAAAATTTATAAAATCTTTAATCTTAGTCTTAATCTTGTCAACAGTTGCGTCAGCCATTCTAACAACTAATGTTGAAGCTGATGTTGCTAGTGATTTTTTGGCACCAGAGATTTTATCATATGTTGGTATCACTTTTGTAATAGCATTGGTAGGTTGGATGCCTTCACCAATTGACCTATCTGCTTGGTCATCAGTGTGGATAATGGAGAGAAGAAATGCGAATTCCAATTTTACCTTAAGAGATAATACTTTTGATTTCAATTTTTCTTATTTAACCACAACAATTCTAGCTGTTATCTTTCTTGTTCTAGGGGCAAATGTTTTTTATGGCTCTAATGTAGAATTTGGTGCAACCGCATCGGGCTTTGTTAATCAGCTTGTAGAATTATACTCTTCGTTGGGTTCAGGTGCGAGAAATCTTATTCTTTTGTCAGCATTTAGTGCAATGTTTAGTACCACTATTACTTGCCTGGATGCATTTCCGAAAGTCTTAAGTAAATGCTCAGAATTAGTACTTAATGAAAGAAAATCTAAAGATTTACTTTTAATTATAGTCGTTGTAGGAACCTTGCTCTTAATCCAATATTTTTCCACCGAGATGAGAAGACTAGTCGATCTTGCAACTATTCTTTCATTTTTAACGTCGCCTTTTTTAGCCTACCTTAATTATAGGCTTATATATGCCTCTGATTTTCCTGTGGATTCTAGGCCACATTTTTTAATTAAGACATTAGCCCTTTTGGGCATATGGTTTTTAGTAATATTTAGTTTTTTATTTGTAGCAAATAAGATTGGACTAATTTTTTAATTTATTCAACTTGGATATGAATAAGTTATAATATTAGAAGAATGAAAGAAAGTTATATTAAAGAAAAAATTGAAGATTCTATACCTGGCACTTCTGTTAAGATTACTGGAGATGGTGTTCATTTTGAGGCCGTCATTATCAGCGAAAGTTTTGAAGGATTATCAACACTTGAGCGACATAAAGTAGTATACTCTGCACTCGGTGATGATATGAAAGAAAAGATTCATGCATTGTCTATGAAGACATATACTCCTACAGAGAGTATGAAAGGAGAATTAAAATGAAAGAAGAAATCAAAGAGTTTATCGAGAACGCTATATCTAAAGATTTAGTTGTTCTTTTCATGAAAGGTAGTAGAGATATGCCAATGTGTGGTTTTTCTGCAAAAGTTATAGAGATATTAAATAATTTAAATGTCCCCTATCAGACCTACGATATATTGTCTGATGAAGATTTAAGATCAGGTATTAAAGAGTTTTCTAATTGGCCAACTATTCCTCAGCTTTATATAAATAAAGAATTTGTCGGTGGTTGCGACATTTGCATAGAGATGTCAGAGAATGGAGAGTTAGCTAAAAAGCTTAATAATTAATGAGCTCCAAAAGGATATTTCTATTAGATGCTAGCTCATATGTTTTTAGAGCCTATCATGCAGTTTCTTTTTTAACTAATTCTAAAAGTTTCCCAACCAATGCTATTTATGGTTTTGTGAATATGTTTAATAAACTTTTGAAGGATTTTAAGCCAGAATTCCTTGTAGCAGTCTTTGATTCTGGCGGTAGTTCTTTTAGAAATGACATTTATGATCAATATAAAGCAAACAGGGGGGAGGCGCCTGAAGATATCTCGTTGCAATTTCCAAAAATTATTGAGTATTTAGAAGCATCCGGGATTAAGACAATTAAAATGGACAATTATGAGGCTGATGATTTAATTGGCTCTATTGCAGAAAAGTTTAAAGATAAGAATAAGATTTCCATTATTTCTGGCGATAAAGATTTTGTTCAACTGATAGATAAGAACGTAAATATGATTGATACAATGAAGGGAAAGACTACTAATATTAAAGAGGTCCAAGAAAAATATGATTTAGATCCTGAGTGTATGATAGATTTTTTTGCTTTGGTTGGAGATTCAATAGACAATATTCCGGGAGTTAAGGGTATTGGACCTAAAACGGCCGCACCTCTTATAAAAGAATACGGATCGATTGAGAACTTATATAATAATTTAGAAAAGTTAGAGAAAGAAAGAATTAAAAATCTTTTAATTGAATATTCTGAAGATGCAAAGTTAAGTAAGATTCTAGTAACAATAAAGAAGAACCTGCCTGTTGATGATAAAATTGAAGATTTTAGAATTTCTGAACCTAATATTGTTTCTTTAAATAAATTATTTAAGGAATTAGAATTTGATTCTTTTATAAAAGAGGAGAAAATAGAAGTTGCTGATATATTATCTAATTATGAAACTATATTAAAAGAAGAAGATTTCAAAAATTTGTTAAAAATATTAAACAAACAACAGCATGTATCCTTAGACTTAGAAACAACTTCAGTTCTGGCTATCAGCGCTAAGATTATTGGCATATCTTTTTCTTTTGAACCAGGCAGTGGATATTATATACCCTTAGGGCACACAGAGGATATAGTTCAACTAGACATTAATCATGTGTTAAAAGAGCTTAAACCAATTCTAGAAAATAAAAAGATTAAGAAGATAGGTCAAAATCTTAAGTATGAGACTATAATCTTTAAAAACTACGGTATAGATCTTGATGGTATTTACTTTGACACAATGATTGCTGCCCACTCTATTGATAGTTCATTGCAAAGCTATAGTCTCGATAATCTAGCTAGAAGATTTCTAGATTATAAGATGATTTCTTATAAAGATGTGACAAAAGTGGATAAGAAGTCAATCCCGTTTGCTGATGTACCTATAGATAAAGCTTCAACTTATTCATGTGAAGACGCAGATATTACTTTAAAGCTCTACAGTTTCTTTTTGGAAAGATTAAAAAAGTACAATTTGCTAGAAAACTTCTTAGATTATGAAATTCCATTTATTAAAGTCTTGGCCGATATAGAGTTTGTAGGCGTTAATATTAATGTTAAAAGACTTGCTAAGCTATCAAAAGAGTTCCATAAGATAATCACAGATATTCAAGCCAGGATTTATAAGTTGATTGAAAAAGAGATCAACTTAAACTCTCCCATGCAACTAAGAGAGGTTCTTTTTAACGAATTAGGATTAAAGCCTAACAAGAAAACAAAGACAGGAGAGTTTTCTACTGATTCACAAACTTTACAAGGGATTGTTGATCAGCACGACGTGGTTGAATTAATCCTATTATATAGATTTTATTCTAAATTGCAGACAACTTATATAGATGCATTGCCCGATTTGATAGATGAAGGAACAAAAAGAATTCATACTTCATATAATCATGTAGGCACCTCAACAGGAAGGTTGTCTTCTAGTAGCCCTAATCTGCAGAATATACCAATAAAGACCAGCGAGGGTAAAAGAATTAGGGATTCATTTACTTCAGCTAATAAAAGCAAATTGATTATGTCCGCTGATTACTCTCAAATAGAATTGAGGCTTTTAGCACACTTCTCTTTGGATCCTTTAATGGTTGAGAGTTTCAATGCAAATGATGATATTCATTCAATTACTGCGGGGGAAATCTTTAATATTGAGAAAGGTAAAGTTAGCGAGGATCAAAGAAGATTAGCTAAAACGATTAATTTTGGAATTCTATATGGAATTGGATCAAAACGTTTGTCCCAACAGATTAAACAGGATTCAAAAACTGCAAAGTCATTTATAGAAAAATACTTCAACAAATACAACTCTGTACAAAGCTATTTCCAAAAAACTATTGATGATACAAGAAGCAAGGGTTATTCAGAGACAATTCTAAATAGAAGAAGATATCTACCAGATATTAATTCTAATAATTTCATGCTTCGTGCTGCTGGTGAAAGAGCCGCAATAAATAGCCCGATTCAAGGATCTGCTGCAGACATTATTAAGATGGCTATGATTTTAATTAATAAAGATAAAAATCTTTTGGAACACTGCTCCATGATAATGCAAGTTCATGATGAATTAGTCTTTGAAGTTGATCAAACGAAGATTAAGGAAGTATCGAAAAAGATTGAAAACCATATGATAAGTTGTATAACATTAAATGTACCTTTAGTTGTAGATATAGGTTTTGGTAACACATGGGCAGAGTCACACTAACCTTTTTATTATATTTGATTATTATCTTTGTCGGTACTTGTATCAATTCTTTCTCCTTAACAACGACTGAGATAATTAATAATCAATTAAAAATTAGTCCCAATTTAGGAATCTATATAAAGAATCTTACAAAAGGAAAAGTTATTTCTAGCCACAATTCTAACAAAAAATTTATTCCCGCTTCAAATCAAAAGATTATAACTACTCTATCTTCGTTAAACTACCTAAGTAGCAATTATAGATTTAATTCATATTTCTTTGTTAATAATATTGGCATAGATACTTTTAAACCTAATAAGCTTATCGAAGAAGGATCCGCGATAAATTTCTATATTGATACCAGAGGTGACCCAACTCTAAGCTCGGGAGATATAGTAAGAATAGTACGATTTTTTAAAAAGAAGAACTTAAGGTCTATCAAGGGCAATATTATCTTAGATAATACTTATTTTGAAGAACCTTATTTTAATAATAATTGGAAGAAGTCCTGGAAGGGTTTGGTTTGGGCCCCACATGTTTCTTCAGTTGCGGTAGATGAGAATCTATATAAAGCAAAGGGCAATAAGGATTTACTTATGACAGATAATCCATTGTATCTATTAGGAATCAAATTATTACGTGAGTTCAGGAAGCAGGGAATACAAGTTAAGGGTAAAGTTGTTTTGTCCAGAATACCTGTTAAAACAAAGATGAGGTTTAATAAAGTAATCTATAAACACTCATCTAAAGATTTAGGACGAATTGTTAAAGTTGTAAACAAAAAAAGTAATAATCTATATGCTGAACATTTATTTAAGAAGTTATCAGCTAATTTTTACAGAAGCGAAGGTTCTTGGAAAAGTTCCGCAGCATTTGTTAGCAGCTTTCTAGTAAAAAAGGTTGGTCTAAATAGTGGCAGTTTTTATATTAGTGATGGTTCTGGATTATCAAGAAAAAATAAGATTACCCCAAAGTCTATGGTTTTGTTGCTAGATTTTGCCAGAGAAACCGAGTATTTTCCTTATTTTTATGCCTCACTCCCCTTAGCCGGTGTTGATGGAACATTGTTAAAAAGATTTAAGTCTAAACCTTTATATAAAAACTTAAGAGCTAAAACAGGATATATAAATAAAGTAAGCTCGCTTTCTGGTTATTTTACGTCTAAAAACGGTGACTTGTATGCTTTTTCAATAATAGTTAATAATTATAATTATTCTGTCAGACCTTTTATAGATAGGTTGCTCACAAAGATTTATTATTTATAAGTTTGTTATATAAGAGCATGAAGGTTTCAACTTTAATATCTTGAGCCCTAATATTTTCATCTAATTTTAGTTCTTTTAACTTCTCGCAAACTAAATCTTTGGAATAGTGTTTTTGTAAGTTGTTTGTAAGTTTTTTTCTACGAACTGAGAATGAATTAAATAAAAATTTAGTAAAATCTTTATATTCAAAAGCATTAAGAAATTTTTTTTTCTTATTTTCAAGCCTTATTAATATAGATTTTATATTTGGCTGAGGCCAGAAGTCTGATTCATTTAAGTTTAAAACTCTTTTAACATTATAAAAGCTTTGTATTTTCACAACAAACCCGTTGTATAATTTCGTACTCCTGTTGGAAAGGATCTTCTCACCTACTTCTTTTTGAAGCATAAAAATTCCTGAAGTTGTATGGTCAGAATAAAAAGTATCTGTAAAGTTTTCAATAATTTTTGTTCCTATATTGTATGGCAAGTTTCCAAAGTAAAGTTTATTACCATTCCCTATTTCTTTAAGATTACATTTTAATATGTCTCTATTTAAAATTTGAATATTAGTTTTATCTAAAAACTCCTCTTTTAAGTAATTGTAAAGAGTTGTATCTTTTTCAATGCATATTATTTTGCTCTTGCTATCAATAATTTTTTTTGTTATTGAACCTAATCCAGGACCGATTTCAATTATCGAATCGTATACATCATTTTTTACTTCATCCGAGATTCTATTGATTTTTCGCTTGTTTATTAGGAAGTTCTGACCCAATCCTTTTTTTGGTCTTGCGTCTATATTTTTTAGTATATCTCTTATTTCCTTGGACATTTTCAATTACTAAATTTATATATTTTTTCGCCGTGTCTTATCATTCCAAGATTCTTTCTTGCTAGTATTGAGATGTATCTTGTATCGTTCTCTAGTAGCAAAAGTTCTGCTTTCAATAGCCTATTATGGTTTTTCTTATTCCTAATTTCCTCTTTTATATCAGCATTTTTATTTCTTAAGAATAGAATCTGTGTGGTTTCGCTTATCACTGATCCAACGAGCACGCAGACCATAAGATAGATTATTACTTTGGCTAAGTTTTTATCCACTAAACATTCCAGCTAGGAAAGGGTTTGATTCTCTTTCGATTTCGACTGTTGTTCGTGGGCCGTGTCCTGGAAATAGTATAGTACTTTCTTTTAGAGTTAAGATTTTTTCAGCTATATTCCCTAAAAGTTCTTCCATGTTTGTACCTCCCGTAAGATCTACTCTTCCAACACTTCCTGCAAAGACGGTGTCTCCGCATATCATTAAATCTTTGTCTAAACCTTCTTCTGGATTTAATTCTTTTGTAAAATGAAAGCATATGCTTCCAGGAGAGTGGCCAGGAACAAGTAACGTCTTAAAGTTTAAGCCTGCAACTTCATACTGTTTCTCTTCTTCGATAAAATTGTCTATCTCCGGTATAACAGCGTCGCTAAATTCAGGGATCCCAAATCTGCTGGCTGCAGTTGTCATTGCTTGCAGTATAGGTACTTCTTTCATATGAATATTAAAATCCGCCTTATATTTTTTCATAAAGTAATCAACTCCATATGCATGATCTAAATGACCATGGGTATTCCAAATATGAATAGAATTAAAGCTTAGTTCAGATAAGGATTCTTCAATCTCTAATGTTTGACTACCAGGATCTATTAATATTAATTCTTTGCTGTCTTTAGACTGAAGTATGTATGTGTTTTCAACAAATGCACCTCCAGGGACGATTTTTAATATCATTGTGTTCATAGATTACTATAACAACTTATTTAATGTCAATCTAAATAGGCTTTACTTCTATAGATACATTGCAAAAGACTTCATTATATAATTTAATTCTTACTTTAAAATCACCCAATGTATTTATTGGTTTTTTTAGTTCAATATTCCTCTTGTCAATTTTGTATCCAAGTTTAGCTAGCTTTTCATGTATGGATAAAGTAGTAATGGAACCAAAGAGCTTTCCAGAATTCTCTTTAACTTTAAAAATTACTAATTCTTTTTCAAGTTTATCAGAAACTTCCAAAGCAGACTGCTTATTTTGTAAATCATTTCTCTGAATAGATTGATTTCTTGTATTTAGAGCATTGAGGTTCTTCTTGTTAGCTTCTATAGCTAGGTTGTTTGGAATAAGATGATTTCTGGCTTGTCCATCTTTAACATCGATAACATCGCCCGTTTTTCCTAGCTTTTTTATATCTTCAACTAAGATTACTTTCATATTGTTTATTACTTATGGCTTACTACATATGGAAGTAAAGCCATATATCGAGCCTTCTTTATTTCTAATGCTACTTGTCTTTGTTGTAGGGATGTGCACCCGGTCATTCTTCTTGGGGCAATCTTCTTTCTTTCGGTAATAAAATTTGTAAGAAGTTCCACATTCTTATAATTAAGTTTTGTGTCCCCCTCTAATAGTTTAGCTGGCCTCTTTCTTGGTCGCCTCTCTCTTTTATCATAATCTTTTCTATCTGCCATTTTTTTCTCCTTTTGGGTCCTAAAGTTTATCAATTAGGAATCTGAGAACTTTAGTCTTTTCAAAACTAAGTATTCCTTCTATTTCCTTAATAGCCTCTGCTGAACATTTTGTCTCTAAAATATGATAAACCCCATTTTGATTATTGTTTATACTGTAAGCGAGTTTTCTTTCAGCCCATTTCTCAAATTTTGAGATTTCTGAAGAATGCTTTTTTTCAATGGTATCTTTTAATTTAGAAGATAATTCAGAGAAATCTTCCTCAGAAATTGTAGTTGGTACTATAAAAAGTACTTCATATAGATTTGTCATTTCTGACCTCCTGTTATGGTCTGCTGGTCAAATAAATTGACAACAGGTTATCAAACATTATACCTAAAGTGGATTATATCTCCATCTTTCACTAAATATTCTTTCCCTTCTGATCGCATTAAGCCGTTATTCTTTGATTCTTCTTCAGAGCCGGAATCTACGAAATCATTAAACTCAATAATTTCCGCTCTTATAAAACCTTTTTCAAAGTCTGTATGAATCTTTCCAGCTGCGCTTGGAGCTTTAGTATTATTTTCGATACTCCATGCTCTAGATTCTTCTGGACCTGCAGTGTAATAAGTTATTAAGTTTAATATGAAATACGATTTTTCAATTAGTTGAGATAGGCCAGCAACTTTGACATTGTATTCTTCTAAAAATAATTTTTTATCATTTTCATCTAAATCTTTAATCTCGTTTTCTAGTAGACCATAGATTTCCACAAATGATTCATTCCTTTTTTCTATTTCACTTTTAAGTTTTACAATTTCTTCAGAGTCGATAGATTCGTTACCAAAGTTTAATATATATATTGTTGGTTTTGTTGAAATAAGGTTCAATTCTTTAACAATCTTCTTTTCTTCAGGATCTAAATAATTTGACAAAGAAATTGGGACATTATTGTTGATTGATTCAATGAGTTCCTTTACAATTTCAAATTCTTTAATAGCTTTCTTGTCACCACTTCTTTTACCCTTCTCAAGTTTCAGAACTTTCTTCTCTAATATTTGTATATCACTGATGGCTAACTCTAAATTTATTATTTCCAAGTCTCTTATTGGGTCTATAGTTTCCATTACATGAGTAGTGTCACCCTTAAAGCACCTTAAGACGTGAACAATTGAGTCAACTTCTCTGATATTCCCTAAAAACTTATTACCCAACCCTTCTCCTTTGCTGGCACCTTTTACTAAACCGGCAATATCTACGAATTTTAATGTTGTAAAAATTTTTTTCTTTGAACTTAATAGGGTAGCAAGCTTATCTAATCTTATATCAGGAACGTCTACAACTGCGACATTTGGTTCTATGGTAGTGAATGGATAATTTGCACTTTCTACTGCGGCATTTGTAAGAGCACAAAATATTGTAGATTTCCCAACATTTGGTAGTCCTACGATGCCGCAGCTTAAAGAACTCATCTTATAAAAAGATAGGCGCTACAACTAATGAAACAATTGTCATCAGTTTAATTAAAATGTTCATGGCTGGTCCAGATGTATCTTTAAATGGATCGCCAATTGTATCACCTACAACTGCTGCTTTATGTGCTTCAGAACCTTTTCCGCCTTGATTACCTTCTTCAATGTATTTTTTTGCATTATCCCATGCACCACCAGAATTAGACATCATTAATGCTAGTGCTACACCTGAGATAAGAGCTCCAGCTAAGAAGCCAGCTAAGCCGCTTGCTCCTAAAAGAACCCCTACAACTATAGGACATACAACAGCTAGAATTCCTGGAAGTATCATTTCTTTAAGAGAAGCCTCAGTGCTAATTCTAATACATGATTGATAGTCCGGTTCAGCTGTACCTTCCATAATCCCTGCAATTTCTTTAAATTGCCTTCTTACTTCTTGAACCATTTTCTCCGCAGATCTTCCCACAGCACCCATTGTTAAGGCACCAAAGAGATATGGAACCATTCCACCAAGTAAAAGGCCACAAACAACTTTAAACTCTAAAATATCAACACTCTTTAAACCAGTAGCTGCAGCAAATGCAACAAATAGCGCTAAAGAAGTTAGAGCAGCAGAACCAATAGCAAAACCTTTTCCTATTGCTGCTGTGGTATTACCTAATGAGTCAAGTTTGTCCGTGATTTTTCTTACTTCTGGACCTAGTTTGGCCATTTCTGCGATTCCACCAGCGTTATCAGCAATTGGACCGTATGCATCAACTGACATAGTAATACCAATCGTTGAGAGCATACTGACTGCAGCAATACCAATTCCGTAAAGACCGAAGCTCATATATGATAAATAAATTGCCAGAACTATAACAATAATAGGTAGTGCCGTACTCATCATTCCGACTGATAAACCACTTATGATATTGGTTGCTACGCCACCTCTGCTAGAAGCTTCTGCAATTTCTTGAACTGGTTTCCCAGCAGTATAGTATTCGGTTATTCCACCAATTAATGATCCAGAAAAAAGACCAATTATAGAACATGTAAAAATACTTAAGATTATAGAACTTGATAGTCCAACACTAGAGCCTACATAGTTCAGTGAAAAATATCCAAAAACTAAGAATAATATCCCAGCAGTTAGAGAAGCTTTTCTTAGAACACCAGAGGGTTCAGAATTTTGAATTACGTCAACTACTTTAGTTCCAATAAATGAAGCTAAGGTTCCAACAATTATTAAGATAATTGGAAAACCATATAGTGCGAATTTTTGTTCAGGACCATATGCCATGCTTGAAGCTATTACAATAGTTGCAATTACTCCACCAACATATGATTCGAACAAGTCAGCTCCCATTCCAGCAACATCACCGACGTTGTCACCAACGTTATCAGCAATCGTTGCAGGGTTTCTTGGGTCATCTTCGGGTATACCCGCTTCAACCTTTCCAACCAAATCTGCTCCTACATCAGCAGCCTTGGTATAAATTCCACCACCAACTCTAGCAAATAATGCTACTGAGCTTGCGCCCATAGCAAAACCACCAATGTTGGTTGCAAAAGCTATTAGTAATTCTTCTGTTATAGTTGCGTTATTAAAGTAGAGCGTAAAGGCAACTGCTAGCCCTAGGATTCCTAAACTTGCAACAGAAAAGCCCATGACACTTCCACCTTTGAAGGCAGTTACAAGAGCTGGTCCTTGGCCACCTGTTCTTGCAGACTCAGCTGTCCTACTATTAGCAATACATGCTGAAGTCATTCCTGCCCATCCACAAGTCATAGATAGTGCAGCTCCTCCAAAGTAAGCCAAAGCAGTAGGTATTCCAAGAAAATAAAACAGTGTTGTTCCAACAACAAATACAAATATAACAATATATTTATACTCTTCTTTAATGAAAGACATGGCGCCATTATAAATTGTAACTCCAAGTTTCTTTTGGATATCACTTCCTCTTGCCATTGATCTTATATTTACGTAAGTCACCTGTGCATATATTAATCCTATAACTGCAAGAATTATTCCGCCATAAGTGACAAACTGATTTGTTAAATCCATAGTCTCCTCCTAATATGTGATTTGGTTTGGATAATATTTATTGAATTTTACTGTTAAATGTGTTCATTGCAAATGAAATAGACTTAAAAACAATGGAGTAAATTATATTTTTAGCTAAATTATTGATATTGTTGACAATTTTTGACTCATCTTTAGTGAACTTTGATAGTACATATTTATTAGTCATTGATTTTTCTAATGGCTTTCCGATACCAATCCTAATTCTTATAAAATTATTATTCCCAATATTCTCAATTATTGAATTAATTCCGTTGTGTCCTCCCGATCCCCCAGTATCTTTTATTTTTATTTGACCAACTTGTAAATCTAGATCGTCATATATAACTATTGTTTGGTTAGAGCTAATTTTGAAGAAATCTTTTACTTTTTTAACAGCTACCCCGCTGTCGTTCATATAGGTCTGTGGCTTTAGTAAAAGTAATTTCTTACCATCTTTATTTACGTTGGAATATAGTGAATTAAATTTGGAGTCGGTAATAGGGGAATTAATTTGTTCTGAGAATTTATCTATGAAAGAAAAACCTATGTTGTGCCTGGTGGATTCGTATTTCTCACCAGGATTTCCTAACCCAACTATCAACGCTATGTTGTTATTTGTCACTTTCTTCTTTGGAAGCATCGGACTCATCTGAGCCTTCTTCACTTTCTGCGCCTTCTTCTCCCTCTGCATCAGTTGTTTCTTCTGTCACGAGTCGAGGAGCAAGAATACTGATAGTTGTACTCTTCGGATTAGACAAGATGGTCACTCCATCTTTTGGAGGAAGATCCTCAACAAACAAAGTATCGCCTATCTCTAAATCGCTTATATCAACAGTAATCTCGTTAGGTATTTTTTCTGGAACACATTCAATTAATACTTGATTAGAAAGTGTCTGTATTACTCCACCATTTTTTACACCCTCAGGTTTACCAATAAAATTTAAAGGACAAACTAATTTTAATTTTTCACCGTCTGTAATTTCATAAAAATCAAAATGCAAAGGCGCACTTGTTAAAGTATCGAGATGAGCTTCCTTTAGTAGAACTTTTCTTTTCTCGTCTGTACCTTCAATTGATATTGAGATTATAGTGTTCTCTCTTGCCTCCGTGGCACTCAGAACTCTTTTTAGTTCCTTTCCATCTATACTGATATTTATATTTTTCTTATTTCTTCCGTAAACAACTGCAGGTACAAGGCCATTCTTCCTAATCTTGTTATTTGCCTGTTTTCCGAGTTCCTGTCTTTTTTCGGCATTCATTTCAACAACTATCATTTTTTTCTCCTAAGAAAATAACTGACTAATAGATTTATTGTTCCTAATTCTATCTATTGCTTCAGCAATTAGATTAGATACGGTCAAAACTTTAATTTTATTAGACTTTTTTAACTTTTCTTGATTATCTATTGTATCAGTAATTATCAGTTCATCAATACAAGAATTATCAATATTTTCGAGTGCGTCCCCGGAAAGTACTCCATGAGTACAGAACATTGAGACGCTTTTAGCTCCAGATTTGACTAAAGCTTCAGCAGATTTAGCCGCAGTTCCTGCCGTATCAATCAAATCGTCAATTAATACAACGTTTTTACCCTTGACGTCTCCTATTACATTTGTTATTTCCGCTATGTTTGGACCAGGCCTTCTCTTGTCAGTCATAGCTAGCCCGGCGTCATCAAGCTTCTTGGAGAAGAACCTTGCCCTTTCCATGCCACCTGCATCAGGTGATGCGATAACAAAATCTCTATATTTATTTTTTATATATTTTATAGCAATTGGTGAAGAATAAAGATGATCAACTGGAACATCAAAGAATCCTTGAATTTGTCCTGCGTGGAGGTCCATAGTTACAATCTTCTGTATTCCAGATTTAATCAACAAATCACATACAAGCCTTGCAGTTATAGGAGATCTATCAGTTACTTTTCTGTCTTGCCTTGAATATCCAAAGTACGGAATAACTGCAGTAATTTCATTTACCGCAGCTCTTTTTAATGCGTCAACTATTATAAATAGTTCCATTAAGTTTTCATTTACAGGTCCAGAAGTTGATTGAATTACATATGCATTACTACCCCTAACACTCTCGTCAACTTCTACAAAAATCTCACCATCACTGAATCGTCTTATATTTAACTTTCCTAGAGGAACTTTTAGTTTCTTGCAGATTGCTTTACTAAGTTTTACATTTGAAGTTCCAGAAAAAATTTTTATCTTGTTCATAGAAAAATTGTAAAATATATGTTCTATAAAGTAAATTAAAATGATATGTTGTTACTTAAGAAGGTTTATTCTAAAAAAACTAATTCAGAGCTAAATTTATTAATTTATAACAATAAATATCTTTTTTATTTCTCTTTACTTACTTGTGAATATAGGTATACAGAAAGTCCAGTTTGGTTAAGAAACTTTCTTAAAGCCCCTGCTTTAGTTCAGCATGAGTTGGAAGGTTATTCTAAGGGAGAGGTTGAATATCTGATCTCGATTGGAAGAAGGTCTCTGGTAAACAACAAAATGTTTCCTATTTATGATCAAGTTTATATTGATATCTTTACTAAATTAGTTCTTAAGAAAGCCTAGGCTTTTTTTATTCTTTCAAGGTATTTGCCATCTCGAGTGTCAACTTTGATGATATCGTCAATATTAATAAAAAGAGGGACAGCGATATCTGCACCTGTTTCTAGTTGGGCCGGTTTGCTTCCACCAGTAACAGAGTCACCTTTAAGCCCTGGTTCTGTTGTTGATATTCTGAGTTCAACGCTAGTAGGAAGGTCTATTCCAATTATTTCACCTTCATAATTGAGAAGCTGAACATTCAATTCTTCTTTCATAAAGTTGGATTTATCTCCCACTATATTCTTCGATACTTCTATTTGCTCATAAGATTCCAAGTCCATAAAAGTGAAGCTCTCTGTGTTAGAGTAAAGAAATTGAGCATTCTTGTTTAATAAATCAGGAAGTTGAAATATATCCCCTGATCTGAAGCTTTTTTCTTGTGTTAGCCCACTAATAATATTTTTTAATTTTGTCTTCACTATTGGTTTCCTGGCTTGCATAACACGATGTTGAAATTCAACTATTTCCCATATTTCATTTTCTACAAGTATCTTTTGGCCTCTATAAAATTTAGTTGTATCAGTTGATCCCATTTTTTAATTCCTTAGACTTTTAAAAATTTAAGAACTAAATTAGTAATTAATTATTGTATCTAATCCTTACTGTTATTCTATCAGTAAATTTTTATATTATCTTATACTTTTCTTTCTATTCTTGTACAGGCTGAGAATCTTACCCTTTAGGTTTTTTTCAAAATAAATTCTTAAGGTCTTCGTAAATGATGGATTTTTCCCATCTGTACTTAAATTGATTCTTATATCTCTATTTATATTTATAGTTGAAGTAAATGAGAATTCACTGTCATTTTTGTCTGAGGCATTTGATACTAATATTTTCTTTGATTTTGCAGTAGCTACTATATCCCTGTTAACTCTAACACTATCAGTGCAAGCTAATACAAAGTCCTGGTTTCCAATATCACTTTTCCTAAATTTCCTTTTAACTATCTTTAGATTCTTATTTTGAGACTCAATCTTAAGAAGTGGTTTGGATACTACAGGAGAAATGAGCCTTACATGCCCTTCTTCTTTAAGGATTTTTTTTACTCTTCTAGTGGCAACTGTACCTCCTCCTATTACAAGCCATTTCTTTGATTCTAAACTGATGTTTAAATTAAGCATTTATAACATTATAGAATAAAATAAATATTAGATATAGGATAGGAAGAATAATCCCGATAATAGAAATATAAATGTAAACTTTTAAGATTTTCTTTGCTTTATAGCCAGGAACTGCAATTGCCTGTTCCTTAACTTTATTGAGTAAATTCCTAACAATATTAATCATTGTCCACATTTAACTTTTCTATGAAATTATCTATATCTATTGCTGGTAAAGTTGTAATTTGCAATGTGCCACGAGAAGTAAGTTCAATGGAAAGTTTGCTTATTGCCTCATTGTTTGGTGCTTCTACAATATTTATGAAATCAAAAGGTCCTAGAGTTGCAAATTGACCAAGTATCTTAATCCCCATAGCTCTTATCTCATCATCAACTTCTTTCATCCTTGCTGGCCTTTCTTTTAAAGTCCTTCGGCCCAATGTTGTCAAAGAAGTAAGTAAAATATATTTCTGCATATATCCTCCATTGGTAATTACATGGTAGAGTTTATCAGATATTATTTTTTAACAAAACATTATGAAAAAATTAAACAATATTTTTATCCTCTTTTCTTTATCTTTTGCACTGTTTTTAGCTATGCCACTTTTATATGGGAATGCTCAAAATGAGGAAAACGAGGCGGAATTAAGAGCAAATATTAATAAGGTTAACTTATCTAAGATTCAGGTCACTGATTTTAGATGGAAACATAAAGCAAAAAGCACAATAGGTGTATTCGAGTATATTGAGGTTGCTAATAATTCAAATCTTACTTATAAGAATCTTAAATTAGAGATAATCATTTATAGTCAAAATGGATCACCCTATAAGTTTCAGATTTCTCTTCCTGGTGATATAGGTCCAAATAGCAAAAAGAGGTTTAGCTCAGTTTCGTCTATAATGTTGAGCTTCTCACCAGAAAAGACTTTAATAAATATTGAGTCTGCAAAAGTTGCTTACGACAAAGACACAATTAGGATAAAAGCAAAGAATGCTATTAAAGTTAACGAGTTCAAATATATTCCTGATAGTATTGCAACTAAAACTATTCAAGTAAAGAAGCTTTCATATACTAACAATAGTAAGAATTTTTTTAAAGATATTATTTTCTCTGTGAATTTTTTAGACCAAAAAGGCAAGCTTCTTAAAGCCATAACTTTTAAAGATCGATTGGTGATAGGCCCTGGAGAAACAAAAATTTCTAAAGAATTCCAGATTCCTGGTCTTAACCTAAATTATTTTTCAGATATAAATTTGACAGTATATGACGGAACATTAATTGGAGGCTCCGAGTATTTAAGCAAGGGAGGCGATTCCAGGCTCGCGAGCAAGGTTCAGTCTACTAGTTTTGATAGCCCATATCCCAAAGAAGATTTGATAATAGAAAGTTTTGATATATTAAATAAAAATAAAAATACTATGGGGTTGATGAACATTAACTTATCAAACAACAGTAGGTACGAATATAAGGATATTGCTCTTATTGTTGGTTTTGTGAACTCGTCAGGGAGCACGACTACATCAAAGAAAATTAAAATTAAAGATACAATTAATCCTTATTCATCAAGGCTCTTTTCTAGTGTAAATTTTGGAATTATTGACAATAACTTTGATACAATTTCTCTTTCTATTTCATCAGCTGAAATGATTAGTTCTGTGCAAGAGATTAATAGAGATGATTCAATAAAAAAGGAATCAAAATTAAAAGAAAATGTAGATGTTCCTGAAGGAAATGACAACTTGGTTGCTTTTGATTCTAATGATGAGCTTTTGATTCTAAATGTTGACATAGCCAGGCTTGCTTCTGTAAAGGTTCTTAATATATCTTCACATGTAATATTCGATCCAATCTTTAATTTAATTTTATTAAATAAGGACAATGAAGTTGTTAAGACTTTATTATTGAAGGGATCTGGCAAGATTAATCCAAAAGAAGAACGAACCTATAGGTCAATTAATATTAATAATATTAATTCTTATAATTACGATCAATATAGGGTGGAGTTTGTTTCGGGGCAAAAAGTAAAATAAATTGAAAAAAATCGTTTTTGAATCATAATTACTTTCATGAAAAAGACTAACTACACTATATGGGATAAGCTTGCTAATTATTTTTCTATTGATATAGGCCTAGATTTAGGAACGGCCAATGTAGTTGTTTATATAAAAGATAAAGGCATAGTCGCAAATGAACCATCCGTTGTTGCAGTACAGATAGATAAGGCAGGTGAGGTTAATATTTTAGCAGTTGGTGACGAAGCTAAGCAAATGATAGGAAAAACGCCAGGTACTATCGAAGCTATTAGACCTTTAAGAGAAGGAGTTATAGCAGATTTTGAGGTAACTCAAAAAATGCTTGAATATTTTATTTCCAAATATCATAAAAACAATTTTCTTGTTAGACCAAGAGTAGTTGTCTCAGTGCCCATAGGGATTACACCTGTTGAAAAAAGAGCTGTAGTTGAAGCAGCCGAATCTGCAGGTGCTCGAGAGGTCTATCTCATCGAAGAAACAATGGCAGCAGCTCTAGGTGCAAATATGGACTCTGTCCTTAATTCTAGGGGTGGAATGATTATTGATATAGGTGGCGGTACTACAGGCATATCCGTTATCTCACTTGGTGGACTTGTTATAAGTAGGTCTATAAAGACAGCTGGTGACTCAATGAATCAGGCCATTATAGGATATGTAAAGAATACTTATGGATTATTAATTGGTGAGAATATGGCAGAGAGCGTTAAAAAAACAATATGCGATGTTACGGACGTTCCTAGTGAAAGTTTAAAAATGTCTGTAAGAGGGAGAAGCTTAGAATCAGGTTTGCCAGAGTCAATACAGTTGACAGCTATTGATACTAAAAGGGCTCTTGATGAGTCTGTAATAGATATTCTTAATACGGTTGTTGAAACTTTAGATTCAACTCCTCCAGAATTGTCTGGTGATATTATGGTAGACGGGATAGTACTTGCCGGTGGCGGAGCGTTGCTTGGCGGGTTAGCTGAAAGATTGTCAAAAGCTACAAGATTAAAAGTAACAGTAGCTGATGATCCATTGATGTGTGTTGTAAGAGGCTGCGGAAAAGCGTTAGAGGAAATTAATACTTTAAGAAAGATTTCTCTTTAGTTATTAGATGTTATCTAAAAGAAACAAAAAATATCTTTTTTTAACTGCACTTGGGTCCATCTTGATATTTGTTTTCTTATTCTTAAACTTAAATTTCTACTTCTCTAATCTTCTAATATCCAAGCTTTCTTATAAAAGTGATTACCTATCAAATAATTCTATTTTAAAAGAAAGGATTTCTCTTTTAGAAGCAAGAATAAAGTTGCAAGAGGCTATTGTTGATGAGAATCTATCACTAAAGGAAAATCTGAATTATAATTTACCAAAATCTTTATCACTCTTAAATACAGAGCTTATAATTATTTCACCTTTTACTTTTACTTCATCAGGGATTATCAATAAAGGTTCATTGGATAGAGTTAAAAAAGGTTCTTTAGTAATCAGCCCTAAAGGATTAGTGGGAAAAGTAGCAGAAGTTAACAAACAGTTTTCCAAAGTACTTTTTACCTTTAATCCCAATTTTGCAGTAATGGTATACGTAGGAGAGAGTAAGATACCTGGCATATTAAAAGGTAATGGGATATCTTCTCGAATTAAATACATAACTACCGATCAAGAAGTTGTTGTAGGCGATAATGTCTTTATTGCAACTAATACCATTCAAGAGTACCCAGGAATAAGAATTGGGGAGATTTCCGGTGTAGTTGATTACGAAGGATTCTTAAATCTCTCGATAAAGGATTTAATTAATCCTAGGAATGCAAAGTTTGTCACGGTCATAATCAATGATTAGAAAAAATATTTTTATATTAATTTTAGGAGGACTTGCTCTTTTATTGCTTCCTGTATACCCCAAATCAAGCACGCTTGACTTTGGAGGGCACGTAGATGCTTCATTAGTCTACATCTTTATACTATTAATTACTGGTATCTCTAAAATAAAATTATTGATTGGCTTAATAGTCTTATTTTGTTACCTTGGTCTTTCTGATTCCTATGCTTATTTAGAATTAACTGCGAAAATCTTAACATGCTTCATCTTTATTACCTATATTCAGAAGTTTTTTTGGGAGAATTTAAGAAATGATTCAATCATGTTGTTAATATTCCTTCTACTATTTTATTCAATAAGTTTTATTCTATATAGTGGAGTGTTTCAAGTTGGATTATCTGAATATGGAACATTTGTTGGAATCCCTATAATCTACAACTTTTTCATTTCTATGATTTTATTGATTATAATTAAGTATACCTCATGGCCAAGAGCGAAAGATCAAACTTATCAATTCTAATAGTTAGCGTTTTACTGCTTGTAGTTCTTTTTAGGCTTTTTTATATTCAAATAATTAATGGAAATGAGTATAGAAGAATCTCAAGTAATAATTTCTTAAAAGAAGTTATTGTACCCTCACCCAGAGGCTCAATCTTGGATAGATTTGGTAAAGAGATAGCAGTCAGCGAGGCCGTTGTTAACTTGTATTATAAAAGGAACCCAAAAGATGATTTAAATAAATTAAAGAAATTTCTTATTTCAGATTTGCAAATTGAAAGAAGAATTGTTGACAAAGCTTTTAAGGAATCAAAATTATATAATAATAAAAATAAAAGATTTATTCTAAAAGAAAACTTAGGTTTAAAAAATATTTATAGAGTTGAGAATAAACTTAATTCTTTTATGTCATTAGAGCTAGTTGTTGACTATTTGAGAGTTTATCCCTTTGCAAGCGTAGGCGCCCATAAAATCGGATATCTTAAGTCTAATGATAAGAGAGATATAGTTTATGGATCTTTCCTATCTACAAGGTTGGGAGCTTCTGGGCTTGAGAAGATATTTAATAAGAGACTTCAAGGCTCAAATGGGTCGAGATATTTGTTGATTGACAGTAGAGGAAATGAGGTGTTATCAAGAATAGTTTCATTTGATAGAAAGAAAGTTCAGAATAAGTCTGGAAAAGATTTAACCCTTACGATTGATATAGAAATGGAGAAACTTATATATTCTTCTTTTGGTAATTTTAATGGGGCTGCAATGGTTCATGAAATAAAGACAGGTGAAATCTTAGCACTTCTAAGCAAGCCTTCATTTGACCCTAATAAGTTTTCAAAGAGTATCTCAGTTAAAGAATGGAATAAGATTAAGAAAGAACCACATAAGCCATTTTTAAACAGAACTCTGCTTTCTACAAATCCACCAGGTTCAATTATTAAGATAGTTACTGCTGTTGCGGCACTAGAAGAAGGTGTTATAAATGAAAGTAGCCAGCATTATTGTCGTGGATACTTTGAGTTGGGTGGCAGAAAATTTAGATGCTGGAAGCAAGGAGGACATGGAAAGGTTAACGTAGTTAGCGCCCTAATCACATCATGTGATGTATTCTTTTATAAGGTGGGATTGTCATTAGGAATTAAGAAGTATTCGAAATGGTTGAAAAGTTTTGGGTTCAGTAAGCGCGTATCTTTACCCTTTTCTCAAAATCGTGGCGTGATACCTTCTGCGGACTTTATTTCCAAATATTTAAAAGGAAAATGGTACAAAGGTGATATGGTTAATGTTGCAATTGGTCAGGGCTACTTAACTGTTAACACAGTTCAGGCCTCTATAATGACTTCTATAATCGCATCTAATGGCGCATATCCTGATCTTAAGATTGTTTCCCGTGAGGAGAAAGACAATAGGACTTTAGCAATCAGCAAGAAAAATCTTTCTCTAATCCAAAAGGGGCTGTTAGGAGTTGTTAATGACAGAAATGGAACTGGTTTTCATGCACGAAGCGACGGAAAATTAGCGGGCAAGACTGGAACTGCTCAAGTAATTTCTAAAAGTTCTACAGACTATAATGTAGGCGAATTTAAGAATCATGGGTGGTACACCTCTTACTATCCATTTGAAGACCCCAAGATTGTTATTACTATTTTTGTAGAAAATGGAGTATCTGGGGGAAGGTCGGGTGGACCCATAATTAAGAATATTGTTAATTACTACAAAAAAAACTATCTAATTAGACCTGGTGCAATTAATTGATACGTTTAATTAGAAGTCCCGAAGCTAAGATTCTTATTGTAGGTTTTTTGATTATGTTTTCTGGCTTTATTAATCTTATTTTTATTAAAGATAATTCTTTCTTTAGTTCCTACTCCTTTAAACAGTTTGTTTGGATAGTAGTGTCAGTATTGATTTTTATCATTATTACTAGACTTAGACTTCAAACAATTAAGAATATGTCCATTCCATTTTATGTTTTCTCAATACTATTACTTATTTTCGTACTAATGTTCGGCCAAGAAATATCCGGTGCTAAAAGCTGGATTAAAATTGGTAATTTTATGTCTTTTCAACCATCTGAGCTAGTTAAGATCTCGTTTATATTTGTGATTGCTAAATTTTATTCAGAATTAGGTGCTTACTCTAAGTCCTATCTAGTAAAATATTCCATAGGGACTGTATTCTTCCTTGTTCCTTTCATTCTAATAATGTTTCAACCAGATCTTGGTTCTGCATTGATGCTACTAATAATCTCTTTAACAGTAATTATAAGCTTTTCTTATAACAAGAAAGCGCTAATTGTTATAAGTATTTTAATTCTAGCCTTATCTGTTCCAATATGGAACTATGCGCTTAAGGATTATCAAAAAGAAAGAATTATTAGTTTTGTATCTCCTGAAAATGACCCATCTGGCTATGGTTACAATATAATTCAATCTAAGGTTGCTATAGGGTCTGGTAAGTTGACAGGCAAAGGCTTAGGTAATAGTTCTCAAGGAAAACTTAAATTTTTGCCCGAGAAACATACCGATTTTGCCTTTTCTGTTTGGGCGGAACAAACGGGGTTCCTAGGATCTGTCTTTCTAATTAGTCTCTATTCGTTCTTAGTAATCTATTCTTTGTTGTTTTTAAATAAGATAAAAGATAACTTTTTACAGGTTCTACTCTTTGGTTTAAGCTCCTATTTCTTTTTCCATTTGTTAATTAATGTATCTATGACAATAGGACTCTTCCCAGTAGTAGGAATTCCATTGTTGATGTTTAGTTATGGAGGTTCTTCGTTAATATGCGGAGCTGTTGCACTTAGCCTAATAGCCTTAATTGTTAGAGATTATAAAGATGTTAACAGGTTGGGATTGTAAGTGCTACGGAATTTAAGAGAGAAGATATCAGGTAACGAGATACTTTGTTCAGCCATAAAGAGGGTTATTGTTCTTGATAAAATTGATTCCACGAATTCTTATGCTCAATCATTAGATAGACCCGCCGATTCAACAGTTGTAATAGCAAGCAGTCAAACGAAAGGAAGAGGAAGAGACAATAGAGAATGGAAGTCTTTTGCAGAAAAGAATATATCCATGTCTATAATTTTAGACTATCCAAAAGATAAGGACAATCTTGGTCTAATTTCCATTTTGTCCGCCAATTCACTAGTAGAGGCTTTGGAGGAATTAAACATTAAGTCTCAAGTTAAATGGCCTAACGATGTTCTTGTAGGTGCAAAAAAAATCTCAGGAATATTGTCAGAAGCCTCATTTAAAAACAATGTAGCAAGATCCATTATTGTTGGCGTTGGTATTAATGTTAATTGTACTTCAGATGATTTTCATAAAGATGATTACAAATACCGCTTAGAGCCGACAAGTATTTTACTAGAGAGTGGAAATGTTACTCAAAGGGAAGATTTGATAGTGAGCTTTCTTAGCTTTTATTTTAAATGGACAAAAGAGTTCAAAATCAGGAACTATAATAAGATTTTAGATTTTTGGAAATCTAGGTGGGATGATTCAGGAAAAGAAATATCTATTGTTAGCAATGGAAAGAAAATATCTGGAACAATGTCAGACGTAAATAAGAATGGAGAATTGGTTTTAGATGTTGGGGGTCAGATGAAAGTTGTAAACTCCGGCGAGATTCTAGTTTAAATAATTTTAGTAATTTCTTCTTTCAATTTTGTCATTAAGTCTGTCCATTTTTCACCACTCTTAAAGTCGTTAATTGGCAGTTCTTTGTTTATTTCTATCCCATTTTCAGTGATATTTATATCATAATCTTTCTTTTTTTTTAAGATTTCACCAAATTTAACTAAAGCATCTATGCTTTCCTCATCCCTACCTTTGAAAGTTGTCCTTAGATTAATATTCTGTTCCATTCCCTCATATAAAAGGTTCCACATAGAGCCAGGAGCTGTAAGACCAAACCTAAGCTCGATTCTTTTGTTTTTACTCATACCCAATATAATTTTCCTATAATATTTACTAAGTATAACATTATGAACATAATTAAGAATAAAATGGATAATAAAATTTGGCAATCAGAAATTGAAATAAAGGATGTTGAGCAAAGGCTAGATAAATTTTTAGTCGATAATTTTCCTGATAAATCTCGTTCATATATATCAAAGCTTATAAAAGACGAATTTGCCCTCTGTAATGGCTTAACAACTAAAGCTTCATATAAATTAAAGCTAAATGATAGAGTTTCAATATCTTTTCCGAAAGTTGTGGATTCATCCCTAGAGCCTGTTAATTTGCCCTTAAATTTTTTCTTAGAAGATGACTATCTTGCCGTTGTAGACAAGCCTCCTATGGTCCCTGTTCATACCGGTGCAGGTATAAATACTCCAACTTTAGTAAATGCTTTGTTGTTTCATTGTAAAAATCTCTCTGGTATCGGAGGGATTCTGAGACCTGGTATTGTTCATAGATTAGACAAAGAAACTTCCGGGGTAATGATAGTAGCAAAGAACGATTATGCTCACACTAGATTGTCGAACCAATTCAAAGAAAGAATAGTCAAGAAAACCTACTTAGCAATTGTATATGGAACTCCAAAAACTGAGGAAGGTATAATTAGTTTTGAAATTGGAAGAGATAAGAATAATAGAGTTAAGATTTCTAACAATTCAAGATCACCAAGGAATGCTGAAACAAAATGGAAAGTTAAGAATGTATTTGGCAATTTCTCTTTAATAGAAGCTTCTCCTTTAACTGGAAGAACACACCAAATTCGAGTACACCTAGATTTAATTGGACACCCCATAGTTGGAGATAAGCTTTATGGAAAAGGGTTTGGAGGCAACCTGGACCCCAAATTAAAAAAGATAGCTTGTAGACATTTGCTTCATGCTAAGTCGATTGAATTTATACATCCCAAGAATGGGGACAAGGTGAAAATAGATTCTGAAGTCCCAGGTGATTTTAATAGGTTTATCGAGGCCTTAACTTAATGAGAGAAAAATATGTAAAGTCGAATATCTTGAGTGCTAATCAGAATATAGAACATTTTTTTGGAAGAAAGGATTTTATCGTTCCTAATAATGAAAAGGTGTTCTTCTTAAATCAGGTACATGGAGACGCCGTGGTCAATATTGACAATATATCCTCTCTTGATTCTGAACTTGAGGGTGATGCTATTTTAACAACTAAGAAAAACTTGTTTGTTGGTGTTAAAACTGCAGATTGTGTTCCAATTTTGTTGACCTCAAGAAAGGCATCTTTCGTAGCTGCTGTTCATTCTGGATGGAGAGGTACCTATAGTAAAATTATTGAAAATGTCATAAGAAAGATCCTCATGAAGTATCAATGCTCGGCTGACGATATACTCTGTTCAATAGGACCATCAATTGGAAAATGTTGCTACGAAGTTGGAAGATCGATGATGACTAGATTTGATAATAAGTTTGTTTTATCAAAGGAAGATTTTTCTACAATAGATGGTAGGTCTTTTTTGAATTTGGCTAACATAAATAAAAAAGTTATTAATAAACTCGGAGTTTCTAATGTAGAATTACTGACTAATTGTACTTCCTGTGAGGATTCTTTTTTTTCTTACAGAAGAGATGGTTCAAGAATGAATAATCAGATTAGTATTATTAAAACAATTAGATAAAATAATACTATCCTAGGAGGAGTATGAAATGTTAAATATTGGATGTCTTGTGGTAAATGAGGACTATGATAGATTGAGATTATCAATAGTAGAAAATAAGCTGCCTCATTTTACGTATACTCTAACAGTTAGCGGTGCACCTGAGGGTGGAACTTCGTCAACTTTAAAGCTTTATATTATAGAGCTTGTATCTTCTAACCTGTCAATTGGTTTTACATTGCCACCTGATAAGGAAATAGACAAAGACTTAGAGATTGTATTTACTACGCAGCCCACTGCTGACGTTAAAATGCCAGAAGACTTAAAATTAATTTGTGAGTTCTCGGATGAAAAGAAAGAAACGGAGTATGCCGGTGAGAACTTGGAGAAATTGGAATATATAGGATATTCATTAGAAAAATTTTATGAGACTAAAAAGGCCTCATTTTATTTGTTTGATTACGAAGGAATAACAAAGCTTTAATTTTATGAAAAAGAGATCAATAGTTCTAGCATACTCAGGAGGCCTCGACACTTCCATTATACTTCATTGGCTAAAAGAAAATTATAATGCCGACATTATTGCTTATATAGCAGACCTTGGTCAAGGGGAAGACCTGAAAGGTATTGCAAAGAGGGCCAAAGAAGTAGGTGCTAAAAAGGTGTATGTAGAGAACCTTAGGAATGAATTTGTTAAAGATTATATATTTCCAATGATACAGGCAAGCTCTGTTTATGAAGGAAATTATTTACTCGGAACTTCAATAGCTAGACCATTAATTGCAAAAAGACAAATTGAGATAGCAAAAAAAGAAAAATCTTTTGCTGTTTCTCATGGCTCTACTGGAAAAGGAAATGATCAAATTAGATTTGAACTTTCTTTTAATGCTCTAAGTCCAGATATTGAGATCATTGCACCATGGAGAATCTGGGACCTTAAATCCAGAGAAGATTGTATTCGCTATGCAAGAAAAAACAAGATCCTAGTTCCTGTTACAAAAGCTAAGCCCTATAGTTGCGATAGAAATATCTATCATATTAGTTATGAAGGTGGGGTGCTGGAGGATCCTTGGACCGAGCCCCCTACTGAAATGTACGAGTCTGTAAAGGTACTTGAAAAGACCCCCAATAAAGCTATAAGTATGATAATTACTTTTAAGGATGGTATTCCAGTCGCTATTGATAATAAAAGACTCTCTCCGGTTAATCTTTTAGAAAAGCTTAATAAAATAGGTGGTATTAATGGAGTTGGAGTTGTTGATATTGTTGAGAATCGTTTTGTAGGAATGAAATCCAGAGGTGTTTATGAAACACCTGGAGGGACAATCTTAAATATAGCTCACCGTGCAATTGAGTCTCTAACTATGGATAGAGAAGTTATGCATATTCGTGATTCTTTAGTACCTAAGATTTCACAGCTGATTTATAATGGTTTCTGGTTTTCACCTGAAATGGAAACCGTAATGGCATTAGTTAAGCAATCGCAAAAAAATATATCTGGTGATGTTAGATTGAAGATTTTCAAAGGGAACGTTGTAGTTACAGGAAGAAAATCTAGGTTTTCATTATATAATAACAATCTTGCTACATTTGAAGAAGATAATCTTTATAATCAAAAAGACGCAACAGGATTTATTAAACTCAATTCATTAAGACTTATACTTGATAAACTTAAAAATAAATGAATCTATCTAGATATGATTTTAATCTGCCTAGCCAATTAATTGCGGATAGACCTAGGAAGCCGAGGGGAACCTCCAGGCTATTAGTGGTAGAAAAAGAATCCGGAAGAATAACTGCTACAAGTTTTGATAAGATATTTAATTACTTTTCCGAAAAAGACTTATTTATCTTTAATGATACAAAGGTAAATCCTGTTTCCTTAATCTTGTCAGATCAAGATGGTAAAGAGCAAAGAATACTCTTGGTTGAAGAAGTAGAGGATAATACTTGGAAAGTTCTTACCAGAAAGCCAAAAGAGAGAAGCTTTATCCTTGATGGAGGACTAAGTTGTTACCTTTTTAAAGACTCTAATACAAAAGAGTGGATGATTACTTTTAGTGATAAGTCTCAAATATTTATTGATAAGTATGGGATGATGCCAATACCCCCATATCTCAATAGAGAACCAGATTCAATGGATTTTGAAGATTATCAAACAGTTTACGCTAAAGCGTTAGGCTCTATAGCTGCTCCTACTGCAGGACTACATTTCACTAAAGATTTATTAAACAAAATTGATATCAAAAAGATTAGTACCGAATTTCTAACTCTTCATGTTGGAATAGGGACTTTTCTGCCAATTAAAGTTAAAGAAGTGAGTAACCATGAAATGCACAAAGAGAAGTTCTTTATAAATCCAAAACTTTTAAAGAAAATAAGTAGAGTAAGAAACAGTAAGGGTAGAGTTCTAACTGTTGGGACTACTACTTTAAGAGCACTCGAGGCATTTAGTCTTATTGAGGAACAATCTAATGATTGGTTTGAAACAGATATTTTTATTAATGAAGGCTTTGAATTTAAATCAACAGATGCTTTGCTTACAAATTTTCATTTACCTAAGTCCACGTTGTTGATATTAGTATCCACTTTTTTGGGCAACGAGTTAACAAGGTTGTGTTATGATTTTGCTATAAAAGAAAAATTCAATTTTTATAGCTATGGGGACGCAATGCTTATCATTTAAGAGCCTTTTCAAATTGCATTATGTGAATTTGAATATAAAATCATTTAAATGTCGGGAAATTCATTTGGCAATATTTTTAAAATTACTACATGGGGAGAATCTCACGGCAAGGCTTTGGGTGTTGTTGTTGATGGATGCCCAGCTGGACTTAAAATTTCTAATAAAGATATTCAGTTAGAACTTGATAGAAGAAAGCCAGGTCAGAGCAAATATACAACTCAAAGAAAAGAGTCTGACAAGGTGGAAATATTGTCAGGCATTTTTAATGGAACAACTACGGGGACCCCAATCTCGATGTTGATTCCAAACGCAGATGCGATATCTAAGTCTTACGAAAATTTTAAAGACATATATAGACCGGGACATGCAGATCTTAGCTATGATGAAAAATATGGTATTCGTGATTATAGGGGAGGCGGTAGGTCATCAAATCGCGAAACAGTTGGGAGAGTAGCAGCAGGCGCAATAGCAAAAAAAATTTTAAAAACCATGAAAATTAAAACTTTCGGTTTTGTTTCTCAGATTGGAAACCTAAAGTGTGAGAAGATTGATGTAAATTATATTGAAAAAAATCCGTTGAGGATTCCTGACAAGTCTAAACTTAAAGATATGGGTGACTTGATAGATAAAGTTAGAAAGCAGGGAGATTCTATAGGTGGCATCATAGAAGTTAGGTCATTAGGTGTTCCAGCCGGTCTTGGTTCACCAGTATTTGAAAAATTTGATGCAAGGTTGGCATCCGCAATAATGGGAATTGGAGGTGTTAGGGGCTTTGAAATTGGTTTGGGTTTTTCCATTGGTTCCATGAGGGGGTCTGAGGTTAATGATATTATGGTTGGCAAGTCAAAGGGTAAAGTTAAATTCAATAGTAATAATGCTGGTGGGATTCTTGGTGGTATTACAAATGGGAACGATGTTGTCTTGAGGTTTGCTTTAAAGCCTACTTCGTCAATTTCTCAAATTCAGAAATCTATAAACAGTAAAGGTAAAGTGAAAAATCTTCAAGTTAAAGGTAGACATGATCCATGTCTATGTCCTCGTGCTGTTCCTATTGCTGAGGCGATGGTTAACTTGGTTCTTCTGGATTGCATATTAGAAAATAAACTTACAACGCTTAAAAAAATTATATAGTCTTAAAGTTTGTCTAAAATCTGTGTAGTTCTTGCAACTCCAGCCCCAGACTTGAAGTTGTAGCCTAATTCACACAATATCCCCTCAACACCGGCAACGACTGCAATAATATCACCCTTATCTACGTATCCCATATGTGTTATACGGAAAATCTTACCTTTTGCTTGGTCTTGACCTCCAGCAACTATCATCCCATATTTTTCCTTTAAACCTTTTACGATTAAATTTGCATCAATATCCTTAGGTGCTTTAATTACTGAAAGAGCCGTACTAGTGCAGCCCTTAGCAAAATTTTCAAGTCCTATTGCTTCGAAACCTTCTGTTGTAGCCTGTGATAAGATTGAATGTCTCTTAAATAGATTATCTAGACCAATTTTATTGAAATATTCTAGAACAGCATTAAGTCCAATTACGAGAGTAACAGCAGGAGTCCACGGGGAGGTCTTTTTTAGACTATTTTTATGCGCTTGATTTAAATCTAGATAAAATTTTGGAAGATTTGATTTCTTGTTAAATTCCCATGCCTTCTCACTGAGAACAATAAAAGCAAGTCCTGGAGGCATCATAAATGCTTTTTGTGAGCCTCCGATTAGAATATCTATTCCCCATTTGTCAAACTCAACAGGGAACGCTCCTACAGCTGTAATTCCATCAACAATTAGGATTATGTCGTCTCTGTTTTTAGTTAGTTTAGCTATTTCTTTTATAGGATGTTCGGCTCCAGTGGAAGTCTCACTTGCTTGAACAAGAATAGCTTTGATAGACGAATCTTTTTTAATAATTTCTTTAATCAGAGATGGGTCAACTGACTTTCCCCATTCAACCTTAATCTCCTCTGTATCAACTCCATATGCTTTACAAATCTTTAACCATCTTTCTCCAAATTTTCCACCATTAACAACTAAAGCTTTATCACCTTTACTCAGAGTGTTACATATCGCTGCATCCATAGCACCTGTACCCGATGAAGCTAGGATTAAGACTTCTTCTTTTGTCATAAAAACTTTTTTAAGGCCCTGAGTTGCCTTTGAAAAAATTTCTTCAAACTCTTCAGTTCTATGATGTATAATAGGCTTTGCCATTTCAAGCATGACAAATTCTGGAACTGGTACTGGACCTGGTGTTAAAACATAATTTTTCAAAATTTACTCCCTTGAGATAATAAAATGTTAAGTTTAATATAACATTAATTATCGAGTTGAAAAATGATTGAATTTATACAAACCTTAAAATTGCTTACAAAGAAAATTGAAGTTATACGAGGCTATCTTTGACCTTAAAAGCTTGGAAATTAAACTAAAAGATTTAATTTCTAAATCTGAAAAGAATGATTTTTGGTCGAATCAACAAGCTGCTCAGCTAGTTTTAAAGGATATTTCACAAATTAATAAGAAATTAGATTTATTTAGATCTCTTGAGAATGATTTGAGAGAGTTAAAAGAAATTAGCGAATTATATAAAGATGAAGAAGTTGACGATTCTACAAGTAAGGAAATTGAAGAATCATTATTAGATTTAAAGAAATCAATTGAAGCTTTCGAGGTTAAAGTAATGCTTTCAGGTAGAGATGATAATAAGAATGCTATTCTATCAATTAATTCTGGTGCTGGTGGGACAGAGGCACAAGATTGGGCTAGCATGTTGTCCCGAATGTATTTTCGATATTCTGAAATTAATAGTTTTAAGGCTGAATTTCTAGATTTCTTAGATGGCGAAGAAGCTGGTATAAAAAATTGCTCAATTCTTATTAAAGGAGAATTCGCTTATGGGTATCTTAAAAATGAAATTGGTGTTCATAGATTAGTAAGAATTTCACCATTTGATTCTAATAAAAGGAGACATACTTCGTTTGCATCTGTTTCTGTTTCACCAGAAGTTGAACTTGATATTGATGTTGAAATAGAAGATAAAGATTTAAAGATTGATACTTTCAGGGCAGCCGGTGCTGGAGGTCAGCATGTTAATAAAACAGATTCTGCAGTAAGGATAACTCATTTGCCTACTGGAATTGTAGTTGGATGTCAGAATCAAAGATCTCAGCATCAGAATAAAAATGCGGCTATGAAGATTCTTTCATCAAAACTTTATGATTTAGAATTGGAGAAAATAAAAACCAAAGAGGAAAAGGTAAATTCTAAGAAAAAAGAAATAGGGTGGGGAAGCCAAGTACGATCATACATTCTTCATCCTTATAGAATGGTTAAGGACCACCGAACTGATACAGAAATAGGAGATATAGATTCATTTTTAGATGGCAGCCTCCAAGACTTAATAGAGAAACTTCTTTCATCTGAAAAATAGTTAGGGATACAAAATTATTAATCTAATTTATAATATATATAATGATTTTTGGTATTCTAGCAAAACCTAATCTTAATAATTTTCAAAAGGTTCAAGAAACTTTAGGAAAATTTCTTCGTAATAGAAATTCTAAAATTTTAATTGAGGAATCATTAAGACAGAAACCTGATTCTTCTTTTGAATACACTTCAAAAAAAGAGCTAATTAAAGAATCGGATGTACTAATTGTGATGGGTGGAGATGGAACCTTGTTGCGTATAGCTGAAGATGCAGCAAAAAATAAAAAACCTGTCATAGGTATTAATCTAGGAAATCTTGGCTTTTTGACCGAGGCACCCATTAGCAAATTGGAGAACTTGTTAGATGACTTTTTTGAAAATAACCTTGTTTTAGACACAAGAGAACTTCTACAGGCAAAAATAATCAAATCAAATAAATTGCTTTTCAAAACTAGCTTTCTGAACGATGTAGTTATAAATAAGGGGGCATTGGCAAAAATTATTAACCTTGATCTATTTATTGATAAATCTTTAGTATCTAATATGCGTGCCGATGGAATTATTCTTTCTTCACCTACGGGGTCAACTGCATACTCTATGTCTGCTGGAGGTCCTATTGTCACACCTTCCTTACCTTTAGTAATTGTAACTCCAATTTGTCCTCATACTTTATCCAACAGGCCTCTCGTTATATCTAATAAATCTGTAATCAATGTTCGCATAGAGCCCTTGAATTCGCCTGTTTTTACTACTTTTGATGGAAATCTCAGCATGGAAATGGAAGCAGGTGTTGAACTAGAGATTTCTAAGTCTCCACTTAAGTTGAAACTCTTAAGATCCAAAAAGACAGAATATTTTAATGTCTTAAAGGATAAGTTGATGTGGAGTAAAAACTATGGAAGAAAATAAAAGAGAAATGTTTCTCCACGATTGGGTTGTGGAGGAAATTAAGGTCCAATATTATAAGGAATTTAATGAAATTAAAATAAATAAATTTGGTGTAGAAGATAATGAAATTGATGGATTGTTTCCGGATGTTATCTTTGGCAATTACGGTCAAATTATTATGTTGGGAGAGGTTGAAGTAGACTCAACTATTAATAGCGAATCAATCAAAAGATGGAAGATGATTCAGGATTTAGGCATCAGTCTTATTATTTTTGTACCCATAGTAAAATTAAAAATTGTTAGAGATATGTGTTGGGAGAATAAATTAATAGAGAGAGTTAAGGTTTCTTCTTTCTCGGTTGACATACCACTTAAGTAAAGCGTGGGTTTTCTATCTTGGAAATTCCGTTAATAAAATCCTTACCAGCGACCTGCCTTTGTCCGCTTTTCTGGATTTTAATTATTTCTATATTCTTGTCTTTGCATCCCACTACCATTGATTTATCAATCTTTTTTATCTCACCCTGACTAATTTTTTCCGAGCTATGCTCTTTTATTTCGTATATTTTTACGATTTGCTTGTTCAAATGTGTGAATGCAATTGGCCATGGATTACAGCCTTTTATTAACTTGTCTATTTCCCTAAAACTTTTCCCCCAATTAATTAAACCATCATCTTTTAACATTTTTGGTGCGACAGTAGCTTTGTTATTATTTTGTTTGGTTGATAAGAGTTTGGAGCCAGATTCGATACTTTTGATTAATTTTATTATTTCACTTGCACCTAAATCTGCAAGCTTCATTGTTAATGTAGATGCTGTATCAATACCATCTATCTGTAATTTAAAACTAGATATTATGTCACCAGTATCCATACCTGAATCCATCTTCATTAATGTTATTCCGGTTTCCGTGTCACCATTGATTATTGCTCTGTTTATTGGGGCCGCACCACGATACTTAGGAAGCAAGGATGCATGAATATTGATACAACCTATAATAGGTATATCAAGAAATTCCTGTGGGAGTATTTTCCCATAAGCTGCAACACATATAATATCAGGGTTAATTTCCCTAACAATTTTTAATAGTTCTTTATTGTTTTTTATTTTATCAGGTTGAATACAGTCTAAACCTTCTTGAATGCAGAAAGTTTTTACTGGAGAAAAGATAATTTCTTTTTTTCTTCCTATTGGTTTATCAGGTTGTGTAATAACAAGAGCTACATTAAAGTTCTTATTTAAAGCAGTTAGGCTCTGAAGAGCAAAATCTGGAGTTCCCATAAAAATGATTTTCATTTATTCAAACAAATCTAAGATGCTTTTAACATTCCTTCTCGCAAAAAATTTAATTTGATCAACATAGGAAGTTTTCCTAAAATAAACTACGTTGTTTTCTTTAAATATTGTTATTCTTCTACCTATTTCAAATTCTCCCTCAAATAAGGCTCGGGCAAAAACTCTTTTATATTTCACTGTATCAATTATTCCTAGTGTTAAAGGAGAGTCAAACCCTTCTGGTGTTACATAAAGGGTTGTATAGCTTGCAAGTCTTCCTTCTAGTTCCTCATCCTCGTTTATAAGTTCACTACTATCGGGGATTTTTGGAATTATTTCATGGATAACATCATGTGAACCAAGGGCTCTTCCTTTTGAAGAGGGAACTTTCTCAAGTATATTCACGAAGATATTGTTACCCATTCCCCCAATAGAATGGCATAAAGCAATGTTATTTTTTTCTACTTGTCTATTGCTGGAAACCTCATTTCTCATTTGGTATACACAGTCTACAATCTGTGCTAACCCGGTAGCACCAACTGGGTGACCTCTTGACTTAAGACCCCCAGATGGATTAATAGGTAGTTTTCCATTAATTTTTGTCTCATCTTTTAAAATATGAATGCAAGATTCACCTTCATCAAAGAACCCCAGATCCTCGGTATTTATTGCTTCAAAACTAGTAAAGGCATCATGAACCTCAGCGAAATTGATATCCTTGGGCGATAGCGATGATGAAGCATATGCTTTTTTAGCAGCGAGTTTAGTCGCAGCAAAATGACTTAGAAATACCCTGTTCTTTAAGCTTACTGTATCTGTTGCTTGACCAGTCCCACTTACTCTTATATCTGTTTTTTCAGATGTTAATATTAAAGCCGCTGCACCATCAGAAATCGGTGAGCAGTCATACATTTTTAAGGGATTTGAAATTACTTTACTATTGTTATAATCATCTTCAGAAATCTCTTTCTGAAAGTGGGCCAATGGATTCAATGAACCATTATGATGGTTTTTAATCGCTATCGTCTTTAATAATTCATTTAGCAACTCTTTATTTATTTTATATTTAAGCTTATATGCCATAGTTACCATTGCGGCTAAAGAAGGCATGCTAGCGCCCGATTGTCTTTCTTCTTCTTCGATAACTTTAGCTAAGATTTTTGTAACCTTTTGCGTCTCAAGCCCCGACATTTTTTCCGCGGCTACTAATAGTATATTACTATAAGCGCCAGACGCGATTAAGTTACATCCTAAGCTGAAGATTGCTGCACCTGAGGATGATGCCGTCTCAATTCTCATTGATGGAATTCCTTGAACATTTAGATAGTCGGCAACTAAAGAGGAAATATTAGAATTGCTACTGAATTCTTCAGGATTCATAGATCCAATTAGTAGGCAATCTATTTTTTTTCTTGTTCTTTCGAGACACTTTTCACCAGCACTAGTAGTTAAATCTCTCAAGCTTGAATCAAACCTACCAAATTTAGTCATAGAAACATTTTCTATAAAAACTTCTCGCATTATATTCTAATATTATCATATTCAAATATTTAACTGGATAGAATTCTTTGAATTGTATATATTCTATTAACTATGAGTAGGCTCTTCAAACTTCTTTTTACTTTATCTTTATTCTTTGTTATTTTACCTTTGACTTCATCTCTGAGAGGTTCAGAGCTACCTGATTTAGTGGAAAGCCTAACTAGTTCTGTAGTTAGAATCGAGACTAAGAATATTAGCAAGCAAAATCTTAATATTACAGGCGACCCTTTCTTTGACCAATTCTTTAATAGGCAATTTGGTGAAGATTCACAACCTAGAACTTCTAAAGGCCTTGGTTCCGGATTTATCTATTCTGAAGATGGTTTTGTTGTAACAAATTTTCATGTTGTTAAGGAAGCAAATGATATATTAGTTGTTTTAGAAAATGGAGATCGTTATCCTGCCGAAATTGTAGGCGCTGATTTTAGAACAGACCTTGCACTCCTTAAAATATCTACTGAAAGAAACCTGAATAAAGTTAAGATTGGAAACTCTAATAAGTTGAGAATTGGTGAAGGTGTTATTGCAATAGGAAACCCTCTGGGATTCGGTGCTACTGTAACAACAGGAATAATAAGTGCCAAGGGAAGATATATTGATGGTCTAGGTACCTATGTTGATTTTCTTCAAACAGATGCTGCTTTAAATAGAGGTAACAGTGGAGGTCCATTGTTTAATTTTGATGGCGAAGTTGTAGGAGTTAATACCGCAATAGCGGCAAATGGTCAAGGAATAGGGTTTGCAATTCCTATATCTATGGCAATTAATGTTATACAAGCTTTACAAGAGGATGGAAAAGTTCAAAGAGGATGGATGGGAGTTGTTGTTCAAAAGATAACTCCAGAAATAGCCGATTCTTTAAATCTTAAATCAACCAGAGGAGCTTTAATTAGCAGAGTGCTTAATGATGGACCAGCCTTTAAGGCAAGTTTAAAAAGAGGCGACATCATCCTTTATATAAATAAGGTTGAAATATTAACTTATGAGGACTTACCGAAAGAGATAAGCCAGCGAAAGCCTGGGGAAACGGTCGACTTAGTTGTATTAAGAGATTTAGATAAGATAAATATTGTTGTTGAGTTAGGGGAGATACCCGAGCCAAAAGTTCAAAAGGTTGCTAAGTCTGATTTAGGTGCTAAAAAGTTTGGAATCATAGTGAATGAAGTTCCTGATGTTTTAGAAAAGAATAATACACAAATAATTATCTCTAATATTGGAAAAACTTCAGCTAAATCTAGAATCTTTTTAAAAGGAGATATTATTTTAGAAATCAATAGAGAGCCTATTGATTCAATAGAGTCTTACAACCTTGCTATTAATAAAATAAAATCAGGACAAAATTGCCTCTTCTTAATTCAGAGGAGGAGTAAGAATTCTGAAGTGACGTTGTATAAGTCTGTTAAATCAAATTAAAATTATTTTTTGAAGGGAATTCCAATTGTTGTAGTAGAAGGGGTTGCAAAATTTCGCTTAGGAATTAGGCCAGATTTGATTGATTTTTTAACTGCTTCCATCGATAAGCTTAATGCTCTTGCGAATTCTTCAGGATACTCAGCTTTTGATATAGCAGTATTTAAGAGTATCCCGTCGTATCCGATTTCAAAAGTTTCGCACACATGGGAGATTCTTCCTATACCTGCGTCTATGATTAATGTTAGATCGGGCATCTCTTCTCTTATCTTTAAAAGCTTTTTTGGATTTTCTAGACCCCTACCTGAGCCTATTTGAGATCCCCAAGGCATTATAACTTTACACCCTAGAGACTTTAATGATTTGGCAAAATTAATATCATCTGTTGTATAAGGCAGGACTTTGAATCCTTTTTTGATTAAAGCCTCAGCAGCTCTAATTGTATACTTTTTAGAAGGCTTTAAGGTTAAATCATCTTCCATTACTTCAAGTTTTATTAAATCTGTTTCAAACATTTCTCTGGCCATCTCAGCTGTTACTATTGCTTCTTTGGCTGACAAGCATCCAGCTGTATTTGGAAGAATTCTACATTTAGTCTTTTTAATAAGGTTCAAGAAATTGTTGTCCTCATTTTTGATTAATCTACGAATCGAGACTGTAACCATTTGACACTTTAGTATCTTGATACAGTTAAGGAAGATTTTAGGTGACGGGTATCCAGATGATCCGAGAATTATATCTGTATCTAGATTTATATCATATATTTGCATTTATCCTCCTGGCTGAGCAGAGACAACTTCAATCTCATCTCCATCGTTTATAACTATATCACGGTAGCTTGATTTAGGTACGAATTTGTTATTAAATGCAACGGCATATGAAGAAGATAAGTTTGAGAAATGTTCTTCTAAGAATTTCTCTAAGCTAATGCTTCTATTAAGTTTAGTTTTATCACCATTAATAAAAACTATCATTGGTCTTAATTATAAATGTAATTCAAGTTTTTGTCTTTTTTATCTTTCAAGCAGTAGTTAACTACCAAGTCCGCAATTAATGGTGACAATAAGTAACCATGCCTAAACAGTCCATTGGCAGAAATATAATCTTTTCGTATCCTAATTTTAGGTAAGTTGTCACTATAAGCTGGCCTGCAATTCGTTGACAATGATATGATTCGAGCTTCAGAGAATCTTCTTGATACTGCAATTGAAGAATTTAATAGCTCAATTGCGGATCTAATTGATACTGGCGAAAAGTCTTCACTTTCTATCTCGGTTGCACCAATTAAATAAGCCCCATTTTCTCTAGGTATTATATAAACTGGGTACCTGTAATGATTTAACCTTATTGGTCTTGATATTTTTATTTCTGGGGCTGAAACCTCAATTATTTCTCCTCTTACAGCTCGTATATTGTTGTTGTTAAGTGTATGTGATCCAGTACATTCTATGACATGATCAAATTTAATCTTCTCATCATTGTCTAGTATTATAGAATTATTCTGAATCTTTTTTACTTCGGTTTTAAAATTAATTGAGCAATTATGTGTCGATAAGAAATTTATTAAAGTATTGATAATCTGCTTACAATCAATCTGACCTTCTTCCTTGAAGAATAAACCTATTAAATCATTACAATCAATATCTGGCTCAAGGGCTGAAATTCTTTTGCTTGTAATTATTTTAAAATTTGAGTTTGTGTACCTATTTGTTCTTGTACATATAGATTCTAATTCAGACCTATGTTCTCTCTCCGCAAGAATAAGGCTACCTTTTGTTTTAAAGTAAACTTTCATTTCTAACTCGCTAATAATTTTTTTCCATCTATGGATTGAATCAAAACCTAAATCAAAGATTTTCTTGTCGCTGTGAATTTGTTCAGAGTATGGAGATATCATTCCCCCAGCTGTTGTACTACAATTTGCAAAACCCTGAAGATCCTCTTTCTCAAATATCGTTACTTTATGTCCTAACTTAAAAAACTTATAAGAAATTAAAAGGCTAATGATTCCGCATCCAACTATACCAATATTCTTTTTCACGTCATTATTTTACACAATATAGGGAGATGTTGTTAAATTGTAGCTCTTATATGCTATATTCTTATCTATGTTTTTCTCTTATCTTAAAAACTTTATCAGTAAATTTATTATAGTTCTTTTAGGTGTTGGCCTAGTTGTTAGTCTTGGTGTTGGTACTGATATTATTTCTTTTGGTATGTCGGACAAGATAGTAGCCAAAATTAACGACAAAGATATTACCATTGAGGAGTTTAACTATTTTAGAAGGTTAAGGTTCGCTGACGCTTCAAAAAAACTTTTATCTGACAAGGAAGCAGTAAAGATTATTGATAAACAAATTGTTAATACTATTGCCAGAAGGAAGGTTTCATCAGAACAAGCGGCTCAACTAGGATTATATGTATCTGATGATGAAATTGAAGATAAGATAAAAGGGTCGAGTTTATTTAGTAATCAAGGAAGGTTTATAGGATTTTCGGGCTATAAAGCAAAAGTTAAAGATATTTTTGGATTAAAGATAGAAGTATTTGAACAAATATTAAGGGAAGAAGTGCTAACGGACAAGCTAGAGTCGTTCTTCTCCTCTTTCGTTTTTGTTTCAGATTTAGAGATAGAGCAAAAATATAGAGATGATTCTACAAAGCTTAATTTTTATACTCTTAGGGCTAATAGCTCTCAATATGAGGCTCCTAATTTTACAGATATTGATATTAACAATTTTATAATGAGCAAGAAAGAGGAAGCCCCTATCTCGAACTTAACTTACATATTAGCACAATTAGATTTTGAGGAACTAACAAAAGATATAAATATTACAAAGAAAGATATTGATTCTTTTATCTTAAATTATTCATCTGATGATGAAAGCATTAGCGATGAAAGTGCAAAAACCCTAATTAGAAAGAGGATTGCACTCAATCTCCTCCCTAAGAAATTTAAATCACTCAATGAAATGGCAGAAAGTAAAAGTTTTGACGAAATTATTAGTGAGAATGGTATAAAAAATAAAGTAATTAGTCTTAATCTTGATACCCCACAAAGAATAATCTCTAAAGATTTATTAAGTAAAATTGTTTCTACTAATTTCTCTGACAGAAAAGTTCAAGTCTTTATTTCCATTGATTCACTTTGGATAGTAACCACACTTGGTGAAAAAATTCTTTCTAAACAGGAGGCATTGGCAAGTTTGAGAGCAAATAGCTTACATAATTATCAAATGGATCTTTTAACTTTATTGTTGGATGATGATAAAAGTAATGATAGATTAGTCTTTGACTCAACTAAAAGTGATATAAAATATAGTTATGAATTTAATTATGACCTAAGTTTTGCTGATTTTAGTAAAGTTACAAATTCCAAGATAGGTTATCCGGTTATCAAAGAAGGCCATTTTGTACCAAGAGTGATATCCGCTGGTTCTGAAAACTTTATTGTGTTTATAGAAAAAGTAAGAAAAGCCGATACAGATTTCCTGTTGCTAGATAAAGATAAGATAAAGAAAGATCTATCACGACCAAGAAAAGAAAAAATTTATAGAACTTTCTTGACAGAAATATTTACCAACTCAAACATAAAATATAATCCCAAATATATTAATTAGCCGAATTAAATTCAAAATTCTTAATATTAACTATTGCCTTTATAACTAATGTATTTTATTATTTGCAAAAATGAGAATAAAGTCCCTCTATATTAAAGGTTTTAAGACATTCTATGAAAAATCCGTTATAAATTTTGATTCAGAAATTTCCACAATTGTTGGTCCTAATGGATGTGGCAAGACAAATCTCCTTGATGCGATGCGATGGGTGCTTGGTGAGCAAAACCCAAGACTTTTAAGACTTGATTCTATGTCTCAAGTAGTAGCTGATGGTAACGATAATCTTCCAAAACAAAATTACGCTGAAGTTTCATTGTTAATTGAAAATAATGAAGAAGATGATTTTGTTGAAACTGAGATAAAAAGAAAGCTCTATAGGTCTGGTGAGAGTGAGTATTATTTAAATGGAACACAATGCAGACTTAAGGACATTTCAGATATTATTATGTCGGCAGGCGCTGGGTCTAGGAGTTTTACAATAATTCCTCAAGGTCAGATAGATACCTATATAACCTCTAAGCCTGAGGAAAAAAAGAATTTAATTGATGAAGCTGCAGGTCTTGCAATATATAAATCAAAGAGAGCTGAAACAGAAAGAAAAATGCTTCTAGTGCAAGATAATCTAGAAAGAACAAGAGATATTCAATTGGAGATTGGGAAGCAAAAGGATTCTTTGGAAGAGCAAGCTAAGAAAGCTAATGCATATTCTGAGTTAGTAAATAAATTTAGAAGTTTAGAAAAATTATTTTATAAAAGTAGATATAGAGACTTGAGTACAAAGCTTTCTAAATACACTGACGAAAAAAAGGAATTTAGCAATATTACTCACTCGATAGAAGAGGAAAGAAATAAGATTAAATCTAATATAAGCAAAAGTAATGATGAGTATGCAAACATGGTGCGCAGGATTGAGGAGCTCAATCTTTCGCTACTTAGAACTAAAGAGGATAAGATGGGTACAAGCTCACAAGTGAACATCTTGCAAAAAGAAAATGTCTTACTAGTTGAGGAGTTAGTTAGAGCAAAAGACAGCAAGAGAGACCTAAGATTAGAAGTTGATGGACTAATTTTAGAAACAGAAGATATTGATAAAAACTATGAAAGTATAGAAAAGAAATTAATTGATGCTAATGAACAGATTAGTTTTTCTACTAAAGATAATCTAGATGATTCGGGCGTTACTCAAGATGAGGCTAAAGCAAGACTTTTAGATGCGGTAGAAAGATATTCTTCTCTAAAAACTAGTCATTCTATTATTGAAAATGAATTGAGCGAACTTTCAGTTAAACAGGCGGACTATGAAGCTGAGTCTAAGAAGCTAGAGGATTCTATATTAGGTATTAAGAAAGAAATGACAGAGATTAAAGAGAACTCATTTAGGCTCCAATCTATTAGAGATAATTGTGAAGAAAATAAAAAAGAGGAAACAGAGCGGCTATTAAAAAGTAATAGAGAACTTAAAGAAATTAATGAAAAGTACTTTAAAATTAATTCTGATATTGAGTCTACAAAGTCTAGAGTTAAGGTTCTAGAGAATATTGAGGCTACTTATGGTTGGCTGCCAGAAGGAATCAGGAATTTTGTTCATCAGCTTAAAGGAAAGAGTGTTGATGGAACTGTCTCAGACTTCATTAAATCAAAAACCGGATATGAGAAAGCAATAGAGTCAGCCTTAGGCGAGAAATTAAAATGGATACTTATTAATGATAAGAAAAATACAATCGATACTATTGAGAGATTTAAGAGTACTTGCACTGGTAGAGGTACTTTTATTCCAATGAACAATAATATCCAGGCTGGAGGTAGCCTGAATATTAATCAAACAATGATAATGGACTGTATAGAGTGCGACCAAGACAATCGTCCATTTCTTGCATCAATATTAGCTGATACTTATGTTTCTGACACTATTCTTGATGCCATTAAGGCTAGAGAAGAGTTCCCAAATTTTAATTTTGTAACAATGGATGGAGAATTTTTTGATTCCAATGGGTCTATATCTGTAGGGTCAGCGCCAGATAATATACTCCAAATAAAAGATGAAATTAAGGATTTAAATAGGCTTAAAGTCGAACACGACAAAGATATAGATTTAGTAAGTATTGAAATTAAAAAAATAGAAGATGAGATTTTTGATATTAATAATAGAATTGAGTCTTTTGATGCTGAAATTGCTTCTTATTCTGAATCTTACGAAGTAATATCAGAAAAATTAAGTAAATTTAATTCCAAACTTTCTGCTGAAACATCTTTGAGGCAAAATATGGAATCACAAGCAATAGATTTAAAGTCTAATTTAATTTTAAAAAAGAAGAAGCTAGATGATATATATGATGAAATTAATTTAATAATTGAACAGAAGAATGAATTTGAAAAGAGATTTAATTTACTGGAAAAAGCAAAGAATATATCAAGTTCTCAAATTGTATTAGACTCCAAGAAGAATGAGATTGAGAACCTTAAGGTCTCACTAGATGAACAGAATAATTCAAAGAAAAATATGGGACAAAGAATTAATGTTATATCTCTAAAGATTGAGAGAGATACATCAAGAATTATTGATTTAGAAGATAAAATCGAATCTAATTCAATAGAGCTGAGAAGATTAAGTGATGTTTTTGAGGAATTTAAAACAAAAGAGACGGCTTTAGTTGGAGATATAGATATTGCAAAGAGTAAGATAGACGAGATTAAAAGGGCGCTAACTAAGGATAATATTGAGAAACAGGAAAAAGATGATGAGCTTGAGAATCGAAGAGCAGAATCTCTGAATTTTGATTCAAATATACAAAAAGTAGACCTTGAAATTGAACAGTTGATAGAAAATGTGAATCCTGAATTTAATAACTATGATATCAAAATTGTTTCAGAAGATGAGTGCTCACAAATAGAGCTTCTGAAAGATAATGATGATTTGTCTAAATCTAAGTTTAATAAATTACAAAGATCTATCGAGAGCTTTGGACCTGTAAATCTCTTGGCACCCGAAGAGTTTGAAAAGCTTAAGGAAAGATTTGAATTTACTGATTCTCAAATTAAGGACTTAGATGAATCATTAAATAATCTACAAAAAGCGATTAATAAGATTGATGAAGAATCAGAGACAGCTTTTATGGAGACATTTAATAAAATTTCTAGTAAGTATGATGAATATATAAAGACTTTGTTTGGAGGTGGTGAAGGGAAACTTATCCTTACTAATCCAAATTCGTTAAAAGATACCGGCATAGAGGTAATGTTAAAGATTGGATTAAAAAAATATAGAACACTAAAGTCATACTCTGGGGGTGAAAGAGCTTTGGCCGGGATTGCTCTATTGCTATCTGCTTATTTTGTTAAACCGGCGCCTTTCTTGCTTCTCGATGAAGTTGATGCACCATTAGATGATAAGAATATTTCTAAGTTTGGTGAAATGTTGAAGGAAATCTCAAAGAAATCACAAGTTGCAATAATAACTCACAACAAAAGAACAATGAAGTTTTCAAATAAACTTATAGGTATTACATCTAAACTTGAAGGATTAAGCGAAGTTATCCCAGTGGACCTATCAGAGTAAATTTTTAAGATTTGAATTTGTAATGATAAATCTAATCAAAAAAATATTTGGCTCAGATAACAAGCGAGAGCTGTCCAGAATCAACAAGATGGTTGATTCTATAAATAATCTAGAGAATGAAATTCATGATAAAACTGATATAGAGCTTAAAGATGAAATTTCTTCTATTAGATTACAAATACAGAATCCTAAAGAGCTTGACGAACATCTCTCAAGAGTGTTGGCTATAGCAAGAGAGACCTCAAATAGAAAGCTTGGTTTAAGACCTTTTGATGTTCAACTTTTAGGGGCAATTGCCCTTCATGAGGGTAAA
>JABILG010000013.1 GCA_018654605.1 bacterium
GAAATTTATCATCACTTTTAAAATCCCAATCCTCTAGTGTATAAAAAAAATATTTAGGCTGTCTTGTCTCAAGAAAGTCTATCAGAGAAGGAATACGACAAGTTAAGGGATTAGCTAAATTTGGAGGATATAAATCTTTTAAGTTACCCCACCTATACTTAGGTCTACCTTTTGAAGGTGTTCTTGCTTCAAAAAAGAGTCTAGTTGGCGCATATTCACCTTTCTTCCTCTTTACGACCTTAGCGTTCTTATCTAATTCTTTTTTTCTTTTTAATGAACCTATATGTTGCCTAAAAATTGACATAATTAATTTTACTATAAAAGTAGAGTGTATTTAAAATTTTTTAAGTGTAAGTGAAACAGAATTAATACAATACCTTAGCCCTGTAGGCTGAGGACCATCATTAAAAACATGCCCAAGGTGTGACCCACACTCTTTGCAACTAACTTCAACTCTTATCATCATATCAGAAGTATCTTCTTTCAATTCTACATTCTCACTTTTAATACAGTCATGAAAACTGGGCCATCCCGTTCCAGAATCAAACTTTTCTTCAGAAGCAAATAACTCAATACCACAGCAAATACACTTGTAAATTCCCTCTGACTTTTCATCATTGTAGGCGCCGCTAAAAGGGGGTTCAGTACCACATTCTTGAGTAACATGATATTCCATTTTAGTTAGTTTATCCTTCAGGCTCACAACTTTATCCCCAATTCTTTAGCAAGAAAATTTATTATATCTTTAGATTCGTAGAGCCATTCCGAATTCTTACCTTCGGTGGGAATAACTAAGCATGGAACTTGGAGTTTCCCACCACCTGAGATTAATTCATCTGCATAGTCCTTATTTTTCCTGGCATCCTTAGTTGTGATAATTATATTATTTCTTTTCATAAATCTTCTAACTCGGACACAAAAGGGACAAGCCCTAAATTCGTACATAACCATGCTTGAGGTAAAAGTGCTTATTCTTAATCTTTCTTCTTCAGAAATCGAAATTGGAGCAGGTGAGGTAATCCAATCTATAAAAAGAATAATTCTTCCTAATATAAATCTAATAATTCTCATTTATTGTCTCCTGGTACTGATGCTAAAGCCAAACCAATATTCTTTAAAAGAATTGAGGCTTCAGCAGACATTTTTTCGTCATTATCTAGAATTAAATTTCTCCAATATATAATTGTATCTTCAAAGATTGTCTCAACCAAAGGGCTAGAGGAAGCTGAGTCGTCAGCAGAATTCCATGTCTCTAATGCTAGAAAGAAATAACCAGGAAGTTTCTTGTTTAAGAACTTGGCTAAATATGGATTTCGTCTTGCAAAAGATTCCCAGTCTTTTATTTCCATTGTTCTTATCTCTTTTGGAAATAAATCAACTCTATCAAATAATTCATACTTCTTCATAAAAGATGTAGCATTTTTTTCATTAATTACTTGTCTCCCAACTTGAGATCTAGTATTTATGTTTGAATCAAGAATTTTAGATTGAGCCATGATATTTATAATGTATTATAACTAGAGAAATGATTCAAGAAACAATTCTTTTTTACTTCTCAATAACAGTAGTTCTGATGATAATAGTGTTGATATATCTTGTTAAGAGAAAATAAGATTATGTGGAAATGTATTCATACTTGGAAGAAGGCTTCTGTTAATACTCTATGGTGCCTATTCGGCTGCGCACTTGGAGATTTTGGTACAATAATATACTTTCAAAATATCACTCACTCAAATTCAACATTAGAGATAATGGTCTTGGCTACTATTAATGGTTTAATTACAAGTATTATATTTGAAACTTTAGTGCTTCTAAGACAAATGGGCTTTAAAAACGCTTTTAAAACTGCAATAGGAATGAGTTTTGTTAGCATGATATTTATGGAAATTGCCATGAACGCTACAGACTTAATGATTAATGGTGCGCCTGCTATAAACTTAAAAACAGTACCAATAATATTACTTGTGGGATATATAACACCATTGCCATACAACTATTGGAGACTTAAAAAATTTGGAATATCTTGTCATTAAGAAATTAGGCGCTTTTCATTTCGCGGTATTTTCTTTCTTCTTCGGTAAATGCACCATCAGCTACAGGAACGATTGAAGGTATTAATGCACCACCAAGCCTAAGGAAACAGTTCTCAAGGAACTTCCCGGTTTCAGTTGCGTATGCTGCGTTTCTCTTAAAAGTTAAAAAGGATCTCCAGTAATTAATCGTGGACCATACAACAGTTGCCGGAGTTACATGCTTTAAATCATCATTGTACGTTCCAATATGAGCCATGGACAAAGTTGTCAAATCAACAATTTCATCACCGACCATTGTTTTCGGATCCCAGGATTCATGGTCAACAATAGGTGTTCCTTGCAAAATTGCATGATCATGCATTACTGCTTCAATTAATTTATCGGGATTTTCAGTTGTTAGGTATTCCTCTAAACAGTCAAGAGCAATTAGCTTAAAAGGGTTATGGCTATGGTAGGCCTCTCCTTTATCGTTCATAAGCTGGACATTACCTCTAGCTTGAGGCCTAAATAAAACTTTTTCTCTTAAGCCTTCAGGAAAAACCAATGCCAAAGTAGTTTCTTGTGCTTTTTGTTCTCTAAAATCTATACCTTGCATCCCTTTATATTACTCAACTTTTTGATTATAGCAATCATTAATTAATAAAAATTTCTTATATCTCGTTTTTCATTTATAATTAGTGGGATGTCTAGTCCTAAAGAGAAATTATTTTTTGCTTTGTTGTTCCTCACAATTTTTTTAATTATGGCTTATTCTTTATTTAAAATAACTGAAACTTCAGGGAAAATTTAGCTTTTTCCGTCCCAAAAATCTTTACATTTAGTCCACAACTCAGATCTAGACTTCTTTCTTGTGGCCTTATCATTTAAATTCAGACATCCCAATATTAGACCAAACAAATTAATAGTGAATCTATAATATACTAATAGTTTCTGCCTACCCTCAGGATATGTCATTAAAAATAATCCATATACTAAAAGAAGTGGGGAAAGAACTACGAATGCAAAAGGAAGCGAAAGAATAAAAAGTATAATCCTATTAATTGTTTTTCTCAGCTTAGTTGACATTAAATTATATTTCAAACTCTAATTGTTTATTTTGCCTAGAAACATCTTCTTTCTTCTTGGAGTCTCGGCTATCTGTTAAAAAAGGCCCGGTATCATTCTTTAGAATACTGAGTATATGATCATAGTCTTTTAGGGAATTTTCATATCTTAGGTAATCAGGCATCATCTGTTCAACTTTAAGCCAATAATCAGATGAATGATTCCTAATATCCATATGTGCCAATTCATGTACAACCAAATAAGCAATTACTTCAGGTGGAACAAGTACAACTCTCCAACTAAAGTTTAAATTGCCATCTCCCGAACAAGATGCCCATTGAGAAAACGAGTCTTTTATTATCACCTTTTTATATGGAACCTTATAGAGACTAGAAAACCTATCTGCTACCTCCGATATATAATCTCTAGCTCTATCTTTGTACCAATCAATAAAGAACTTGTTAGCGAACTTTAGATAATTTTTTGACAAATAAAATGTTCCATCTCTATAAGACAGTGGTACTGGATCATTATCAATGGTTTTTAATTTTCTCTCAATTCCGAGATATAAGAATTTCTCACCATCTTCATACTTTTTGTGAAGATCATTAAGATATTTAGCTTTTGCTATTTGCTGTGTCCTAAGAAGCCAAAATTTCTTGGATTCAATTATTTCCTCAATCCTTTCTATGGATTCTTCCAATGGGGCGCGAACAATTATATGGCCTTCTACGGAAACTTGAATTTCGGTGCTCTTTCTCTCGGTTCTTATAATTTGGTCTACTTTAACAGACATTTGAGCTCACTATAACAAAAATAAAGTAAAAACTCTACTCTTTTTTAGTAAAAAGATTAAAGAAGGACTATGGTAATAACGGTCAATAAGAGTCCGAACACAACACCAACTACAGTTCCCTTTAAAGTTTCACTTTCTGCCTTACTAAGTTTTGGTGGTATTGGGAGCTTGTCAGTATCCAATATTTCAAACAACGGAACATGAGAAAGAATAATGAAAGTTGGTATTCCTATTGCTACGGCCATTATTACAAACTTTCCTATTAAAGGAACAGTCTCATAGAAAACTATATTCTCAGCCCCAGCATTTACAGCTAAAAGAAAAAAGAAGAATAGAATTTTTGAGTTATATAATCTCATATATTTAGATTGAATTATAATTCTAAATATAGGAAAATCAACTTATGCCATCTTGTTGTTTACAAATATATCAAAAACTTTCACATTTCAAGGCAGACAAGGATTACTGGGTTGAATACACAGATTTTTATGAGCGCTTTTGGGGTGGTCCAACCTCACCTTATGGTTTGTGGTTTGGTAATGAATATGGAACGTTCCAGAATGCGTTATGCGAACAATTGAATATCAAAGAAAACGAAATCAAAGAATGTCTCTTTATTAAAGAGGATCATGAGAACTTCATTTGTCCAAATAACGAACCAGACGATACTCCTTTCTCTTTCCTGGTCGACAACCTTATACCAATCCACTGGTTCTTCATGTTTAAAATCAGTCAGAAAAAAGTATTTAAAACACATTGGGGTTTTGGTGCAATCCACTATAAAAGCAGCCTTATAGCGGCTATAGAATCAATCAATTATTTCGACTCTATTGTAAAGAAAGTACAAGTTGAAGACTTAGAACTTAGAAAGTATGTTGATGTCATCCAACAAGATCTAAAAGACTTAAACAAATGGGCACACAAGTTTCCCTCTGATAGTATTATTATTTTAAACTATGGAGACTTACTTGCCTCCTTTCCTATGACCAGTCTCGATAAAGAAGATTCTGTCAAAATAGTATCAGATTTTAAATCAGAGCTAACAAATTCAGAGTTTAAAAATGCAAAAGACTTGTTTAAATTCTTATTAGAGCGTTGGACAAAGATAGAGTTCGCTAACCAGAAAGACTTGAGTAAGTCATCAAATTAGTTCTTTTATTTTACTCATGGGTATTAATTTAGGGGGCACCAAGAGCTCGTTTTCATTCTTAACAAAATCATTTTTATACTCTAGGCTCCACTTGTAGCTCAAAAAATACTGGGTAATAATTAAAGCCAAATCTTTTGTATTCTTAATCCTTGACCATTCAGAAATCTTACTTTCTAAAGGAATTATTTTAGCCTTAGCGGGGTTAAATAGAACTCTTAATGAAAAATTCCGCTCCTCTACAGATTGTGGCTTAAGTTCTTTCTTAGCTGTCCTTAACATTTTATATATATACTTAAAAGTTCCAGCAATATGTTCTTTGTTGAACGGTATGGAATTCTTTGACTTTTTATAAGAGTTGTAGTCGCCTAGACCTAAAGCAAACTCTTTAAGACTTAACTTGTCTTCAACACTTGGATATTTAGATTGCAACATCCAAGCAATCACTTGATATCTAACAACTGGATGGTCTAATATGCACGGCTGCTCTTTGATGGCAAGAGCAAGATAAAGAGGTTTCTTTGTTTCCTGAAAATCACTAAAATATTTACAGAAGAAAAGCCAGGACAAAATCCCTGTCTTTCCAACATGGACCTGCTCAACGAACTCCTTTAAAGCAACAAAAAAACTATCGCTTAAAATCTCAGAATCAATCCAAATATCTTTTTTATTTTTTCCGGCCATTATTTTAGAATTATACCATCTATAAAAAAGTAACGCTCAGATATTTAAATCATCTTCATTCTCATAGAAATTGACTGAAATGTAGTCCTATATTTGTTGGCAAGAATGTGAAGAACTATTTTATCAATTGAATCTACTTCATAAAATTCCTTAGTGGCTATAGAACCTGAATATGGAGCATAAGATTTGTGATATCTAGTGGCAAAAATCCCTAAAGCCTCATCAATAATAAGAGTATTAATATATTTGGACAGCATAATTGGGGATGACTTTTTTCTTTTCTTTGAATCCAACATGAACGGATAGAATCTTATAAAAAATTTATCAATTTTACTTCTTAATGAAAGAAACTCGGACAAAAGCTTGGAATCAGTAGGAAAGTTCTCTGCGTCTGGACCAAAATATACAAGTTTAGACAATGAGCCTGAGGATGCAGCTGTAAATATAGCCTTTAACCAGTTCTTAGCCTCTGTCCATCTATCAAAATTTTTCTTAGAAGACAGTAAAGTGTTCGAATTTTCCAAATCATTCAGAACAGACTGTAATAGATTTATAATAATTTTTACTTTTGACTCTCTTTCTAAAGTTAGTTCATCCTTCCAACCTTTTACATAACTCTCATCATATAGTATTCGTGGTTCAAGTTTAATCTGGTCAATTATTGACTCTAAGAGCTCCGTCTCTTTGAGTATATCGGGATAGTATTTCTCTTTATAATATTCAACACTTACAGAAATATCCTCTAAATTCGAAACCTTTGTTAACAACTTTTTCTTCATTTTCTAAAGACTTGGCTTTATCATTGTTTTAGGATCTAAGATCCTAGACGCTTCCTTCTTTTTTAGAATTTTATTCTCATCAACTACTTCTCTAACTGTCTTATTTTCATTAAAAGCTTTTTTTGCAACTGCGGCAGCTTTATCATAGCCAATAACAGGTGCTAAGCTGGTGCACATAGCTAAACTTTTTTCAATAGTGCCCTCACATTGTTCTTTATTAGCCTCTATTCCAGATATGCAATCTTTAGCAAAGGCCAGTGAAGCGTTAGATAAAATCTCTACAGATTCAATCATATTATGAGCCATTACCGGCATCATGACATTAAGTTCAAAGTTTCCTGATTGACCAGCTATTGAAATAGTTGAATCGTTCCCTATAACTTGCGCGCACACTTGAGTTACTGACTCTGCAAGTACAGGATTAACCTTGCCTGGCATAATTGATGAACCAGGCTGAATTGCAGGAACAGAAATCTCACCAAAGCCACATCTAGGTCCACTACCAAGCCATCTAATATCATTTGCAATCTTCATTAAAGAAGTTGCTAATGTTTTTAATGCTCCGCTAGTCAGGACTAAAGCATCTTTAGATGCTTGAGCCTCGAAATGATTAGAGGCTTCCTTGAATTTAATTCCTACTTTTTTAGAAATCTCTAATGCAACCTTCTTTCCAAACTTGGGGTGGGAGTTGATACCTGTTCCGACAGCGGTTCCTCCTTGCGCTAATTCTGACAGATTGACAGAAGCTTCTTTAATAAAGCCTATAGATCTAGAAATCATACTGGAGTAACCTCCAAATTCCTGGCCCAACGTTATGGGTGTAGCATCCTGAAGATGAGTCCTGCCAATTTTAAAAATTTTGTCAAATTTTCTTGCTTTCGATGCTAGCTCTTTCTCAAGCGTCTTAAGATTGGGAATAAGAGAATTTAGAATTAGGCTATAAACGGATATATACATCGCAGTAGGTATTACATCGTTGCTAGACTGGCATAAATTTACATGATCATTTGGGTGAACTTTCGTTTTACCTTTGATAAACTTGTTAGCCAAAGTTGCTATAACTTCATTAGCATTCATATTGGAAGATGTTCCCGACCCTGTTTGAAAAATATCTACAACAAACTCGGTATCATGCTTACCACAAATCACTTCATTTGCGGCCTTCATAATAGAATTCCCAACATCAGCAGAAATTAATTTTAGACTTAAATTGGTTTTAGCAGCTGAGAACTTAATAACACCTAACGCTTCAATAAAAGATCTATTAAATCTAAGTTTACTTATTGGAAAATTTTCAACTGCCCTTGCAGTCTGAGCCCCATATAATGCATCTTTCGGTACGCTCATTTGCCCCATTGAATCAGATTCTTTTCTAAATTTTTTTTTAATCATAAATAGACTTCCTTTTATTTGATAATGTGATAATTTTAACTTATTGTTAGCGACATTAATATTAATTTTAAATTATTATTGATAAAAGTTAAAAAAAACAATTGGAGAATTAGAATGAGTAATGTAAAAGAAGGAAATGATGGAAATTTTAAAAGTATGGTCTTAGATTCTGAACTACCTGTACTTGTAGATTTTTGGGCTCCATGGTGCGGTCCATGCAAAATGCTTGCACCAACTTTAGAAGAAATTTTAAATGAAAACCATGACAAATTATCCATAGTGAAGATTAATATTGACGAAAATCAAGAAATGGCAGCGAAGTATGGAATCAAGAGCATTCCAACTATGCTAATCTTTAATAAAGGTGAATTGAAGAATCAACTCATTGGCTCAATGCCAAAAAAAGATATTGAAGATGTACTTTTGAAGGAGCTGTAAATGCCAAAGTATATAATGCTTAGCAATTTGACCGACGAAGGACGAAAAACAGTTAAGATGCGTCCAGAGAGAATAAAAGAAGTAAATGACGAAATAGAAAAAATGGGTGCGAAAGTATTAGAACAATACGCAGTGCTCGGAGAATATGATTTTATCAACATACTAGACGCCCCTGACAACGAAACAATTTCTAGGATCTCTATCGAATTAGGGTCAAGAGGTACCATTCAACTAATTACACTTGCTGCTATACCTATTGATGAACTAGAAGTTTCTCTCCTTCATGAATAAAATTAAGATAATGGTAGCTTTAAATTTACAAATAGTCCGTTGTAAATATATTTATCTATATCTCCACAAAAAGGCTCAAGGTATTCGACGCTAAAATCTAAATTTTCTACTATTCTGAATTTAATCGATGTAACTCCATCGATATTTGATTGTTCTTCAGTCTTCTTATCTAAGAATTTTAAATCAAAATCTAAATTATATTTTTTATTTACAGACTTAAATAAACTGATTTTGGTATCATAGACAAGAAAAAGCTCTTGAGAATCATTACTATATTCTTCAGAGTTAAAGAAGACTTCAGAGCTAAAGCTAAAGCTAATTAGATTGTTACCGATATAAAATTTAGGCGTCAATATAGTTGAATCATGCAACACTTCTTTGAGTATTAATGAGTTGGAATGCGACTTCTCTAGCCTATTCTTCTTATCGCCCCACACGCTAGCTGTAGGAAGATTCAGACCAATATCATAACCAAAATATATATTATCATCTTCAATTAAAACCTTGTTTAAACCAATTTCAGCATTACCTATCTCGAAACCATTATCGACAACATTGTACTCTTTATCATTTCCATCATAGGCACCTGACCAAGGAAATCTAAATCTCAAACTCAAATCTCTTTCAGTATTTATAAAATCAGCACTTAAAGCATAGATTATATCAACCCCACCTCCACGATACTGCTTGACGTTGAAAATATTTGAATTAACGCTAACTCCACTTAAAGAAAGCAATGTGCTGTGACCACCATGGTCTCTATACTTGAAAGGTTTATATATCATAAATGTTCCCGATAACGGATTGATAAAACCAAGACTTCCTTCATCGAGGAACAACCTTGTTGGATTTATAAGATATGAAAGGGTCTTTTTTAATTTAGAGTCTGAGCCTGATAGCTTTTTATTTATTTTCTCGAAATAAAGACCTAATGGTATCCCTAAACCTGGCGTTACTATCAGGTCTACGACTGATGGTTTTTCTACTGTGCCTTCAATTGTGAATTCCCATAAGGTACTTTGAATAATTGTCCCCAAAAAGGCATCATTCTTATCGTATCCCAAGTCACGGTAAACTTGATAATAAAGAGCACCAAAGTATGGATGATATATATAGTTTGTAGCAAAACTATCACCATCATTTATTTCTGGATTAAGAATATTCTTCCCCCATTTCTTAGCATTTGTATCAAAAATTTTAGAGTCCTTGTTTCGAACGTAAAGGATTCTACCTCCCCATAGGAAAGAATTAATTGCTACTGTATCTTTCAAGAAAACTCTTTCATTCTTCTTTATAGTAGAATCAGTGCCTGAGAAAGATTGAGAAGTTAAGAAGAAGAGAAAAATAAGAAAAAATAAATTCTTCATCACTGTATTCTCTTTATCATCATAATGGCTCTATTGAGCCAGGTGAACTCTTTTGATAGGTCCAAGCAATTTTGAGATAAGTCTTTAGATAGCTTTTCATTATTAATTACTAAATTTAAAGCATTATTCAAAGCCTCTGTTGAGCTAGGGTCAACTAATATTGAATTTATATTATGAGATAAAATTCGCGATATAGAAGGTAAATCCGAAGCTATAATAGGTTTGCCAGAAGCTAAATACTCAAATAATTTTATAGGTGATGAATAATCAAATGCCATTGAACCACCCTTAATTGTGAAATCAGAAGAATAAGGTATTAAAAGAACATCTGATACTGCAAGATAATTTGGAATATCTACATTCTTGACATGTCCTGTAAGGAGTACATTTTCCTGATTTGGCTCAACCAGGTCAGCATAAGTATTATTATCTGAGTCCTCTCCACCAACAACTAGAAAGAAAATGTCTTTGTTAATTCTGGAGAGCTCAATAATTTTCTCAATACCCCTGCCCTTGTAGGTATTTCCCACATAAGAAGCAACGATGCTATCCTTAGGAATATGCAAATCTTTTTTAAATTCACTTATATCCCTATTTGGTTTAAATGTTTTGAGATTTACCCCATTATGTAAGACTTGAAGTTTTTTTGTAAAACCAAAATTTTCCTCTAGATTTCTTTTTGTTCCCTCTGAATTGCAAGAAATCTTTACTATATTTGTTGCTTTAATAAACCTTTTAATAGCAATCTTAGATAAATAATTTACCGCAGGATGGTGAATATCTACAATGATATTAGGCTTAAAAAAAGATGCAAAATATGCGAAAGTAATATTTCTAGTAATTATCAAGTCATAATTATCTACTGAAAACATTTTAAAGAAGGACAAAAGCCCATGAAGCATATGCCTAAGTGGTCCTCTCTTTAGACCAAAAGTTCTGTTGATTTTAAACTTATTGCTAACATTATAATAACTAAAAAAATAATCGACTTCTTCAATCTCTATAGGCAAAACAAGCTCAACATCATGGCCTAATTCTGCAAAAGCTTCACACATTCTGGCAACATGTATTGAACTAGCGCCTTCCCCAAATAGTTGAGGACTACCTATATAAAAAATATTCATTACTAATATATTATTGATTAATTGATTAATAAACAATACTTATTTAAGATTTGGTTTATATAGTTATGAAAATTGTTAAAGGCTTTAGGGACATACTTCCTTATGGAAGTACTAATTCTGACTCATCATACACTTGGACTTCTATAACTAATCAATTAAGAGATGTAATGTCGTCCTACAATTTTCAAGAAATAATAACCCCAGTTGCCGAATATGATTCAACCTTCAAGACAGGAATTGGAGAAGATACTGACATAGTCTCGAAAGAAATGTATGAATTTACTTTAGATAAAGACAACAAAGAAACCTCAAAGAATCAAATCTTAAAATATTGCTTAAGACCTGAAGGGACTGCTCCTGTCGTTAGGAGCTTGATTGAGAACTCACTAGATAAAATAAGAAGTGTTAATAAGCTCTACTATTTGGGCCCAATGTTTCGTTATGAAAGATCTCAAAAAGGCAGATACAGGATGTTTCATCAGATTGGTGCAGAGTTGATAGGATCAAATGAGATATTGTATGAAGTTGAAATACTCAGCCTAGCTGAAAAATTAATAAAAACACTAGAGATTAAAAATTTTACTTTTCAAATCAACTCTATTGGAAACAAAGAAAGTTTAGATAATATTCGAAGTGCTATTTTAGCTTTTGGAAAGAAGAATAAAAATTCAATAGATGAAAAAGACTATAAAATCCTAGAAAAAAATCCATTGAGATTCCTCGATAAGGCTATTCATAAATATGCCTTTAAAGATATACCGAAGACAATAGACTACATAGACAAAGAATCTATGAATAGATTCAAGCTCTTAACCAAACTCTTAGATGATATAAAGTTTAATTACAAAATCAACAATCAACTTGTAAGAGGGATTGATTACTACAATGATCTAGTATTTGAAGCAACCTCTTCCGATTTAGGCGCGCAAGACGCACTACTTGCAGGTGGACGGTATGACACACTTATTCAGAAATTTGGCGGGAAATCTAATGAATCAATTGGTTTTGCAGCTGGAATTGAAAGATTAATATTAGCTATGAATAGGAAAAATAAATACGAAAGCTCAATTGACTTCTTCATCATATACAAAGAAGAAGAAACAATAGAAGAATCATTGAAGCTTGCTTTGAAACTTAGGAATCTTGGTATAAAGGTTGAGATTGATTTAGAAAGAAGGAGCTTCACCAAGCAAATTAAACTAGCTGATAAATCTAGGTCAAAAAAAACTATAATTATATCAAAAAATAACTTAGATAAAGCCTTAGTTGTTGTTAAAGATATGAACTCAGGTGAAGAAGACTCTGTAAATATAGAGAATAATCTTGAATTCCTAATAAATCAGCTTAAAGTATAAGCCAATGCTAAAAAATAAATTTTTTTATGGCTGGGTAATTGTCTTTGCAGCTATTTGTCTGGTCTTCTTAGACGGACTACTTCTTTACTCTTTTGGTGTTCTACTACCTTCGATTCAAGCAAAATTTGAAATGTCTAAAGCTGCAGTGAATTCTATATTTGCAATAAGATGTATTGTCTTTGCATTTTCTATGATTTTATTTGGCAAACTAATTGACAAACATAGGCCCGAGAAAGTAATTTTTCTTGGTGGGCTAATTACTGCAATTGGATTGTTCTTCACAGCTTATTCAGATACTAAACTTACTCTTTTTTTAAACTACGGAGTTCTCACAGGTCTAGGTGATGGGGCCTTTTATATCCCAGCTGTAGCTATTGTTCAAAGATGGTTCAACAAGAGAAGGGATTTTGCTGTAGGTCTTGTTACAGCAGGTGTTCCCATTAGCGGTTTAATGATTAATCCTTTATCAGCCTGGATATTAAGTGTGTCAACATTGGAGACAACCTTAATGTCATTAGCAGGAATTACCTTAATATGTTTACTTCCAGCATTCCTAATGAAACAAGACCCAGGAGAAATGGGACTTACGCCATATGGGGGCCCTTTTCCAAAATCTGATGATGATGAATCTAACAATTGGGAAACCAAAGAAGCTACAAAGACAAGTGCCTTTGTAATACTTTACGTTCTACTCTTTCTTGGAATGCTATCTTTTCTTATTGTTGTAACACTTCAATTTGATTATGCCATCAGTAATAATTTGAATCTTCTTGCTTCATCAATAGCGCCAGCTTCAATTGCGGCGGGTAGTTTTTGCGGTCGTCTTGTAACGGGATATTTAGCAGACTCTATAAATAGAAATAAAATCCTGTTTTCTGTTTTTCTTGGTCAAGGTCTTTCAGTCTTAATACTGCTAAATGGAAACTCTCTTTTGCATTATTCTCTGTTTGGTTTTTTCTTTGGTTTTTCATATGGTGGCTGGATTCCTATATTTCCAAGCCTGCTAAAAGATTTTTTTGGAAAGAAACATGTGGGTCAGATTTTTGGTGTTTTTGGAACTGGTTTCTCAATATCTGCTATCATAGGTCCACCTTTAGCTGGTTATCTAGTGGATGAATTTAATACATACAACTATGGCTTCTATGTATGCATAGTCGCATGCATAATTGCTGCAATGATGGCCTTATTGATTAAAAAACCAATAAAAGGCTAAATTTACTATATAATATTCTAATGTTCGGATTAGGTTTTACAGAAATAGTATTCGTTTTTCTTGTCTTTATTTTGCTGTTTGGTCCTGACGAGATACCTAACATTGCTAAGAAATGCGGTAAATTTTATAGAAATATAACCAATATGAAAGATGAAATTAATGATACTGTAAACAAAGAGATTAACGATATAAAAGAAATAACAAAGAAGTGATTATATATCCAAATTAGAAACATAAAGTGCATTGTCTTCTATAATCTTCTTTCTAGGCTCTACCTGGTCACCCATTAAATCTTCAAATAAGTTTCTTTCCTTTGTATCCTGCTCAATATCTTCAATTTCCGCAATTGTAACTTCTCTTAATACTCTCAACGAAGGATCAAGGGTGGTCTCCCAGAGTTGCTCTGGATTCATTTCACCTAAGCCTTTATATCTCTGAATAGAATAACCTTTTTTACCTATTTCACTTAGCTTATCTAAAAGTAAGTCTAAATTTATGAATTCATATTTTTCTCCAGACTTAGATTCTAATATTAATGGGAAATTAAGCTTATCAATACTAATAGAGTACTCTTTTACTGCTTTCTGGAGAAGTTGTGACTCTAAAGATTTTGAAGTAATTATCGTATCTTTAATTCTACCTTGATTTTTAACTGAGAAAGTCAGTGAACCACTTGAGTCTTTACGACATATATAATCGTCTAAGGGCTTTTCTGTCTTCAATCTTTTTATTTCTTTTATAGATGCTTTTTCAAGCTTTGAAATATTTAAATCCTCTAATTCTCCTAAGATTGGTATAATAATATTTAGGATTCTTATATCCATCCCTGATCTTTCTAGATTATCTAAATAGACCTTATGTCTCCTAAAATGAGCAATACTTTTCAGTAAATCATCTTTGGTAATCTTATTCTTGCTAAAACTTTCATCAGTAATAAGTTCGTTAATTGAATTCTCCAAGAGAAAGTCGTTCAAGCTATCCTCATCCTGCAAATAAATATCCTTACTGCCCTTCTTAAGCTTAAAGAGAGGAGGTTGTGCAATAAATAATTTTTTCTTTCTAATTAGTTCTTTATAATGGTTATAGAAAAAAGTTAGCAGCAAAGTTCTTATATGCGAACCATCAATATCTGCATCAGTCATCAAAATAATTTTACCGTACCTAAGTTTTTCAATATCTATACCGTTATCCTCATCGCTGTCCGCTGTAACGACTGGTGCTCCCACTCCCATTGCTGTAATCAAAGTGCCAATCTCATCATTACTTAAAACTTTATCTAGTCTAGCTTTTTGAACATTTATAACTTTTCCTTTTAATGGAAGAACTGCTTGAGTTTTTCTATCTCTTCCCTGCTTTGCCGAACCTCCAGCTGATTCTCCTTCAACAATAAAGAGCTCTGATTTTTCAGGATCTTTTTCTTGGCAATCAGCTAATTTCCCAGGCAATGAACCTAAGTCTAGAGCACTTTTTCTTCTTGTTAAATCTCTTGCTTTTTTTGCTGCTTCTCTTGCTTTCGCCGCATCAATAGATTTGCCAACTATTTTCTTTGCTTGTGAAGGATTTTTTTCAAAAAAATCTCCTAAAAAGTCGTTCATTAGTGACTCTACAATTCCTGAAGTCTCTGAATTTCCAAGTTTGGTTTTAGTCTGTCCCTCGAATTTAGGCTCTGGTACCTTGATACTCACTACAGCACCCAGGCCTTCTCTTGTATCATCCCCTGTTATTTGAATACTTTGATTCTTGAAGAGATTCTGATCTTTTGCATACTTATTAATGGACCTAGTTAAAGCACTTCTAAATCCACTGAGATGAGTACCACCTTCAATAGTATTGATATTATTAACATAAGAGTAAACATTTTCTGAGTATCCTTCATTGTATTGAATTGCTATTTCTACAACGGTGCCGTCCTTAGCTCCTTTAATAAAAATTGGTTTGGAATTTACTGTTTTTTTACCTTTATTAAGGTGCTCTACAAAGGAATTAATTCCACCCTTGTATAAAAACATTTCGGACTTATCAACTCTTTTATCGTTAATTTCTAACTTTAATCCCCCATTTAAAAAAGCTAATTCTCTAATCCTGTTACACAAGTAATCAAAATCAAATTTAGGCTCAAAATCATATCTTCCATTAGTATTAATAACAGGTTCGAATATCTTACTATCAGGTTTAAATGTAATTTTTGAACCAGTCTTCGATGATTTTTTTATAGACTTAAGTTTTGAGGCAACTTTTCCAAACTCATACCTTTGATGCCAAACAGCACCATCACGAGAAATCTCTACTTCTAGAAACTCGGACAAAAAATTTACAACTGTCACGCCAACTCCATGAAGTCCGCCTGAAACAGCATAAGTCTTAGAATCAAATTTACCCCCAGCATGTAACGTGGTTAAAATAACTTCGACAGCAGGTTTCTTTTTTTGTGGATGGATATCAACAGGAATCCCTCGTCCATTATCTTCTAGTGAGATACTTTCATCTTCGTTGATAATAATATCTATTTTGTCACAAAATCCTGCCAAAGCTTCATCTACACAATTATCAATAACTTCAAAAACTAAATGATGAAAGCCTCTTTTTACTACATCTCCAATATACATCCCGGGTCTCTTCCTAACGGCTTGGAGACCTTCCAGAGCTTGAATAGATTTAGCATTATAGTTGTTTTTAGTAACGATTTTTTTTTCAGGTGCCATAATTGTTATTTGAATTTTAACATGCAGTTAGCTTAATAAAAGCCCTAATCTTTCATTCTTGGCAAGGTAATCCCTGTTTGATTCTGGTACTTGCCTTTTTTATCTGCGTAGGAAATATCACACTCCTCATCCCCTTCAAAAAATAGTACTTGAGCTATACCCTCATTCGCATATATTCTCGCAGGGAGCGGTGTAGTATTGGAAATCTCTAGAGTGACATGGCCTTCCCATTCAGGTTCGAAGGGAGTAACATTCACGATGATGCCGCATCTTGCATATGTAGATTTTCCCACACAAACTGTCACAGTACTTCTAGGTATTCTAAAATATTCCACAGTCCTTGCTAAAGCAAAAGAATTTGGAGGAATTATGCATTCATCACCAACGATTGTTACAAAAGATTTCTCATCAAAGCTTTTAGGGTCAACTACAGTATTGTATACATCAGTAAATACTTTAAATTCATTACTTACTCTAATATCATAACCATATGACGAAACACCATAGGAAATTGCGCCATTAGTAGTTTGTTTTTCAACAAAAGGTTCAATCATCTTGTTTTCAAGTGACATTTTTCTTATCCAGTGATCAGGTTTAATTCCCATTTAATAATCCTCCAAGATTTAAACTAAAATTGTTTTAAAAACTTTAAATCATTTTGATAGAAATATCTAATATCTGTAATACCAAACTTTATCATAGCTAACCTTTCGATACCCATCCCAAAAGCTAGGCCGGCATACTCTTTCGAGTTATAGTTTACTGATTCAAAGACTTTGGGGTTCACCATTCCACATCCAAGAACTTCCATCCAAACTTTGGAGCCATTCTTATCTTTCCATTCAATATCGAGTTCTGCACTAGGTTCTGTAAAAGGAAAATAGCTAGGTCTGAACCTAGTCTTGATACTATTGCCAAAAAACCTGGAAATGAATTCATTAAGAACTCCTTTTAAATTAGCAAAGGTGATAGATTTGTCAACCAAAAGCCCTTCTATTTGATGAAACATTGGCGTGTGAGTTACATCGCTATCACATCTATAAACTTTTCCGGGAGAAATTATCTTAATTGGTGGATTATTACACTCCATAATTCTAACCTGCATTGGGGAGGTATGTGTTCTAAGCAAATTACCTTCGCCCAAATAAAAAGTGTCTTGCATATCTCTTGCAGGGTGATCCTCGGGGATATTTAAAGCCTCAAAATTATAATGATCTGATTCAATTTCGGGACCCTCAAAGACCTCAAAACCAAACTGAGTAAATATCTTTACAATTTCTTCTGAAACTAAAGAGAGAGGATGGATAGATCCATTCGAACTACCTTTAGATGGCAAGCTAATATCAATTTTCTCCTCAGCAAGCTTTTTGTCAATTGCCAATCTTTTTAAACTCTTAAATTTGTCTGCAATAATGGACTCAATTTCTTTTTTTATAGAGTTAATTATTGGACCTTGTTTCTTCTTTTCTTCAATTGATAAATCTTTTAATGAATTTGTAAAGATTGTGAATTCTCCCTTCTTACCCAGATACTTAGACTTTAAGTTCATCAACTCATTTTCAGTGTTTATTTTAGCAATTTCATTAATAATTTTTGGTACAAATTGGTTAATCATTCTTATTCCTTTTATTAAACATATACATTAAGTAAGGTGCATAGAAAATTGACGAATATGTTCCTATGCCGACACCTAAAATCATTATAAGCGCTAAATCCTTAATTTCTACGCCCCCTAGAAGATAAAGAGGGATTAAAACAATGAGAACTGTCAAAACTGTTAGTATTGTTCTTGATAAAGTCTGAACGATGCTAATTTCAATTGTATCTTCTAATGTCTCAGAGAGATTCCTAATATTTTCTCTCACTCTATCAAAGATAACAATTGTATCATTTACAGAATAGCCAATTACAGTAAGAATTGCAGCAATGGAAGAAAGAGTAATCTCAATGCTTAGTAGATTAATTAAAAAAGCGGTTAAAATAAAGTCATGAAATAGGGCACATATTGAAGCAATCCCGAAACTAAAACTAAACCTAAAAAAGACGTAAATTAATATTGCCAAAGAACCAAAAATAATTGAGTAAATCCCATTCCTGACTAGCTCTTTGCCAACCTTTGGACCTATAAAGTCTATCCTCTTAATAGAATATCCTTCGGCGGAAAACTCCGCATCAAGAACATTCTTCAAATTTCTTTTGTATTTTTGGACATTAACCACTTCGCTTGTTTCTTCAATTGGAAGCCTTAACAAGAATTCGTTGTTGGACTTATCTCCATAATTTTGAATTGTCAATGTCTTATAATCAGCCTTCATAAAGTCAGCTCTAAGGTCCTCTACTTTGACATCGTCTTGGAAAGATACAACTAGCTCTGTTCCGCCCATGAATTCTATTCCGTAATTGAGTCCAGTTTTATTGATGCTATACAAAGAAAAGACAATCAACAAAGTTGAGATTATAAAAGTTGCCTTCATATTTTTAAAAAAATTAAACCTCATTTTTGCCCTCAAAAGATACTAATGATTTAACTAAATACTTTGTCAAAACTCTCGCAACAACTATATTAGAAAAGATTGTAGAGAAAAGACCAATAGAGAGAGTTACAGCAAAACCCTTGATTGGACCATCCCCCAAGAAGAACATACAGATTGCCGCAATAAGGGTGGTGAAATTAGCATCCAGGATAGTAGACACAGACCTATCGAATCCCAGCTCAATACTTGAAACTGAGTCCTTACCTTTTCTTAACTCTTCTTTAATTCTTTCATATATAATAATGTTTCCATCAACAGCCATCCCTAGAGTTAACACTAATCCAGCAATACCGGGGAAGGTTAAAGTAACTCCGAATAAGGATAAAAGTCCAAAAATAGTGATAAGATTGAACCCTAAAGCTAAATCACAAACTACCCCTAGTCTTCTATAGTAATAAATCATAAAAACAAATATTAAGAGGGATGCAAGAACCATTGAATTCTTACCATTTGCAATAGAATCTAAACCCAGAGATGGTCCAATTGTCTTTTCCTGAAGAATTGAAATCGGAATAGGTAGTGATCCTGATTTTAATATTATCGCTAAGTCATTTGCCTCTTCAAAACTAAAAGTACCACTAATACTACCACTGCCAAAAATTTGACTTTGGACAACTGGTGAAGACTTTACTCTCCCATCAAGAATAATTGCTATTTTATTGCCAATGTTTTCTTTAGTGAGTTTAGAGAAGATAGCAGAACCTGCCTTGTTCAAGCTAAAAGAAACATATGGTCTGTTAAATTCATCATATGAAACACTTGCATCTTCAATAGACTCCCCTTTTAACTTAGAACTCTTAGTAGTTGCAAAATAGTTACCGTCCGCACTCTCATAAAAAGAGTACTTATTTTTTTGGTCTTTAAACTTTTGAATTAACAATGAACTAGAAGTCGATTCTTCGATTACAGGCTTAAATTCAAGCATTGCTGTTTTAGATATTATGTTTAAGATTCGCTCTCTGTCCGTCTCACTTATACCCGGAATTTGGACAATTATTCTTTCCGAGCCTGACAACTGAATAGATGATTCTATTACACCAAATTGATCTATTCTATTAGATAAAATATTTTTAACCTGCTTTAATAACTTCTGCTTTGTTCTTCCTAAAAACTCTTCTTTTAAAGAAATATAGATAGTTTTTGAGGTTATATTTAAAATATAGTTATTATTTTCCTCAAGGGCCTTTTTAGCACTCTCAAAACTTTGATTATCATAAAAAGTTATAAGAATACTATGGTTATCTGTAGAAATTATATCTCTAAAAAGAATTTTCTTGCCTAAGATATCTGTTTTTACTTTTGAAGCTTCCTTCTCAACAATAACGTTTGTAGAAACCTCTTTATCGAGACCGAGGACAACGAATATTCCACCTCTTAAGTCAAGACCGAGGTTAATTTTATTTGAAGGAAAAAAATAATTCCACCAACCTGGAAGATTGTTTGATTGAAAAGTTGGATAAATAAAGATCAAAGAAAGAAATAGGACTAAAAATGAAAAGTATTTATATAATTTGATTCTATTCATTAAAGTTAATTTTTATTTATTTTTTCCTCTTTATCAATTATAGAATTAACAAATTCTCTTTTAATTTTTATGTTAACCCCTTTAGAAATTTCTATCATCAAAACATCGTCATCCAATATATCAACAATTCTAGCTAACATTCCACCATTGGTTAAAATATTTGCCCCTTTCTTGAGAGACTTTAACATATCCTCTCTAGCATTTTGCTGTTTACTCTGAGGTCTAATTATTAAGAAATAAAATAATATTATTATTAAAACGAATGGCAGGAAAGGTCCAATGAACCCCATTGGTGAACCTCCGGAATCGGGTGGTGGCGCACAAGAAGTAATAAATAGAAGAATAAAAATCCCAGAAGCTATTTTAAATTTAATTTGATTCATTTTGGTACCTCTCTAAAAAATTTCTCTTGAAGTCTATAAACTTACCATCTTTTATCGACTTTTTAATAGATTCAATTAATTGCTTATAAAAATATAGGTTATTCATTGTCATTAGAGATAAAGCTGAAATCTCCTTAGATGTGTACAAATGCCTAATGTAACCAATACTATAACCAAAACATGGATGATTAGGATCATCATCGATTAACTTGTCAGACATGTTATAAGTACTATTCTTTATATTAATTTTTCCATCTTTAGTATACAACGTCCCATTTCTGGCATTTCTAGTTGGAACTACACAATCAAAGATATCAACTCCTCGCTCTACAGAGTTAATTATATCCTCAGGCTTTCCTATGCCCATTGAATACCTAGGCTTATCCTTAGGAAGCATCGTACATACCTGCTCAGTTATGTTATAGGTCTTATCTTGACCTTCTCCCAAACCAAGGCCGCCAATTGCATAACCATCAAAGTCAATCTCAAGCATATGATCAAGTGAAGTCTTTCTTAAATCTTCATAAATCCCACCCTGCACTATTCCAAACAACTTTGAGTCTGATTTTCTAGCTTTCTTTGACCTATTGGCCCATTCTTTTGTCCTGTTAATTGATTCTAAAACACGAGAATAATCTGAATCTGGTTTAGGGCAGTCATCAAAAATCATCATTATATCAGACCCAAGATACTCTTGTATCTCGATTGAAAGCTCAGGTGAAATGAAATTAACTGATCCATCTAAGAAAGACTTAAAAGAAACTCCGTCATCACTTATTTTTGCTGAAGGTGAAAGGCTATAGACTTGGAAGCCACCGCTATCAGTTAGAATACTTCTATCCCAATCCATAAATGAATGTAGTCCACCATAATCTTTAACATTTACATGTCCTGGCTTTAAGAACAGATGATAAGCATTAGCAACAACCATATCAAAACCTAAATCTTTTAAATTATTTGTACTTAACCCTTTAGGGGTGCCTTTTGTGCAAACTGGCATAAAGACGGGAGTCTCAATCTCACCTGACTTTGTAGCAAGCAATCCTACTCTAGCTTCTGATTTTGGGTCTTTATTCTTTAAACTAAATGTCATTAAATTAAATCTTGAACGGAAAAGAATCCCTTTTTCTTTTTCATCAACTTTAAACCAAGGTTTATTGAGCCACTAGCAAATACTTCTCTATCAAGAGCCTGGTGTGTTAAATATATATTTTCTTTATAACCAAATGAAGATACCTTATGCTCTCCAACAATGTCACCACCCCTAATAACACTCATTCCAATTTCACCTTTTTTTCTCTTAATTGAGGAAGACTTCCCTCTAAAATTAATAAGAGCTCCTGATTTTCGCCCTAAAGATTTAGATATAGAATCCGCCAATAATAACGCTGTTCCACTAGGAGAGTCTACTTTATCTTTATGATGAGTCTCGGTGACCTCTAAATCAGTATTTGCAAAATAGTTAATATTGTCATTTATTATCTTTCTCAATAAATTTATACCTAAGCTCATATTGTAAGATTGCAAAATCGGAGTCTTATTTGATATTTTCCTTAACTCTACAATTTGCTTAGAAGTAAACCCTGTGGTTCCAGTAACGAATGGGATTTTAAACTCACCAGCTTTCCTAGCTAATGAAAGTGCGGAATTAGGCGTAGAGAAGTCTATAATTAAATCAGCACTAAATTTTAATGGAATTTTAGTTACTTTTACATCCTCTAACTTAAATCTTTTTCTATCTTTATCTGAATACAAAGATTCACCAATGAGCTTATGCTTTGGACTATCAATTGCATATTTAACTTGAATATCCTTACTATTTTTGCATAGTGATACTATTGCCTCGCCCATTTTGCCTAAAGCGCCATTAACTAAGATAGTTTTTTTGTTTTTACTCATAAATAAAGCATAATACTTGTTAATATGAATAATTCAAAGGTTTTAGGAAATTGTAAATGACCAGGAGCATGACAGGTTTTTCATCAGTTTCTGGTGCAACAAACTCAACTAATTTTACAATTCAATTAAGATCTGAAAATAGTAAAACTCTTGATGTGCAAATATATGATCAACTAAATAACTATGAAATGCAGGAAAAAATAAAAAAACTTATAAAGAAAAATTTTGAAAGAGGTAAAATTCGAATTTCAATAGAGTATCAAAAAAAAAATTCATTTGAAGGTAAGAGCGTAGGAAATCAGTTAGCTAAATTTGCAGCCCTTGCTAGAAGTTTCAATATAAGTCCAACCATTTCTATTGGAGAGTTAGGAGAAATAACCAATAAAGAGACTAAAATTGAGCAATCTTCAAATAAGTCTGTAAAGTTTCAAATTAATCTTGTAAGCAAAGGAATCAATGAATTAATCAAAAGTCAGTTGTCAGAAGGAAAAAACTTAATACAAGACATCTCTAATAAGCTCTTAAAGATAAGAGAAATTAAGGAGAGAATAGTAAAAAGGACTAAAAAATACAGGTCTAATTTGGAAAAAAAATACACTAATGAAATAATAGAGAACGTTACAAATGTTGACCTCTTGGATATTAAGAAAGATATAAATAATGCTTTAGATAAAATTGACATTGAAGAGGAAATAATTAGGCTAGATTCTCATGTATTTGAGCTTGATAAAATCTTAAAGAGGAAAGGATCAAAGGGTTTAAAGATTGATTTCTATATGCAAGAAATTAACAGAGAAGCGAATACAATTTCCTCTAAAAGCAAAGATCCCAAACTATCTGAGTATGCAATCGCCATTAAGACTTATCTAAACCAGATTCGTGAAATAGCCGCCAATATAACTTAAAATCCATAATTGATTTAACACTAACCTATTAGGACATTGTAGGAGATAGGCTAAATAAGATACTAGCTCTTGTATAATTTTTCTGTGAATATTGATATTGAGCTATGATATTATTTTTAATAGTGAACCTTATTTTTGATCCAAAACTAACAGATCTATCCTCTAAACCTTGAATATTAAGTCCGCCGTAGTACAAAAGAAAAGAAGTTTTATGTATGTTCCCATTGTTTGCAAGAAATTCAGCAAGATAATCAACAACCTTATTAATATCTCCAGTTGCCCTGCTAAGGAAGAAGTCTGGGCTTTTCCCAACCAATTCGAATTTTTCAAGCCTATGATTATGGATAGTAATTAAATTCTTACCAAGGAACTTGAATGAAATATCAGCCAGAAGCGATAAAAACTCAGTCTTCTTTTTGTTTGAATCTAATAAGTGGATTTCTTTGACAGCTTTACCATTATTACAAATCTGATCATATAGCATCAATGGTACTCCTGGGAATCCAGCGCCTGTTCCTATATCCATTATTACTAAAGATGCAATCTTGGAATTCTTTTTCTTTAGCTTTTCAAAACCTAGGATGGAATCAATAAAATGTTTATCAACTATATCTTGAGTGCTTGTTATACTAGTTAGATTATATTTCTTATTCTCAGACACTAACAAATTCGCATATAACTCAAAAACTTCACCAATCTTATCTATATAAATAAGATTATTTCTTTTAAATTCTTTAGAAACGATTTTTTTGAAATCTGAAATCACCCTACTCTCCTCTTTTCGTAAAAATAGAGTAAAAATGCACCTGTCAATATTATAATAGAAGCGCATTTGAACATAATATTAAACCCATATATTTCAGCAATAAATCCAAACAGAAAGGTCATAATATTTACACCTATACTAAAAGAGGAATTTATCGCACCAAAAATCCTACCACTTAATGACTTGGCCTTACCTTTTAAAGCTATTGAGGACAATAAAGGGTAGACCAAAGAATAGGTTAAGGAAAATAATACTGAAAATAAGATTATATCAAAAGTACTACTTATAAATGGAACAAAAAAGATAGCACAAGCAAAAAGAGATAACATTATTAATATTTTATTAAATAAATTCTCTGATGACAGTCTGCTAGAGAGAAAAATTCTCGACAAAGAGACTACAAGGCTATATCCGACAAAAAAAAGTCCAATGGACAGATCTTTTTCCTTCAAGAAAAGAGACAAGAAGTTCATAATAACTCCAAAACCAGAGGCTAGAAGAAAGTTGGCAAATAGAATTTTAAAGAGCTTATTATCTTTTATAGTAGAAAAAAAGCTACTAGCTCCAATTGCACTATCCCTATCCTCCTTTTTCTCTACTATTAAAATCATTAATCCAAAGGAAATACATGAAAAGAGAGCTGAATAAATAAAAAATTCTTCATAACCAAATTTAATAATTATTTTCTCCGAGAAGAAAGGTCCTAGAAAATAAGAAATAATTGTAAAAGAGCTAAACAAAGAAAGACCAAATTGTTTATTTTTATCTTCTAATGAATTTGAGGCTATAGCTGAGGATGAATTAAAAAAAATTGAGAAAGCTGCGCCCTGCAAGATTCTTAAGAATAAAATCATCTCAAAGCTATTAACAAAAATAAATAATAGCGATGAAAAGATCATTAAAAGTAGAGCAATAAGAGATAATAATTTTTTTCCATACTTATCAATTAGAGTAGATGTGTAGGGTGTTAACAATATTGATGAAAAACCAAAAGTTGACATCACTATGCCAATATCAGATTTTGAAAAATTATTACTGTCTAAGAATAAGGGCAACAAAAAGAAGCATGAGAAATTTACAAAGAATAAACAATTGGCAAAAGTTGCATAAATAAAATTTTTATTAAAATTTTTATAAATCATTATCTTAGATATTAACCTGGCTTTGACAAAAAAAGCGAACAAGCTATAATGAACGAGAATAAAGGGCCGTTAGCTCAGTTGGTAGAGCAACTCCCTTTTAAGGAGTGGGTCGCAGGTTCGAATCCTGCACGGCTCATGTCCCCATCGTCTAGCCTGGTCTAGGACACCGCCCTTTCACGGCGAAAACAGGGGTTCAAATCCCCTTGGGGACGTATTTTTTTCAAGGAGGGCAAATATATGCCTAATGGTAAAGTAAAATGGTTCAATCCA
>JABILG010000010.1 GCA_018654605.1 bacterium
GCAGAGTTGAGAAGTTTTACAATTACACCTCAACTTCTAATTGGCAACTATGGAACTTTAAGAGCTGAGTATAGGCTTGATATGGCAAACCATCGAGTGTTTCAAAAACAGTATGGAATACACAATGGTCAAGCACAAAAGAAGACTCAGGAAACAGTCTCTGTTCAATATATAGTAGCTTTCTAAATAATCTATCCTTAAAGGGAAGCATACAGCTTCCCTTTTTTATCTATAATTTACATCTTGATTAAGAGTTTTTTCTATATAAACTAAAACCTTATTACAAATTATGCCCCGATAGCTCAGTCGGTAGAGCAGAGGACTGAAAATCCTCGTGTCGGTGGTTCGATTCCGCCTCGGGGCATAATTTAGACCTATTTGTAATATTTATACAAAATTGTATTATTATAACCATGAGCATTGTTAATGTTTTTGGTTCCTATTTGAAGGAAACCCGAAAAAGTAAGAAAATTACTCAAGAGCAACTAGCAATATCCTTAAATGTTTCAACGGTCTATGTTCATCAGCTAGAAACAGCTAAGGTTGATGCTCCTGATAAATCTAAATGTTCTGTAATTGCTCAAACCTTAAATGTTGATTCAGACACTGTTTGGAATAAAGCAAAAGAGCAAAAATTACTTAGATTCTTAAATAAGGAAAACATAGTAAACAATTTAGATGAGCCCATAACTTACTCTGAAAAACTATTGTTAGATTTATTTAGAAATTTATCTGACGAGGTTAGAAAAGATTTTATCGGAATGATTTACATGTTGCTTAAATCAGATAAAAGAATTTCAGATCAGAGAGTCCTTTCATCTATAGAAAAACTTTCTAAAACTGCGTGATGTATTTCTTTAAAAGACTTATCGTAATTGTCTTAGTTCAATTACTCATTTTTTCTTTCATATTCACCCTTTTTGTTTTTAGTTTTAATCAAAGAAGGGAAGTTAGTAAGAATCAATCTAAAGCTTTAGCTTCCGTAATTGCAGAGCAGGCGTCAAATTACTTTGAAGAAAATGATAATAACTTTTCCTCAAAAGACTTCTTTAATTTTTTAGATAATCAAATTGGCGTTCAAAAACTCACAAATGCATTCAACGTCAATCCCCCCGAGCTTTTGGCTGTTTATTTTAGAACTGATATTATGAAAGGAATAGTAAATGCCGGGACTGATGACAATCTAAATAAGGATGATAACTCTCCTTTTAATAAAACAAATAAATTCTTTTTTAATAATAAATATGTAGCAATTAAACCATTCTTCATAGGAAGCTCTGACAAACCTTACGGTGTAGTGAGAATCGAAACAAGTAATATTCCAATCCTTACTGAGGTTTTATATAATAATGGAATTTTCTACATGCTACTGTTTCTTATATTAAACAATCAAGCTTTTCTTTTTTATCTGTGGACCAAAAAAAAGAAATCTTTAGATTTAGATACAGGGTATTTAAAAGAAAGCTCGCTTGGGTCAATTAAGATAATGCATAAGTTGCTCGGTGATGTAATTCAAGATCACAAGGTTCCCGGTACACAGAAGAATAATCCAGCTAATGTTTTGAACATCGATGACAAAAAATGAATTTTTTTAGAATATTATTTACAGTAGCTATTATTTTCTCATTTGTGTCATGTGAGAGACTACAGACTAAACCAGGTGTTGATTTTCTTGGTCCTGTTTTAGAAGTTGTAGGAGAAGAGGGTAAGCTAGGATATACAGGTAAGGTAATAAATAATTCAGATAAAAAGCTAACAAATGTCTTAGTAAGATATATTGCTAAAAATAAAGATGGTAAAATTATTGAGGCAATAACTATACCGTTGATAGGTACTAAAGGTTTAGTAATCTTAAAAGGCGAGATTGTTGATTTTAGTTTTATACTTCGAAGCGAAACAAAAAATGTTTTCAACAAGCAGCTAACTTTGGATTACATTGAATAAGTAAGTTAAAATATTTGAAGGAGTCGCGTATGAGCCAGTTAAAGATTAGGATATTAATAGCTAAAGCAGGATTAGATGGCCATGACAGAGGTGCAAAGATTATCACTAGAGCTTTGAGAGATGCCGGTTTTGAAGTTATATACACTGGACTTCACCAAACCCCCGAGGAGATAGTTGAAGCGGCATTACAAGAAGACGTTGATGCAATCGGAATCAGCCTACTTTCAGGAGCTCACAACTTTCTCTTTCCTGAAGTTATGAAAGCTTTAAAAGAAAAAGGCTTAGAAGAGTTAGTGGTCTTTGGAGGCGGAATCATACCAGACCAGGATATAGAGGGATTAAAGAAAGTTGGAGTAAAAGAAATTTTTGGGCCAGGCACTGCTACAACTGATATGATTGACTGGATTAATCAGAATATTCAGCCCAAATAACTATCTAATCATTTTTTAGAAATCTAGCTAAAAGCCCAACTAGCATTGCAGAAAGGACAATTCCACCAACTAGTTTGAGATAAAAGCCTAAATCAGCATGAGAAACATTAGAAATAGCAAGTCCAAAGAGAGTAAATATAATTAGACAAACAAAAGCTGAACCAATATAATCTATTCTTAACATAATAAAATCCTTAAAAAGCAATATAATATATCTTACAATGAAATTAAAGAAAGTAGTAACTATTTTTGGCGCAGGAAGTTGGGGAACAGCTATAGCAAAAAATATCTCTGAGAATGGTTACAAGGTAAGGATTTGGGCAAAAGAAAAGAGTGTAGTCAATTCAATAATTAAGACTAGAGAAAACAAAGAATTTTTGCCGGGTGTAAAGCTGCCCAGTTTGATTTATCCGACTTATTCACTTGATAAAGAGTTATTTGATTCAGACTTCTTAATTTTTTCTATTCCCACACAATTCATTAGAGAGTCTCTGTTAACAATGAAGGAAATGATTAGCAAGGATTCAATATTGATTAATACTTCAAAAGGAATAGAACAATCAAGTATGAAGCCAATATCTTCTGTATTTAAAGAGATTCTTCCTAGAGTTAGTAGAAGGTATGTAACAATTTCAGGCCCTAGTTTTGCCTATGATGTAGCTAAGAAATTGCCAACTTCTGTAACCTTAGCCTCAACCAATTCCTTGCTGTTACCTGCTGCAATGAAAATATTTGAAAACCAAAATTTTAAAACATATACAAGTAAAGATGTTGTAGGAGTTGAGCTTGGGGGCTCATTAAAAAATGTTATAGCAATTGGGGCTGGAATACTAGATGGTATGAAATCTAGTGAGAGTACCAAGGCTGCATTTATAACTAGAGGTCTTAAAGAAATAAGAACACTGTCAAAGGTTTTGGGTGCAAAAAATATAACTTTTATGGGATTGTCCGGCATTGGAGATTTAATGCTTACTGCATATGGGGAACAAAGCAGAAATAGATCATTGGGAATTTATATTGGGAAAGGCAAGAAAATTAAACTGATTTTGAGTTCTACAAAAACAGTGGCAGAAGGGTTTTATACATCAAAAGCAATATATGAGCTTACAAGAAAGTATAAAATTCATTCTCCTATTATCGAATCAATCTATAGAATTTTATATCGAAACTCAAATCCAAAGAACATAATAAAAAATCTTCTGAAAAATGATGGAATAGCCGATATTTAAGCTTCATTTTTCTTTCTGGGACTGTATAATTACTGTAATTAACTAGGAGTTACATAATTTCACAAGATAAAAATATTAAGCCAGCTGAAATTTTTGATGAATTAAAGGATTCATATTTAAGTTACTCATTAAGTGTAATAATTGGTAGAGCTTTACCAGATGTTAGAGACGGACTAAAGCCTGTTCATAGAAGATTACTTTATGGAATGAAGGACTTAAACCTAGATTTTAATAAATCTTATAAGAAATCTGCAAGAGTTGTTGGAGATGTGATGGGTAAATTTCATCCCCATGGAGACTCAGCATTGTATGAAGCCCTTGTCAGAATGGCTCAAGATTTTTCTTTAAGATATCCTCTCGTTGATGGTCAAGGTAACTTTGGCTCTATAGACGGTGACCCTGCCGCAGCTATGAGATATACTGAAGTAAAGCTTACAAAGTTATCTTCCCAGATTTTAGATGATTTAGATAAAGACACAGTTGACTTTGTAGAGAATTATGATGGATCATCAAAAGAACCAAAGATCTTACCTTCTAAGATACCAAATCTTCTTCTAAATGGTGCTTCAGGGATTGCTGTCGGAATGTCTACAAATATTCCTCCACATAATTGTACTGAATTGATAGACACTATTATAGCCCAAATAAAGAACCCAAATATAACAATAGATGAAATATTAAAGATTATGCCTGGCCCTGACTTCCCTACTGGAGGGGTAATACATGGTTCCAAAGAAATTATTAGACAAGCGTATGAAACAGGTAGGGGAATTATTAAATTACGTGGCATTGCTAATGTTGAAACCGAGAGTAATAAGATTGTAATTAGTGAGATTCCTTACCAAGTTAACAAAACTAAGCTAATTGAGAAAATTGCGAGCTTAGTGAGAGAAGAAAAGATAAAAGGGATTTCTGATATTAGAGATGAATCTAATAGAGAAGGTATTAGAATAGTAATAGATTCTAAAAGAGGTGAGGATTCAAATGTTATCCTAAATAATATTTTTTCTTTAACACCTTTAAGTACCTCTTTTGGAATTATATTGCTAGCCATTGATGATGGTAAACCTAAATTGCTCGGCGTTAAAGAAATTAATAAATGTTTTATTAATCATAGATTTGAAATTATTACTAAACGGCTATTATTTGAGTTAAATAAGTCCAAGGCCAGATTGCATATTCTTGATGGTTTCAAGGTTGCTCTAGACAACTTAGATAAGACAATAAAAATTATCAGACAGTCAAAAGAACCTTTAGAAGCTAAAACATCATTAATGGACAAATTAAAAGTCTCAGAGATACAAGCTTTAGCTATTTTAGATTTAAAACTTCAAAGATTAACTGGAATGGAGCAATCTAAGATAATGGATGAGAGAGATTCTCTTATTGTTAGAATCAAGGAAATAGAAGCAATCCTTTCAGATGATAATGAGATTAATAAAATAATGATAGGGGAACTTAAGGAGATTGCTGAGCAGTATGGAGACTCAAGGAAAAGCAAAATTGATGATAGAGATCTAGGAAGTATTAAAATTGAAGACTTAATATCCGAAGAGGATATGGTTGTTACTTTAACACACGAAGGATTTATAAAGAGAACTCCTCTTACTTTGTATCGTAGTCAACGTAGAGGGGGAGTAGGTAAGAAAGGAGCTACTAATAAAAACGACGATTTCGCACAAACTGTATTTGTTGCCTCAACTCATGATCATGTTGTTTTCTTTACTAACAAAGGAAAGTGTTTTTGGAGAAAAGTATACGAGTTACCTGAAGCTAGTTTAATTGCACGCGGAAGAGGACTCTCTAATGTGCTAAATCTATCGAATGAAGAAACAGTAAAGGCCCATGTATCTTTGAGAGATTTTAGTCAAGATCAGTTCCTTATAATGACAACTAAGAATGGAATTATTAAGAAATCTAAACTTGAAGATTACTCTAGACCTCGCGCAAATGGGATTATTGCAATAAATTTAAAAGGTAAAGATGAGCTTATATCTGTTCATACGAGCTCAGGAAAAGATGAAATATTGATTTCAACAAGAATGGGACAGGCTGTCAGATTTAAAGAAGAAAAAGTTAGGTCTGTTGGTAGGAACAGTATGGGAGTTAAAGGGATAACATTAAAGGATAAAGATTTCGTTGTAAGTTCTGAGGTTATCAAAGAAGAAGGAGTTAAGATTTTAACAGTAACAGAAAATGGATTTGGAAAAAGGACTGAAGTTTCCAAATATAGGCTTACTTCAAGAGGTGGTAAAGGGGTTACAACTTTGAAGATTACAGATAAGACAGGATTGATAGTTAATGCATTTCAGACAGAGAATGAGGACGATATTGTCTTGCTATCTTCTGCAGGTAAAGCTACTAGATTGAGAACATCTGATATTTCTATAATTGGAAGAGCAACCCAGGGTGTAAGATTGATGAAGATTGAGGAAGACATTAAAGTTGTAGCTGTAGCCAAGATTACAGAAAAAGAAAATGAATAATATTTTTAAAAAATTAAAGAAAGTCTTTAATACTTTTGAAAATTATAATTGTTTCGTATGTTCAACTTCTAATCCGATTGGACTTAAGTTGGATATAAAGTTCTCTGGCAATTCGGCTTATGCCAATTTTAATCTATCTAATCTGTACTCAGGGTTTCCTTCAATTATTCATGGAGGAATACAAGCTTCTATAATAGATGAGATTGGATTCTGGGGAATGTTTAATGCAAGGAGGCAGATTGGTTTTACTCAAAAACTTGAGATTGACTACTTGTCTAAGATTGAGACAGATGTAAATCTTAAAGTGCTAGGTAAAGAAGTCTCGTTAATTGATAAAACCTCAAAAGTTGAGGTAAGTATATTTCATGACTCGAAATTAAAAACGAAAGGACTCGTATCATATAAGCTAATAAGTGATTCAGCAATAAAAAAGTTTTTTGGCGATGATTTTTATATAGAATTCATGAGGAGTTTTAGAAATGATTAAGTTTTATGATCACCCACTTTCTGGCAACTGTTACAAGGTCAAGCTCTTAATGACTCAAGCAAATGTTGAATTTGAAGTTACAATAATAGATGTCTTTAAGGGTGAGAATAAAAAGGATAAATTTACTGCGATTAATCCTGCCTCTAAAATACCCGCTATAGATGATGATGGAATAGTAGTTTGGGAATCTAACGCAATTCTTATGTATATTTGCGACAAGTACTCACCAACATTTCTCCCCTATGATCTACAAGGCAGAGCAGAGGCTTATAAATGGCTTTTCTTTAATAAAACCTCTTTAGACCCTTTTTTAGCAAAGTCGCGTGCTATATTGAAGTTTTATCCTAAAGACGCTCAAGATTTAAATGAATTGAGACAGTTACAAGATGAGGGATTAAAAGGCTTAAAGATAATCAATGAGCACCTAGAAGGCAAAGCTTTCTTTGTTGGTAATTATTCTATAGTAGACATTGCATACTATCCTTATATTAAACTCTCCAATGAAGGTGAAGTGGATTTAAACGGATTCCCGAATATATTAGAGTGGATAAAGAAAGTAGAAGCAACTGAAAATTTTATCAGCTTTTCTTAGTTTTTTAGAGAAAAGAAAAGCGGGAAACGGGACTCGAACCCGCGACCTTCTGCTTGGCAAGCAGATGCTCTAGCCAACTGAGCTATTCCCGCGCTATAGACATTCTTTAATTATACTTCTATATTTTTTATGTCAAGGGTTAAAAGGTTAATATGGAAAGACAAAATATTTTTAAAAAGATTAACAGAGTTATAATTAAAATTGGTTCTAAAGCTTTAGCTGATAAAGATAAGATTAGTTATGATAGGATTAAATATTTAGCTACTGATGTTAGAAGACTTAGAGAATCTGGTGTCGAATGTTTATTAGTCTCTTCGGGTGCAATTCTTGCAGGCAATGAGTTTTTTAATTTTAATCTAAAACGATTAAATATTATAAAAAAGCAGGCTGTCTCCTCCTTAGGCCAAGTAAAGCTAATGAGCTATTACATTAAAGCTTTTTCAAAGAAAGAAATTAATGTATCGCAACTTCTTTTAACAAACGATATATTTAATGATAGAAAAAGATTTTTAAATACACGGGCTATGATTTTAGAGTTGCTAAAAATGGGAATAGTTCCAATCATAAACGAAAATGACACAGTTTCTATTGATGAAATAATGTTCGGTGATAACGATATCCTTGCCTCTAAAGTTGCGGCTATGATGGACGCAGATTTGTTAATACTTCTGACTGATATCGATGGACTATATAGTAACAATCCGAAAACAAATAAAAGAGCTAGGTTAATAAGCAACTTAAATGAAGAAAGTTTTGACTCTCAGGTTATAAATGATATTGAATCACAGGTTTCTTTCGGTGGTATGAGTTCTAAGATTAATGCTGCCCTGGACGTATCTAAGTTTGGAATACCAACTATAATCGCAAATGGAAAGAATAAGAATGTACTTAAAGATATATTCGGTTCTAAAGATGTTGGCACTGCTATAATTCCAAGCTCTATTAAGATTGGGAGTAGAAAAAAATGGATTGGCATGGGTCCGAGGTCGTCTGGGAAAATTTATCTAGACTCTGGTGCCGCAAATGCCATTGTTAATAATAGAAAAAGTTTATTACCTTCGGGCATTGTAAAAATTGAAGGCTCCTTTGAAAAGGGGCAGCAAGTTGTATGTGTAAGACTAGGTGACAATTTGCCAATCGCTCGGGGATTAATTTCGTATAATTCTGATGAGATTAATTTAATTAAAGGTAAGAAGTCGTCCGAAATTCAAAAGATATTGGGCTATAAATATTCTGATGAAATTATCAATAGAGACAATATGGTGTTAATACATACTAAATAAAGTTTAGTATGTCTTCCGTTGGTCTATCATTTACAGGTCTATGAAAAGCTATGCTCGATTCTTTTCTTTCAATTTTAATATTCCCATTTTGAGCTCTGTATGCAACAAATTGTGACCCGTATGTTTCCTTTGAGATACTATTTAATATAAGGGGGAAATTTTTAGAACCAATAAATATAGAATGAATACAAATCCCCAGTTTCTTTGCTCTTTCTCTTTCTTTTCTAACTTCGGTATCACCTGAAGTTGGAATTCCGTCAGTAATAAATAATATATGTTTATTTCTAAGGCCCCTTCCTCTAAAATCAGAGATTGCATCTTTTAATGCCTCTTCATAATTTGTGTTCCCCGAGCATTCGGTTTTAGTGGATGATTCTAGAATAGTCTCATAATCTTTAGTGAAAAACTTTTCCTCCACAATCGTTTTAAAAGATTTGTGATTAAATTCTATGTATCCAACACGCATCCTTTTAACTCTGGCAAGCTCTACTACAGCTTTAACTACAGAAGAAGACCATTCACTGTATACTCCCATCATAGATGTGCTTATGTCTCTAAGTATTGCAATCTCTCCACCCATTGTCTCCTTCTCACGCTGATGAACTCTTGGAAGTTGCGGGGACAAGTTCTTTGTCCAAATAGTTGCATCCATTGGATCAACGTCTTCAATTTCATAGAAAGAATTCATTCTTTTGTATCGTCTTGGGAGCCCACCAGGGTAAGTACCTCTCTTAGCAATACTCCTTTGAATATTGCCATCTAAAACTTTCATAACAATTTGAACATTTTGAGCAATTTCAGAGTTGTCCATAGTTCCGACTTTTGATAAGTCGGTATCCCCAGATTTCTTAGATTTACTTGCATATACTTTCTCTGAGAGAGGGGTTTGATCAGTGTCACCTTCACCATCATCATCGTTCCTATTTGAAGGGTTCGTTGGGACCTTTTCTTCGGCTTCTAAAGGCTTTGAGCCATCATCTGTGGAGAGATTATCTTGAAGTTCTTCTAAAGCTTCTGTAAAAGAGTTCAAGGCTTCTTTTAGCTCGTCTTCTGAAAGTTCGGATTCTTTATCTTTAGAATCTCCCGCTTGTTTATTGGGAGAGTCTTTTTCGAAGTCATTTCCTTCTCTTTTTTGGTTATTTTCTATTTCTTGGTCTTTTTTTTTTGGCTTTGGATAGACTCAAGTTTTTCTTCTGCTATCTTAAGAACTTCTTCAGGAACCCTGAAGGCTAAAATGTATTTTAATGCTTTTAAATCTTCAAGGTTAGCTTCACTTCTTCCGGCTAATACAGCACTAGCTTTTATAATCTTTATCGACTTAACAAGAAAAGTCCTATCTGAAATAACAGAATTAGATTCATTTAGTCTTTGATCTTCTATAAGCCAAGATATAAAGCTTATTAAGCCATCTTGAACCTCAGAAGGAACAATTATTTTTTCTAGTTGTTGATAGCTCTTGTCCAGCACATCTTTTCCAATTCTTTCGACGTGCCCATTGGAGGTATTTTTTGCAGAATATAGATTAACAATTTTCTTAACATCTTCCCACTCTCTGCTATATGAGAGACCGTTTGAATTTATTTGTATCACAAACCTATCCAAATTAGCTGGATCTAAAGGTTCGTTGTAATATTCATCTGCAGTTGGGTTGCTTGTAGCTATTGCAGTAAGCAAGGGTATTTCTTCATCTCCATACTTTCTTTCATTTAAAATTCTCAATAAAACATTTAATGATTCACCAGGTGCTCTTGAAATATCATCTAATAAGCATATCTCAGAAGTTAAAATTCCACCTTTAATAATATTTTGTCTTATTATCTCACCACCTTCTGTATCTTCTCTAGAAATAACCAAATCCCCGACTAATTCAGAAAGCCTAGTGTCTCGATGCATTTGATAAAAGAAAAAACTAAGTTCCGCTGACTTAGATACAATTTCTGATAACATAGTCTTAGCTGTTCCGGGCGGACCTTGAATGTATATGTGTTCTCTTGAAATAATTCCTAGGAGTAGGGCAGTCTTAACATCTGAATGGCCAATAACCAGTTCGTCCATCTCAGTTCGAAGTAATTCAAAAGGGTTAGACATTTTAATCATCCTTATGGGTGAAATAGCACCAATTATTTAAATCTACATCATCTTCATTATTTTACAACCATAAAGACACTCAAGTTCTTAAAATATTGAATAAAAATGATATACAATATTGTAGAGGTACTTTCTTTGAAAATAGAAGATAGAATTAATTACAATTTTAGAAATAAAGAACTGTTAACAGAGGCGTTATCTCATAGCTCATATGGCAATGAGTTTTCTCAAAAAGACAATGAAAGATTAGAGTTCTTAGGTGATTCAATAATTAGTTTTCTTGTAACTAAGCATCTTTTTTCAATTTTCCCCGAATATAATGAAGGTAAGCTCTCAAAAATTAAGAATCAGATTGTTAGCACAAAGTCTTTCTATAAGATAGTTAAGAAGAATAACTTAGAAAAATATTTATTATTGGGAAAAGGTGAGACTAAATCAGGTGGAAAAAAAAGAGAGTCAAATTTAGCAGGACTATTTGAAGCAATAGTTGGAGCAATTTTTAAAGACTCTGGAATTAAATCTGCTGAGAATTTTTTAAAGAAGTTTTTATTAGATCAAGATTTTTTAAATTTTATTGATGAAGACTATAAGTCTATATTGCAAGTAGAGTCACAAAAAAAATATGGTTTATTACCAAAGTATATTGTTGAAAAACAAGAAGGTCCCCCACATGATAGAGAGTTTCATGTATCTGTCTTCATAAATAAGATTAAACACGGCAACTCTAAAGGTAAAAGTAAGAAAGATGCAGAAAACAAATCCGCAAAGAAGGCTCTTAGAAAGATTAAGTCTTTTGTGTAATTTTCTTATTTATTCCAAGGCTATCTATTTTTGTAAGTAATTTCTTTTTTGTAAAACCAAGCTGAATTGAAGAAAGATTAATATCACCTTTGTTTTTAATTATTATCGACTCAATAAGAGTTTTTTCCATTTTACCAATAATATGGTTGTATAAATCCTTTTTAGGCAAGGCAGTATTGATAAATATACTCTCAATAAATTTCTTATAATTTACCTTATTCTTTTGTGATTCAACCTTTTGGGTGATCTTAGGCAGATGATTCTCAATTGATTGTCTATCTAAATATAAATCCGGATTCATTAAGATAACTTTTTTTATTGAGTTCTCAAGCTCTCTTACGTTTCCAGGCCAATCATAAGCAATAAGGGTGCTCAGGAAGTCTTCGTTAGCGATTTTTTGGTTACCTTCTTGATCTAAATATTTTGACAAAAAGAAGTCAACAAGCAAGGGGATATCGGACTTCCTATCTCTGAGGGTAGGCAATTCTAATGCTATTGAATTAAGCCTAAAGTACAAGTCTTGTCTAAAATTCTTTTTCTTAACTTCACCTTCTAAGTCTTTATTCGTTGATGCAATTATTCTTGCATCAAACTTAATTGGTTTTTGTGATCCAAGTCTATAAAACTTCTTCTCTTCTATAACTCTAAGCAGCTTGCTCTGCAAATCAAAAGACATATCTCCAATCTCATCCAATAGAATTGTTCCACCATCTGCTTCCTCAAATCTACCTATTTTTTTCCCTGAAGCACCCGTAAAAGCACCCTTTTCATAACCAAACAACTCACTCTCAATGAGCTCATCGGGGATAGCCGTTATGTTTATCTGAACGTAAGGCTTTTTTGAATTCTTTCCACTTAGATGGATTGCTTTAGATACTAACTCTTTTCCTGATCCAGACTCTCCTAAAATTAATACGGTATGGCTACTCTCAGCTATTCTACCAATGTCCTTAAAGACTTTCTTCATCTGATTTGATTTCCCGATTATATTAAAGGAGTCCATATCATATTTCTTAATATCAGTCTCAAGTTTCTCTATTTTTGAATCTTTAATTGAATTTTTAACAGCTCTTTCTATTATATTCGTAAAATTATCATCAAAATCGAAAGGTTTTGTTATATAGTCATAGGCACCATTTTTAATAGCCTGAATAGCATTAATCATAGTATCCTGCGCAGTCATAACTATAATTGATGAATTATTATTTAAGTCTTTAATTTTTTTAATATATTTCAGTGAATTTCCGTCAGGCAGGTTAATATCTAACAGAATTAGACTGAACTTGTATTTTTTTAAAATAGAATATGTATCTGAAAGTTTAGCCACGGTCGAAACAGTGTAGCCTTCTTTCTCTAGAAAGATTTTAAGAACTTTTCTAATGCTTTGTTCGTCGTCTACTATAAGTATTGAATCCATTGTCTAGAATTATACCAAAATCTTTAGTTGTTAGGTAAATAAATTATAAATTTAGACCCTTTATTTAGTTTTGACTCTGCCTCAATAAAGCCTCCAAACTTATTTGCTATTTTTTGGCTTAAAAATAACCCTATCCCTTGCCCATTTTTCTTAGTAGAGTAGAAAGGCTGGAATATCATATTTAAATCTTTTTTACTTATTCCTTTACCTGTATCTTTTATTTCTATTTGTATTAGATTCTTGTTGTTTAATTTAAAATTCTTAGTTCTTTTAATTGTAATTCTTATTTCTCCAGTATCTTTTATTGAGTCGTAAGAATTTTGCATGATATTTTGCATTACGATTCTTAGAAGACCTTCATCTGCTAAAACATTTACTGATTCATCTTCATAGTTAAAGAAAAGTCTAATATTCTTATTCGAAGACGTCTTAGACAAGAGCTCAACTGTGTCATCAATAGCCTTGTTAATTTTTACTATTTTAAAATTATTATTTGAGTGAGGCTGAAGATATTTGAAAGTATTAACGAGACCCTCAAGTCGTGTTGCTTCTTTTTCTATTATATCCATGCATTCCTTGCTTGTAGTATCTTTGTTCTTTATGGTCTTTACAATTTGTGCTGCACCCTTTATCCCAGCCAAAGGATTCTTAATTTCATGTGCTAAACCATAGAATAGCTGACTCATCAATTTTTCCTCATCTTCAAATTTTGACTTCTTATTTAGGAAGGTAATACCTTCTAAGTTTGCAAATTGGATGAGTATATATTCTATAGTCTGTCTTTTTTTACTATAATTAAAGATTGGTTTAAGATAAATTGAGCTTATATTTTCATTTCCCAATGAGTCTACAATAACAACTTCACTTACAAATTTAGTTTTATGTGTTTTCTTAACTTCTTTGATTAATTTAACAATCTCTTTGTCTATTGCACTAATATTCCTCTCTTTTTTTAGGAATTTCTTAGATTTTCCAAGTATATCTTCAGCTTCTTGGTTTATAAATAAAAAATTTAGGTTTTTGTCTAAGAGGAGTATTCCCTCTCTTATATTTTCTAAAATAATAGATTCAAAATTAATATCCAATATTCTATGCAAAGTCCTCAACAGGAATTATCAGAGACCCTCTCTGGATTAGCTTACTTTTTGTCATTGTACTTAAGGCCTTATTTAAAACTTTAAGCTCCAAACTTTTAGTCAGAATTATTACAGGAATTACTTTTAACTTATTGCTGATATTGTTTTGTATTACTTTGTCAATATTAATCTTGTATTTCCCTAAGATACTAGTAACTTTCCCAAGGTTACCTGGTATATCTTTGATCATTATCCTTAAATAAAATTTGGATTTAACGTTTTCAAACTTTTTGAGACTAAGCTTGGGTTCGGGTTGCAAGTTGGATTGATTGTTTGCACTTGAAGACACCCGAACAATGTCAGCTACTATTGCGGATGCTGTAGGAAGCATTCCTGCACCATATCCATAACCCATGAAGGGACCAAGATTATTAGAATTTACTAAAATAGCATTGAATTCATTTTCTACATTAGCTAAGGGGCTCTCTTTTGAAATTAGAGTGGGGTGAACTCTGGCATCTAGTTCTTTGTTGATAATCCTACTTATGCCCAATAGTTTTATCTCATATCCAAGATTTTTAGCAACTTCTATGTCATATGAGGAAATATCTTCGATGCCTTGGGTGTATATTTGGTTTACATTTAGATTCAAGTTAAAACATGTCTGACATAGAACGGTTACCTTATGAGCGGTATCTTTACCGTTGATATCGAGAGTTGGATCCGCCTCAGCGAAACCTTCTTTTTGTGCCATAGTAAGAGATTTAGAGAAATCTATACCTTCTGACATTAGAGTTAGAATATAGTTACAAGTTCCATTTAATATTCCCCAGAAAGAAGTAATATTGTTTACCAATATTGAATCCTTTATAGAATTAATTATTGGTATACCCCCTCCTACGCTTGCTTCGTATCCAATTGACACATCATTTGCGGTAGATAGTTTCCTTAATTCTCTGCCCTTATGAGCCAATAGTGCTTTATTGGCTGTAACAAGATTCTTTTTGTTTTTTAAGGCTTCTTTGGAAATAGCATAGGCTACGTTTGTTCCACCTATTAGTTCAATCACAATATCAATTTCATTAGAACTTGTTATGTCATTATAATCTTTAGTAAAGTTTTTCTTCGGTATCTTTAATCTTTTCCTACTAGCCTCCGAAATATCACAGCATTTCTTAATATCTATTTCTATATGATATTCTTTTTTAATTTTAGACTTTCTTTGATTTAATATTTTATATACACCACTTCCAATAGTGCCTAAACCAATTATGCCAACATTAACTTTTTTCATAATACTAAATTGAATTAATAGTAACTTGGATATATTCTAACAAATTATATCTACATATTAAACAAGGGGCCGTAGCTCAGTTGGGAGAGCGCTTGGATGGCATTCAAGAGGTCGAGGGTTCGACCCCCTTCGGCTCCAAAGGTAAAATCTTGATACTGACGACTTGTTCAGTTGAATAAAAAACCAAGATTATAATTTTTCTAAGGTTTCTTTAATTCTTTTCGTCCCTTCAATTATATCTTTCATTGAAGTAGCATAGGAAATTCTTATATGGTTGTCAGATCCAAATTCAATTCCAGGAACAACTGCCACTTTTCCTTCATTAAGTAGGAAGTCAGTTAGTTCTATTGAGTTTGAAATTGTCTTGCCTTTAAACTTTTTGCCAAAATAATAAGAGATATCAGGAAAAACATAAAATGCACCCATCGGTATATAACACTTTACACCTTTGATATTGTTTAAGAATGATGAAATGAAATCTTTCCTGGTACGAAACTCAATGAGCATTTCACTAACCTTTTGTTGGCTGCCCGAGAACGCTTCTATAGCAGCTTTCTGGGATATAGAAGTAGGATTCGAAGTAGACTGTCCAGATAAGTTATTCATTGCAGATATTACGTCAGAATTTCCTGCAGCATATCCAATTCTCCAGCCTGTCATAGAGTATGTCTTTGATACACCGTTTACTAATATAGTTCTGTCTTTTGCGTCCTGGCTTAATTGTGGAAAAGAAACATGTTGTTCTCCTGAATATATTATTTTGTCATAGATTTCATCAGATAGTACGATTAAGTTTTTTTCTTTTGCCACAGCAGCAATTTCTAAAAGTTCTTCTTTTGTGTATGTAGAACCTGTGGGATTAGAAGGGTAGTTTAAAACTAGTATTTTAGTCTTCTCGGTACATTTAGATTTAATTTGTTCTTTTGTAATTTTAAAACCACATTCTTGTGTTGTGTTAAGTATGATTGGAGTTCCACCAGAGATTTTGACTTGTTCAGGATATGAAACCCAATATGGTGCAGGTATTAGGACTTCATCACCTTTATCAACTAAAACATTAAAGAGATTGTATAAAACATGTTTGGCCCCAGAACCAATAAGAATCTCATTGTTTTTATATTCTATTTTATAGTCAGTTAAGATGCGATTCCTAATAGCTTCCTTAAGCTCCGGAATCCCACCTGCGGCAGTGTACTTTGTAAATCCAGAGTCGATTGATTCTTTTGCGGCTAGTTTTATATTTTCAGGTGTATCGAAATCAGGTTCACCCGCCCCAAATCCGATAATATCAACACCTTTAGATCTTAATTCTTTTGCTTTGGCTGTAATAGCAAGTGTAGCAGAAGGCTTAAGGGTTCTGGCCAGTTTAGAAAGTTTCATCTTTTCTTACCCCTTTTTTAATAGTTTTTTTCTCAGTTCTTTTTCAACGATCTTGGGAATAAAATTACTTGCATCTCCACCTAAACGAATTATATCTTTTATAAGAGAGGAGCTAATATGCGAGTAGTTTCCATCGGCAACCATGAATATAGTTTCTATTTTCTTATTAAGTTTATTGTTAGATGTCGCCATTTGAAGCTCATATTCAAAATCCTGAACAGTTCTCATCCCTCTTAAAATAGTATAAATCTTCTTTTTATTCACATATTCAGCCAATAATCCTTCAAACTGATCAATGATGATTTTTTTCTTATTTTTGAATAGTTTTTTAAATATATAGACTCTTTCATCTGGAGTAAGTATTGAATTCTTAGAAGAATTCTTTGCTACTCCAATAATAACTTCATCAAAACACCTTGCTGCTCTTTCAATTATATTTACATGACCATTAGTCAGGGGATCAAAACTTCCGGGATAAATTACAGATTTTTTCATATCTAATCTTGCCAGCAAAATGTTATAAATTTATCTTTATATTCTTTCACTCTATTCTCGACATCTAATATAATCTTTTCCTTTTTAGGATGTTCACAAACAATGACTCCACCTGGAGATGATAACTTTAATGCCGTTCTAATAATACCATTAAGTGTTTTGTCATCAAAATACGAATAAGGAGGATCGATAAAAATTAAATCATATCTTTTCTTCTCCCTTATTAGCATTCTGGCACCTTCTTTAAACTCCTTGTTGATAACTATTGATTGACTTACAAAGTCACACTTCAGCAAATTGTCTTTTATGCAATTAATAGAAGTGGGACTTTTGTCTATAAAGGTGGAAAACTTGGCTCCTAAACTTAATGACTCTATTCCTAGAGAACCGCTACCAGCAAAGATATCAAGTACTTCTTTGCCTTCTACTGAAAAGAGGATGTCAAAAATCATTTTCCTAACTTTACTAGTCTTAGGCCTAACCAAATTATTGTTAGGGACTTTTAATCTGTATCCTTTTTTTGTTCCATTTGATATTTTAATCATAAGTTAAAATTTTTATTTTTTGTAGAAAATATTCTCCGCTTCTTTTAAAAGACCATTCATCAGATACATACTACTCTCCCAGAAGTCACTCTTTGTAATATCTAAGCCAGTCTTTTTAACTAAAGATTCTGGTGAATTAGTACTACCTGACGATAAAAGTTCAATATATTTTTTGACAAAACCTTTATTATCTTCTTTGTATTTAGCAAAAAGCCCATGTACAAGCAGTTCTCCAAAAGAATATGAATAGCAATAAAAAGGAGAATGAATAAAGTGAGGAATATACATCCACCACGATTTATAGTTTTCTGATATTTCGATTGAATTCCCAAACATTCTTGAGTTTGCCTTAGTCCATGCTTTGTCAAAATCATCAGATGATAGCTCACCAGTTTTTTTGCATTTTGTATGGACGTCAAGCTCAAAATTAGTCATAACTATCTGCCTAAACACTGTAGCAAAAATATCTTCAAGTTTAGAACAAATCAAATATAATTTTTCTTTCTTATTTGTCTCATTGTTTAGGAGCTTCGTAAATACAAGCATCTCGGCAAATACACTGGCAGTCTCAGCCGTGGTAAGAGGAGTATTCTGCTGAAAATATCCATTCTTCCTAGACAAGTATTGGTGTATCCCATGACCAAGCTCATGAGCAAGTGTCATTACGTCTCTTATTTTTCCAGTGAAATTCATTAATATGTACGGGTGAACAGAGGGGACACAGGAGTGACTAAAAGCTCCACCTCTTTTACCTTTTCTAAGCTTATAATCTATCCAATTATTATCAAAAAACAATTCTGCAACTTTACCCATTTGAGGGGAAAATTCATTGAAAGAATCAAGTACAATCTTTTTTGCATCAGAAAAAGAGAATTTTCTATTTGACTGCCCTAACGGTGCATACCTATCATAATCTGCAAAGTCTTTTATTTTTAAAATCTTACTTTTTAATTTGTAATACCTTATAGGAACTTTATTATATTTATTGCAAGTATCAATTAAAGCTTGGACAGTTTTTTCTGAGATTTCGTTGGAGAGATTTCTTGCAGACATAGGGGTTTTGTGACCTCTAATTTCGTTAGTAATCTTAGAGTCAGTTAAGATTTGATTGAATATAAAAGCTAAGAGCTTTCTTTCAGACTTTAAACCTATAGTTAAGCTTTTGGCAGCAGATTTTCTTATTTTCCTGTCCTTATCATATAGTAGGGATAAGACTTCTGTCTCAGTAAGAACAGATATTTTATTCTTTAATTTCATTTCAAACTTAAGATTGTTTAAAGTTTGATCAAAAAGTCTATTAAACGCTTTGGAGGATGTGATTGATTTTTTATCTAAAATCTTTTCTTCAGGCTCAGTTAGCATAAAGTTTTTATATTTTCTCTCTGACTTTAACAGGTGAGAATACTTCCTAAGTATTGGATTAGAATATATCTCCTTAGCTCTTTTTTCAGAGATTTTATTCCATGATAAGAAATAAAAAATTAAGTTTTTTCTTATGTCTGAGGAACGTTCTGAGACATTCTGATAAAACTTAGAATATTTTTCATTGTCCGTATCAGCAGCAAATAATAATGATGCATATGATGATATTTTTCCTAAGCCCTCATATATCTTTTCGATCTCTACAAGAGATTCAAAGATTAATTTTGGTGAGGAAGAATTTGAGATTCTGTTCCTATATTTTTTATTAAACTTCTTTGATTTAGAATCTAATTTTGTAAAATCTGAACCAATCTTTTTTGAATCTGGGCTTTTATATAAATCCTTTAGGTTCCAATCCATGGTTGCCTCTCCTATAATATTTCCTAGCTTAGCTTGTTAGTCCTTTTGCAATTTTACTAATCATGGAATTGTCAGCACTAGATGAAAATTCTTTTATAGAGGCTTTGATGAGCTCGCCCATATTTAACTTACCCTCAGATTCTAGGCTATCTCTTATTCTTTCCATACCTTTCTTTAGGTCTTGCTCTGATATTTGTTCAGGAAGATACGATTCTAGAATAGAAAGCTCTTCTGCCTCAATCTCAGCTAAGTCATCTCGATTATTTGTAGAATACAACTTTATTGCTTCTCTACGTTTCTTTATTTCTTTCTTTATTATATTTATAATTGATTCGTCTGTAGCAGAATCTTTTAATCCTTCATTCGTGATATTTGAAATTATAGTTCTAATAACATTTGATCCAAGCTTATTCTTACTTTTGATAAAATGCTTTAAATCTTCTCTGATTCTTTTTAACATAGATTAAATCTAACTTATTTTTTTACAATCTCCATTAATAATAGAGAAAATAGAAAAATCTTTACTCTTATTTATGTCCAATACGCTTTTATTATTTGCCGTGATAAAGCATTGAGTTTCAAGACTTGTAATAAAAGTATAAAAGAAGTTGAATCTCTTTTGGTCAAACTCGCTGCCTATCTCATCAACTAGTATTATAGGAAAGTCATTGTTAACTTTTTTCAATAGTAAAATCTCAGAAATTTTTAACGCCATAGAGACGCTTTTTTTTTCACCCTCAGAACCAAATTCAAAGGCATCGAAGCCATTAAGAATAAAAGATATCTGATCTTTGTGTGAACCAACTAGACACTTCCCAGTGATTTTTTCCTTAATTCTGTTCGACTTTAGGGCACTATTTAAACTCTCAGAATCTAAAGAGTCACTTTTAATATTAAGATCCAATGAGTTCTTAGGAGCAAGTTTCCTCAAGACCTTGCCTGCTATATTCGTGATTCTTGACAGCCACAAACTTCTTTCGCTTGATAGAGAGTGTGATAAATTTAATAATCTTACATCAATAAAGTCTAAGATGTCGTCATTCTTACTTGTTCTTAATATCTCATTCTTTCTCTTTATTTCTTCAGAATAAAGCTGGAGCTTTTTACTGAAACTAAGACTTATATTAGACATTATAGAATCTAATATAAGCCTGCGTGGTCTAAAAGATTTCTCTAAATTTTCTTTAAATTCTCTATCTATTAAAACCGTAGCAAGTATTTTTTTTAACTCTGAACGATTTTTATTTTTTTTATCATTCACTAGGAATTTCTTTTTGTTTTCCGTTATCTGAACTTTGATTTCATTTATAGAGTCGTTGTTTGTAGTTCTTATTTCTATTTCAGCGCTTTTATTAGAAAAATTAATCACGTTTTTGCTTTTAGCTGTTCTATAAGACCTTCCATTGACACAAATCCAGACAGCTTCTAATAGACTAGTTTTTCCATGACCATTGTTGCCTAAAAACAAATTAATCCTTGGGCTTAGTTCAATTTTGGATTGTGAGTAATTTCTAAAATTTTTAAGAGAGATTGAATTTATTTTCATTTTTTATATCAATTTAATATTAGTTGCTTGAACTATTATAACCCATTGGTAATCTATTGGAATATGAGTATTGACTTCATTATTGAAGATATAGGTATTAAAGATGCAGGTAAGGGTTTTGCAAGAATCTCAGAAAAGAAGATGTTACAGCTGGGACTAGAGACTTATGACGTTGTAGAAATATGCGGGCAAAGAAAGTCAGCAATAAGGATTATGCCTATGAATAAAGAGGATTTAGAGAAAGATGACTCTATTAAGATTGATGGCCTTACCAGGCAGAACATACAATCTTCAATTAATGAAAAAGTTATTATTAAGAAAGTTGAACTGTTGGCTACAAATAAAATTGTTCTAAGCCCAACCAATCCTAAATCTCTATTGTTTATGAATGATACTAAAATTCTCTTGACTCAGTTAAATAGCGTTGTTGTAACTGCTGGAGACAAGCTCCAACTTAAGTTGCCAGGAAATAAAGCTGAAGAATTTAAGGTTGTTTCCACTAATCCTTCCTCTCCCTCAGTTGTTGATAAGAAAACAAAAATAGATATTAAAAGACTGAATGTCGAATCTCAACAAAAGAAAATAACAACTTATAGTGATATTGGTGGGTTAAAAGAGCAGTTAAAAAAGGTTAAAGATTTGGTCGAGCTTCCACTTAAGCACCCTGAAATTTTTTCCAGACTAGGTATAGAGCCACCTAAAGGATTGTTACTGGTTGGACCTCCTGGAACTGGGAAGACTCTGCTTGCTAGAGCAATAGCTCAAGAATGTGGAGTCAATTTTATTCTAGTGAATGGTCCTGAGATTGTTCGAAAGTTTTATGGTGAGAGTGAGGCTTTGCTTAGGGAGATATTTCAAAATGCCTCCGACAAGCAACCTTCAATACTCTTTATTGATGAAATAGATGCTGTAGCTCCAAAGAGGGATAGGGTTCACGGTGAAGTGGAAAAAAGAATAGTTGGGCAGCTTCTTGCTTTGATGGATGGATTGAAAGATAGAGGTAAGGTTATAGTTTTAGCTGCGACTAATATGCCTAATTCCATTGACCCTGCTTTAAGAAGACCTGGAAGATTTGATAAAGAAATAGTATTAGATGCACCTAGTCTCCCTGCTAGAAAGGAAATATTAGAAATCCACACTAGGGGGATGCCCTTAAGCGGTGACGTTAATCTAGATGAAATCTCTAATGCTACGTCTGGATTTGTTGGAGCTGATCTTGAGATGTTGTGCAAGGACGCCGCTTTGATATCCGTACAAGCTTTAACTACTAAGGAGTCTGTTAATTTTGATTTATTAGAGTCTATTACAATCTCAAATGCAAATTTTATTGAGGCAATTAATGGAATTGAACCGTCAGCTATTAGAGAAATTTTTATTGAAACACCCAAGGTTCAGTGGGATGAAATAGGTGGTTTGAAGGATGTTAAAGAAACACTCACAAAAGTTGTTATCAATCCTATAAAGACCAATAAGTATAGAGAAAAAATGCCAAAAGGCATAATGCTTTTTGGACCACCTGGAAGCGGTAAGACAATGTTGGCAAAAGCTCTTGCTAACGTAAGCGGAATGAATTTTATTTCTATTAAAGGACCCGAGTTAATTTCAAAATATTTAGGCGAGTCTGAAGAACAACTTAAGGATTTTTTCAATAAAGCTCGACAAGTTTCACCTTCAATCCTTTTCATTGATGAGATAGACTCTATTTGTCCTATGTCAGAAGATGCTAATAGCTCAAGTTCCCATAGACTAATAAGCCAATTACTCTTAGAGATGGATGGCTTTAAGAGTTTAAGTAACGTTGTAGTTCTTGCAGCCACTAATAAGATTAACCGTATAGATAGAGCGTTGTTAAGATCAGGAAGATTTGATCTATTATTGGAAACAAAGAATCCTACGATTGAAGAGATAGCCACAATTTTTGATATAAAAAAGAAGCTCAAAGGGATAGAGCTATCTTTAACAAAGAAGGAGCTGCAAAGCTTATTAAAAGACTTTAATGGGGCCGATATAGACACAATGTTTAATTTAGCAGTTCAATTTAGTGATACAATTAAGATAAATTATGAAAGTCTTAAAAGAGCGTCATTTGAGATACAAAAAAGAAAGAAAATATAGTCTTATAGTTTCCCTTATTGTAGTTATTCTTCTTTTTGGTTTTAACTTTGCTCAATCTGGAACATATTACTCAGCTAAGGTTAAATATCAGTACTTTAAAAAAGAAGTAAGTGAATTGATACTTAAAAGACCAGATGATATAAGCCTAAGGCATGCCTATTTTTCTGCAGCATTTTTAGGAACCCCTTATAAAGCAAATACACTATCAGGTGACGATAATAATAAAGAGATATTTACTATTAACCTTAATCAGATGGATTGCTATACCTATATTGATTATGTCCATTCATTAATTGAGGTTAAAGATTATTATAATTTTATTAATAAACTTCAAAATGTGAGATACAAGGATGGAATTGTTAGTTTTAAAAATAGAAACCATTTTTTTTATGATTGGTCTCAAAATGTAAAAGGGATTGTTGATGCAACTGACTCTATTCTGCCAGGAAAATCAATTAGAGTTTTGAAGAACTTAAACTTAAAATCAAATGGTGAGCTTTTTCTTGATGGAATACCTATTAGAAGAGTCCATATTAGATATATTCCACCTGATTTAATTAAAGAGAGTAATTTAAATAATCTAAAGTCCGGAGACTATATAGGGATTTACACCGACATTAAGGGTCTAGATGTATCTCATGTTGGAATTTTAATAAAAAATAAGAGGGGAGTATTTTTTCGGCATGCTTCAAGCTCTCCAGGAATCAAAAAGGTTATCGATGTCGAATTTTTAGACTACATCAAAAACAAGCCTGGTATAGTAGTGTATAGAAAATAAACTGATAATTAATTTAATAGGAGAAATAAATATGTCAGAATTATCGAAGCAAAAACAAATTGGAGAAAACATGTCTGACTCAAGGCAGCTTACAACTTTAGTTAAAGAGCTAGATAATACACTTAGAACAGTCAAATCGGTAGACGAATATCTAACGAGAATTGCTAAAGCAAAAGTCGTCTTAGGTCAGGATTCGGTTAAGTTGTCTGAAGAAATAGAGAAAAATAAGAACAATCTTGAGCATTCGCTGTTGGAAGTTGGCAAGTTTGTTCAAACAGCATTGGATGATATAGAGATAAGTGACGAAGAACTAGAAGCTGCTGCGGAGCAACTTAAGCTTTTTACTAATGGAAATGATGAAGCAATAGAATATGCCGAAAAAGAACATAAAGGTTTAGCCGAAGGAACATATTGGGCTCGATATTGGTCAGGGTTATTAAATAAATTAAGAGGATAGACTATAGTTCGGGGATTAATTCTTTTCCTAGGATTTCTAATGTTTCAATTATCTCATCCTTATCGGGTGTAATAAAATCCAAAACAACTTCTTTAATTCCCAGATTAGTATAAGATAAAATCTTTTCGTAAACTTCATTCTTTTCTCCAATTAGTGCTGTTGGAGGATTTTCGGTATCTTTTCTATCTTTGGAGATGATTCTAATTCTGTTTCTAAGAGAAATGTCAAAGTTAGTTAGGTCTCTGTCTTTTTTTTCGGCATACTCATTCAAATATTTCATTTTTATTTCAAGTTCATCGGAGCTAAACCAAATTGGTTGCCACCCATCAGCATGGTCAATAGATCTTTCGATTGCTCTTTCATGATTACCACCCATCCACACAGGCAATTGCTTTTGTATGGGCTTAGGTTGAAATGAAACTTTATTAAAGGAATAGAATTCACCTTTAAAATCTGCTGGGTCATTTTCCCATAGAGATTTTAATATTTTAACGTATTCAACTGTTTTATTAATTCTTCTATCATAAGGAACGTTGAGTACGTCAAATTCCTCTTTCATCCAACCAGGCGCAACAGTACATGTTAATCTACCATTACAAAAATGGTCTAGTGTTGAACACATTTTAGCTACAATAATAGGGTTTCTATAAGGTAAGATTATTGCACTAGTTCCTATTTTAATTTTATTAGTATTCTGTGATATTGCTGTCAATATGATAAATGGATCAGGAAATATATCGGAAAAGCGACCTTTCCATTCCTCGGGTATCACTATGTGATCACTTGCCCAAACAGACTTGAATCCTAACTCTTCAGCTTTAATTGCAATATTCAGCTGATCTTTCACATCAATGTTTGCTAGAATTGGTAATGCTATTCCTAAATCCATATTAATTTTTTTCTCCTAGGAACTTTAACAAATTTTTCCTTTATAATCTATGATATAGTTTTTTTTTGAAATATTATGAAAAGTAATTCAATAGTTAACTTATTTAAAAGTCATAAGAAGCAAATATTCTTTGGCTTAATGGGTCTAACTGCGGTAGATGCATTGCAATTAATGGTGCCACAGATTATTGGCAGCGTAATTACTCAATTGTCAGAATCTAACTATAATTCTTCTGATTTTATCAATAAATCCGCTTTTTATCTCATTCTTTGTGGAATCTTGATGGCTTTGTTTAGATTTGTATGGAGATTTTTTCTGCTTGGTACGTCTAGGAAGATTGAGAAAGATCTCAGAGACAAATACTTCTATAAGCTCCAAATCTTACCGATGTCTTTTTTTAATAAAAATAATGCCGGTGATTTAATGGCTAGAGGGGTAAATGATATTGAGCAAATAAAAATGGCTTGCGGTTTTGGGATTGTTGTAGCGTATGATGGAATACTCCTGCTACTATTTATTTTGGCTTCAATGTTTTCTATATCGGTTGAATTCACTCTTTATGCGGCTATCCCTTTCGTCTTAGTTTCATTCTTGATAGTGAAATATGGTCAAAAGATAGAAAGTTTATTTTTAAATGTTCAGAGGTCTTTCTCTGAACTTACAGAAGAGGCAAGAAAGATTATTTATTCAATTAAAGCTATTAAAGCTCTTAATGATGAAAGTAGCCAGATTAAAAGATTTCATCTAAGAAGTAAGGATTATGAGTCTAAAAATATGAACTTAATAAAGCTCTGGGCAGGATACCAACCCTTGGTAACTTTTTTTACTAGCATTTCGATATTCGTACTAATATTATTCGGTAGCAATCTTGTTTTAATCAAGAGAATTAGTTTAGGTGAATTCTCAACTCTCATGTTGTATTTGACAATGCTTAGCTGGCCTGTAATAGCAATGGGCCTAGCCGTCGATTGGCTAAAAAGAGGGAATGTTTCTCTAGAAAGAGTTAATGAAGTGATGAAACAAGAAGAAGAGTTAGATGAGGAATCATTGAAATCCATTGAAGATATTGAAAGTATTGAATTTAGAGGTCTTAACTTTTCTTATAATGATGAACCTTTTTTGGAAGACATAGCTTTCAAAGCCGATAAGGGAACGACCCTAGGTATAACAGGAAAAACTGCCTCAGGTAAAACATCTTTAACTAGTCTTATGCTAAAGTTTAACAAGGCAGACAACTTATTTATAAATCATATAGATATTAATTTAATAAATAAATCTTCTATAAGATCAAAGATATTATATGTCCCTCAGGAACCAATAATATTTTCGGGAACAATAAGAGATAACCTAAGTTTTTTTAGTGAGAATTTTGATACAAAGAGGGGGCTAATTTCATTAGGAGTTTCTAGGTTTTTGAGGGATATTGAAGAAATGCCCGATGGCCTAGATACAATTGTAGGAGAGAGAGGATTGTCTCTTTCCGGAGGACAACGACAAAGACTCTCTATTGCAAGGGCTATTTATCAAAGACCCCAAGTCCTCATCATCGATGACACATTATCTTCCTTGGATGTAGAGACTGAGCTTAATATTATTAAAAATATTAAATCTCACTATAAAGATAAAATTCTAATAATAGTCTCATCGAGAATCTCAACAGTATATAGTCTGGATAACATTTTAGTTTTAGATAAGGGTTCAATAGTAGAGGCAGGGAATGCTGAGAGCTTAATAAAAAATAGTAGTTTATTTCTAGATCTTATGAATGTGCAGAAAATTCTACCCAAGCAGAGAGTGTCTCCTCATGGATAAAGATAGAAGTATTACTGTTTGGCTTGTTCGGTTTGCCAAGCCATATGTATCTTGGCTCTTATTGGCTTTTGCTTCAATGATTATCGTAGCTTACTTTGAATTGTTGATACCATACAAAATTAAAGAAGTTATTGATGGAATTTTGTCTGGTGGAATAACCCAAGATATAATTAAATCCAACGCATACAGTATTCTCTTTTTTATTGCTGTTATTTTTATTTTTAGCTCTTTATTTAGTTATATATTAAATATCTCAGGACAAAAAATCATGTTTAATATAAGACAGTCACTCTTTCGTCATATACTTAAGCTTCCTCAATCATACTTTGATTCCAACGACGTTGGACGAATCACAACTAGAGTTACAAATGACATAAATGCGCTAAACGAATTCTATACAAACGTCTTGGTACAATTTACAAAAGATCTTCTTGTAGTTGTGGGGGTCTTGTTCTTAATCATATCTTTCAATCCATTCTTAGGAATAATAATATTAGGAATAAACATTTTTGTTATATTCCTTGCCTTATTATATAGAGTAAAGTTAAGAAAAGTTTATACAAAACTGAGAAAAAGTATTGCACAGCTTAACTCTTTTATTAACGAGTCTATTAGAGCTATTACATTACTAAAAATGTACAACAAAGAAGACTTGAATTATAAAAGATTTTCATTCTATAGCGATAGCAATTATAAAGCCAACTTGGACCAGATGTATACCTTTGCAATGTTTAGACCTTTTGTGGAATTTACCACAGTCTTTACCGCAGGAGTAATAATATGGGTAGGCTCACATCAAGTTATTGAGTCAGCTATGACTATAGGTGAATTATTAGCCGTACTTTTTTATCTTAGAATGATGTTTAAACCAATATTAGATTTGGCTGATAAATATAATATTTTACAATCTGCTTTAGCGGCAAGTGAGAATTTATTCAACATTGTAAATGTTAGCAGTGAGATGAACGGAAAGAAAATTTTTAATGGTAACTTTAAATCTATTGTGTTTAAGAACGTTTGGTTCTCATATGAAGAAGATAACTGGGTTCTAGAAGATTTTAATTTAGAGATTAAAAATGGGGAATCTTTTGTCTTAATTGGTTCAACAGGTTCAGGAAAAACAACAATATTGAATCTACTGTTGGGTTTTTATAAGCCACAAAGAGGAGAGATTTTAATTGACGACTCACCGTTGCAGGCTTTCAGTATAGAAAGTATAAGGAGTAATTTTTCAGTAATAATGCAAGATACTCCATTGTTCAACAATGTCCCGGATAAGAATGATTTTCATAATATTAAAGAATTGAAGTCAATTGGTGAAAAACAAATTCAGAATATAAAGATGATGATGGGTAGACCGTTTCAATTGATAGTGCTGGATGAAGCCACCTCTAACTTAGATTTAGACCTCGAAAGAGATGTTAAGGATTATCTAAGAAATATTGAGGATAAAACTTCTATTGTAATAGCGCATAGATTAAATTTAATTAAGGATGATGATATAATAATACTTTTAAAAGATGGAAAAATTATCGAAAAGGGTACTCATGCTGATTTGATAGAGAAAAAAGGTCAGTACCATGGTATTTTTAGGTTGAATGAAAATTTCTTTAAAAATTAGTTTTCTTGTTGTTTTTATATTTCATCGTATAATCTATTTTTTAAATCGGGGTGTGGCGCAGTTGGTAGCGCACCTGTTTTGGGAACAGGGGGTCGGAGGTTCGAGCCCTCTCACCCCGATTTAATTGAGCGCCAGTAGCTCAGCTGGATAGAGCAAAGCACTTCTAATGCTTAGGTCGGGGGTTCGAATCCCTCCTGGCGTAAATTTACATGGTGGATGTAGCTCAGTTGGTTAGAGCACCGGTTTGTGGTTCCGGGGGTCGCGGGTTCGAATCCCGTCTTCCACCC
>JABILG010000012.1 GCA_018654605.1 bacterium
AAATCTAAAGTACTAGATGTAGTGCCAGTAACAACATAACCTTCTTTCTTTAAATAGGTCTTAATTGTGGCCCCAATATCACTTTTTTCCCCAATTAATAATGCACTTTTAGCCATGCTCAAAACTCACTATATCTTAAATATTTTAATAATATTAAGAGTGCCATATTATGCAATAGAATAAAATTTATTTACTAACGTATAAGGCATAGTTAACAACGCCAAATACTATCTCCCTTGGATCACCATTGTTTAGGCTTTGTAGTTCAGATGATATTTCAATAATAGTTTCTCCAGGTTCAAGTAAGAGTTTTAGGCTAAATTGTTTGTAATTTTGGACTGTATCCTTAATGATTTTTTTATCATATTTAATCTGCAATGGTAAGTTTTCATTATTTGGTCTTACAATTGAAAAATTCAGCACCCTACTCTTAACTTCATCACTATCATTGGTAATGATAATTTTTGATTTTCCTGAAGACCATCTCAGATAACTATCCTTAGTTCCTTCCTCAGCATGGAGCCCCGAGAAAGAAAGAAAAACCTCCTCTAACAATAAAGAAGGTAATAAATAAAAATAGCCATTACCTAATGATGACCTATCAATTGACCTTAATTTATTAAAATCGTAATATTTTCCCTCAACTTTGTTCCTAATTTTATTGGATAATTTATCGAATATTTTGTATCTTTTAAACTTAAATCTTTGATTCTCTTGGTCCCTATTAACGTCTTCAAATGTAGCAAAGATGACTTGTCCAGACTTATAATCGCTAAAATTGTGATAGCTAAGTCCATAAAAATTGTTCCATTTCCTGTAGTTTAAACAATATGGAAACTTAGTTCTTCTAAAGGAATCAGTACCAAATTTCTTATTATAACTTTCAGCGTTTTTCTTAGAAATAGACGTACTTTTAGAACTAATATTGATGGAGCAAACATTTATTTCTTTTTGTGTGACCATAGAGTAGAACCAAGAATCATCAGAAGGATATTTGCTATCAATTATTATAAGATCATTTTTTGTCACCTCAGCCAATATTCCCTTCTTTATTGAAGCTTCTAATAATTCTCTGGGATACTTGTAGACTATATTGGATTCCTGAACAACATGGTAGTTCTCAAGCCGTGTAAAAGAAATTATTACAAAGAATATAAACCAAATACCTATTGACAAAGTTGCAGAGGGGTTAATAGCCCTAATAATTGTAAAAATTAATGAGGCTAACCCAAAATATTGAAAAAATACTGGTAGGTATCCATAGCCAATTCCTGCTTCTATTAGTTCAGATTGATGTCCAGATATAGCAACTATAAAAGCAGGTACTAGGATTAGTAACAATGAAAAAGTAATCAATGATCTTAATCTATATTTGTTAATATTTTCATCGCTAGCAATTAATGTTGACAATAAAAAAACTACTAAGCCAGTTAGTACCGCAGGAACAATAAAATCTAAAAAGTTAATTTTAAGAAAAGAAAGGTTGCTGAAGCCTTCCGCAAGCTTCCAAGTTAAAGGAAAAGTTGAAATTAGTTGGATATAAAACGCCTCAATTATATTACCGAAATTAAAGCTAAACATTGTCCCAGGGTATAGCCCTGAAGTTGAAGTGAAAAATCCTTTTATCATAAAATGAAGAAGGATAAGAGCAATAGGTGTAGCAATTAATAGAAATGATTTTTTTAAAGATCTATTTTCAAGATATATAATAAGAAAATAAAAGAGCGGGCTTATATAAGATAATTCATAACACAAAAGAGAGATGAGGAATACTAATAAATAATACCAATAATAAGTGGTCTTTGCGGTTTCGATGTATCGAATCAAGAGGTACAAAGAAAAGAAAAATAATAAACATGCAAGTGGTATAGAAGCAAAAGCTAAAAAGGGGTCGTGCCAATATCTAAATTGAAATAATATTGGCAATAAGAAAACTACACAGTAAGAAAAGGATCCTGATTGCGTTATGAATTTAAGAATTTTTTCAAAATAAATCAGATTTAAGTAAATGATAAAAAAAACAAATAGTTTAAACAAAAGTAAAGAAGGAAGTAGGTAAAAATAAGAATACCAAAATATCCAATTTAACGGGTTAAATCTTCCTAGACTTAGCCAATAGCTAATTTCTGAGACTATCCGATCAAATAAACTAATATTATAATGAAGCAATATCCCTTTAATCTGGGAATTAAAAGCATCGTCTGATACAAAGCCACTTAGAAATAGAGGGAAAAGCATCCATCCTAGCCAAAGCAATAGAAAAAAGTTTATGTTCGAAGCAAAAAAAACTCTTGCAGCTATAATGTTCTTAGAAAAGGGCTTCTGTAGATAATGTAACAAATCCATTATAAAAACTATAAACAAAATAGTATTAAAATAAAATTATCTATATTTATTATGGATTTTGGATTGATGTCTTAGATATTGAATTGAATTAATTGCAGAATGTTTAGTTTTTCTATTACGAACTCTTTTTCTCCATAAGATAAAAGAACTTAACCGGAGGTTTTTTCTCATAATCTTAATTACTTCTTTCTCATTTACTCCATAAGCTTTATCAATTCCTTCAAATGGTGTCCTATCTTCCCAAGCCATTTCGATAATACGAGAAATATCTTCATTAAGAAACATAAATATATTGTAACTAATAAATCATAATTTGAATTAGAAGATTTGATATCAGACCCGCTCCAACATCGTCCATGGTTATACCCAATCCTCCAGGAAGCCTTTCCAAAGTTCTTACGAATAATGGTTTCCAAACATCAAAGAGCCTGAATAAAAAGAAGGCTATTACTAGGTTAGTAATAGAAAAAGGAATAAAAAGCATTGCAACAAATATTCCAGCAACTTCATCTATAACAACACATAAAGGATCTTCTGAATCAAATATTTCGATTGAATAATGCGATGTAACAACTGAAACTATAATAATAGCAATTGTTATAACGAACATTATAGTGTGTGTGGGATAATAAACAGAATTAATAAAAAAATACAAAATCGCACCAGCCAGTGTACCAAAGGTTCCAGGTAGCTTTGGCAAAAACCCGACATAAAAGAAAGTAGAAACAAGCTTATTAAAGAACATCATTGATATTAATAATAGAGTAGATAGATTAAAATAATAGTATAAAAATAACCTTTTCTTGTTTTTATATGATATCAATTGTAAATTTAGGAAATGCGTATGAAGGCAGATGAAATTAAAAGGAATCTAATTTTCCTTTGCTTGGTAACATTATGGTTTGTTTACTTTACCGGTGGAAAGTTTGCAAATCCGTTTTATATTGACTGGATTTTTCCAAGTGACACAGAAACTCATTGGTTAGGTTGGCAATTCTATAAAAATCAATCAATCTTTAATTTTCCAATCTTTAAAAATACTAATTATGGTCTGGAGCTCGGATCTTCATTAGTATTAAATGACTCATTAGCAATTATGGCTATTATATTTAAACCATTCTCTAAATTTATTCCCTTTGAATTCCAATATTTTGGGATTTGGACATATATTTGCTTTATTCTTCAGGGAATCATCACCATGAAGATTTTTAGTAATTTTACAGATGATTTAGTAATCATTCTGTTGTGTGGACTTTTATTTACAATGCTTCCTCCTTTCTTGTGGCGTCTTCATGGTCATTTTGGTCTACTTGGGCATTGGCTAATACTGTTTGCTTTTTTATTATATTTAACCTCTAAAGAGCCCAGCCTTAAGCCTTGGACAATATTGATAATTACATCCTTACTTATCAATGCTTACATTAGCGCTATGTTGATTGGAATATTTATTGCGGATTTAGCTAAGCATAGATTGTTAAGCCCAAATTATAATATAAAGAATTTAGGAATAATCTTTTGCAAATTTTTAGGGTCATTATTGGCTTCCCTACTTATCTTTGGTTATTTTATGATTGGAAAAGGTGTTGGAGGTAAAGGGTTTGGCAAGTTTAATGCAAACTTGAATAGCTTCTTTGATCCTGATCAAATATGGTCAGTTACTGTAAATAACTTACCGACACCAGAAGCTGGATATGAAGGATTTGCATTTCCAGGTGTAGGAATCCTCCTACTCATTACAATCGTTATATTCACAATAGTGTCAAGAAAGTCTCAAAAGAGGATTTGGAACCTTAAAATCCATTATCCGATAATTATTGTTTCATTCGCTGCATATTTCTTTGCATTGTCTAATAATATAACTCTTGGGGAAAACATAATTTACACTTATCAAGTTCCAGATTTCTTTACATTCTTAACTAAAACTTTTCGAAGTTCCGGTAGATTCGTATGGATTTTATTTTATTTAATAATATTAAGCTCTTTAGTCTTTATGTTGAGAAGTTATACGAAGAGGACATTAAGAATAATATTATCCCTTATAGTCATTGTACAATTTCTAGATTTACATGAAGCAAAAGAATATTTTAGTACTAAATTTAACAATCCTACTGTCTACAATAATCGCAGTGAAGAGTGGTCCTCCCCCATGAAGGATCCTTTCTGGGATATAATTGCAAAAAATTATGAACAGGTTAACTATGTATATACAAAAAATAGACCAAAAGATTACTTTCCTATATCTCATTTTGCTGCAAAAAATAATATGAAAATAAATACAGGCTATTTCTCGAGAATTAGCAAAGCAGGTGCTAAGGAGGTAAATCAACAATTAACTGAAGCTATTTTAGATAAGAAATTAGATAAAGCTAGCATCTATTTTATCTATGATGATAAATTGTGGCTATATATAAATAAAAATTATAAGAACTCCGGCTTTATAATAAAAGAACTAGATAATTTTAAGATTCTAGGTGTTCCAAGAACTTAAAACTCTGCTTTAAAAAATCTTAATTATGATTATAATCAAAGGATAAAAATGAAAGATTTAGAATTTAACTATCTATACCAAAAATATGCTCATCTACTTCCATCCAAAGATAGAGATATCTATTTATTGCGAGAGGCAATTTTTGGCTTTAGTGAGATGAAGCAATACTTGGAAGATTTAGAAGGTAAAGTACTAGAGGTTGGCTGTGGTCCTGGTCTACTTTTAAATGAGCTTTCTGATATGTTTCCCAAGAATTCATATTTAGGAGTTGACCCATTCATCTCTAGTTATGAGAAGTTTAGCAATATACTAGATTCAATAAATAAGGTTAAATTTGTAAAATCCAAAATAGAGGACTTTGATACAAATGAAAAATTTGACTTAATTTTTTCTATTAATGTTTGTGAACATGTTGAGAGCTGGAAATCATACATAAAAAAAACACAATCTCTTCTTACCCCAAATGGAGTATCCATCATTCTATGTCCAACTTATGATTTACCTTACGAGACTCATGTAATAATTCCCATCATAATAAACAAAGATATAACCTATAAAATATTTGAGAAAAAAATAAGGGACTATGAGGAAAATTTAGGAATTCAAGGGAATTGGGAGTCTGTTAATTTTATTAAAGCCAGACATGTCAAGAAATTCTTAAATAATACTTATCAAGGTACTTTTGATTACAATATCCACGATAGGCTATTTAAAAGGTTTACTCATGACAACTTCTTTCTAGAGAGGCATGGATTGCTAGGAAGATTTTGTCAGTTTTTATACAAAATTCGCTTAAATAAACTTATCTTCAATATTCTTAAGATTCCCTTTCCGTATATGAAAGTCGAAATCAAAAACTTTTTAAAATAGTTTTTCTATGTTTTAATCATTTGATAAATGATACACAAACAAACTAACTTATACTTATCAGCAATTATTGGCATAATATTGTTCACATATATTGTTGGACTAGATATTGTCAACTTTGGTAACATATTCTGGCTTATAGATTGCCCTATTATTTGTGATGCACAACAGCATTTATTAGGTTGGCTTTTCTTTCGTGAGACAGACATTCTACAGTTCCCTCTTCTAAAGAATACTTCTTTTGGTTTGTACACTGGTAGCTCTTTGATATACACAGACTCTCTGCCAATTTTTGCAATAATATTTAAGTTTTTTAATTCTTTTTTAGATTTCGAATTTCAATATTTTGGTCTATGGATCTTAATCTCCTTTTCATTGCAAGCAATTATAGCGGATAGGATTCTTAAGATTTATATAGATGATAATAAATTTAGGCTGATATCAATTGTGTTTTTCTGTATATCACCAATCTTCTTAAATAAATTATTCTTTTCACATTTAGCACTTGCCTCACAATGGATAATACTGCTAACTTTATATGTTTACCTGCTTAAAGACTTTAAAATAAAGAATTGGCTCTTACTTATAGCTCTATCTGCATTGGTTCATGGATACTATGTTGGATTTACATCTATAGTGTTCCTAATGGCAATCTCAAAAGAATATCTTGAGAATAAAGATGGGAAATTTGTTGCCAAGTCATTATTAATATATTTCGCATTTCTTGGGATACTGTTATACGGACTTGGATATTTTATGATAGGTGGAGGATTTACTAATCACGGATTTGGAAAATTTAAGATGAATCTAAATGCTCTCTTTGACCCTAGAGCTGAAGTAACATTGAGCGCCTCTCAAATCTTTCCAGAACTTGAAACACCTAGTATTAATGAAGGTTTCGGGGACTATGAAGGATTTAACTTCTTGGGTTCAGGAATAGTCTTAATGCTTATAATCATTACACCAATAATCATTTATCACTCTAATGAAGTCTTAAAATCCCTTCAGAAACCTGTAAATAAAATAATCTTAATTTTCTTCTTTTTAATAACTTTATATGCTATCTCTAACAATATATATCTAGGGAATTCTGAGCTATTTTCATACGATATGCCTAGATTTACAAAAGTTATTACTAAAACTTTTAGAAGCTCGGGAAGATTCTTCTGGATTAATTACTATTTAATCTATATTTTTATATTTGTAATGCTGTACCGATATAGCAATAAATTTAAATACCCTATTCTTATTATTTTTTTATCAATTCAATTTATTGATATGCAACCAACTTTTCAACAAGTAAGAAATGTGTTCTATAAAGACAAGAACAGCCACTCCTTGATATATAAAGAAAACATAAAGCTTGAACATGCTGATTGGGATTTTTTTGCAAAGAAGTACAAAAGGATAATCTACGTTGTCCCAACAAGATTCCCTAGAGAGTATTTCCCGTTAGCATACTTTGCGGCTAAAAATAAGATTGAGACTAACTTTGGTTATTTCTCGAGAGTTAACAAAGAAAGTGTTAAAAGGAATAATCTCAGGCTATTAGAAAGACTAAAAGAAAATAACTTTGATACTGAATCCCTTTATGTCTTCTTTCACGAAGAGTCATGGAGAATAACCAAGCAAAATAATCCAGATACAACTAGGATAGTTGATGGATACAAACTTCTAACACCCTAATCTTTCTTTATTATCTCTCTTATGGAGTATAGGGGGTGGTTCTCTATATTTTGAATAATTCTAAATAAATATTCACCAACTATAGCAAAGCCTATTAAAACTATCGGAATCAGGCAAGTCAATGCAAATAGGTACCAAATTTTTAAGAATATTTGACTAAAGAATCCAAGTACTACAAGAAGGAAAGATATAGAGGCGAAAACAAGAAAAGATCTAAGAAAAATTCCACTGTTGTTAATAAATAATGAGCTGGCAAGAAAAATTAATTTCGGTATTGTATATGCTGATTCACCCTCGCCTCTTTTACCCTGAACAATCTCCGCTGACCCAATATGATTAGTAACTTTTATGATAAGAATGCTAAGGCTTGGATTTAAAGTATTGAACTTTAAAACTTCCTCTCCTACCGCCCTCTTCATTACCCAAAAAGCGCTTCTTTTAGTTCCCTTGGGATATTGCAGTATTTTCCTTTCTATAGAAGTATAGATAAAACTAAAGAACTTTTTTGTTGCTCCATGCGTCTTTTCTTTGAAATTTCCAAAGACTACATCAAAATTGCCCTCTTTTTGTTTATCAATTAAAGAAAATAAATCTTCTGGTCTGTGCTCTAGGTCACCATCCATAGTGATTAAATAATTTCCCTTGGCTAACTTAATACCAGCTAATATACCTGCCTGTTGGCCAAAGTTTTTAAAAAAAGATATAACAGTGACATCTATCAAACTAGACTCTTGAATCTTTTTCATTGTTTCTAAAGTATTAGGATCTGTTGAACCGTCATCAATGAAAATTATCTCAAAAGAATAATTCCTGGACTTGAGAACTGTATCAATCCTATTGGTTAATTCAACTAATGAATCAGTAATATTTAGAACTGGAACAATTATAGAATATAAATCCTTATTTTCGTTCATAGTGCAATAATATCATAAAGGTGAAATTAATAAATTACTTAAAATTGAACTCCTTGGCAAAAACTCTATACCCATCAATAGTTTTACATAAATCTGATGGAAGACATTTTTCTAAAGTTGAAAACCACTTACCTTCTATAGATTCATCAAAGATATAGATTGAGTCCTTATTAAAGCCATTACTATCTAAAACCTTATCTATTTCTGCATAGATTTCTTCCTTTTTCGAAGCCTTATATCTAGAAAAATAACCAAAATTAGTAGACAACTTGTTCTTAGCTGCAAAAAGGACTAAAGGATATGCCCCCGCAGGCCTATTTTTAGGATACACATATACAATTGTCTTATAGTTTTTTCTAAGAACTTCCCATTCAGGGGATATTAAGGGCGATTCCCAAAAAGAATTTAAAGTTTTAACTATAGCGATATTTTCCGGGTCTTTGCTGAGAATATAAGGTTTTAGATTATAAGTTCTAGTATCCGACAACTTTGATCTAAAGTTTGCAGCCACTACGCCTGAATCAAAAATTTGTATAAGCAATAAAATTGGTAGAATGAAATAATAGACCTTAATATGTTTCGATCGTGAGATAGCAAAGAATATTCCACAATACAGTAAGTAGAAAATTAGCCAAACCATTCTTCCAGATGACCTAAGTGGTCTAGTAAGTCCTTTGAAAAGCTCTGGTAAATCAAACTCAAATAATACTGTTGAACCAAATGTAACCTTATTTGTTACAGCAAAAAGAAAAAGCAACAAGGATAAAGATACTAGGAATACATTTCTTTTTTCAAATAATGATTTAAATAAGAGTTTATTTTTAAAGACCTCAAAAATCACAAAAACGAGTAATAGAATCATTCCTATGCCTAGAAAGGCGAATCCTTCATAGTCGTTCGGTATAGTTCCTAAGTCTGGCATTATATAAGACCAAAGCTTATTGTCATTAAAAAAAGTATTTAAGTTTGCCCTATATAAAGAGTAGCCACCACTGCCTATGCTTAATCCATTAGAAAAGTAACCAAAAACATATAAAGAAAAAAGAAGCAAGGCAAAGGCTTTAAAGAAGATAATCCATGACTCTTTAGCTTTAAACACATTAATATATGTTCTATATATTAAGTCCAATATAAACAAACTGAGTACGATTGCTAAGATATAAGCGTTAACCAATGCAGTCAAAACTAGTAAGATTGCCCAATTCTTAAATCTAAAGTTTGAAGAATAAAAAATTATTATTCCAAATATTATAAGCCAATGTGCCATAAGTGAATAGTGTCCCCACAGCCTCCATAGGAAGGGTGGTGAAAGAACGAAAAAACAAGCTCCCATAAAGGATAAAATCTCATTGTTGGTAATTCTTCTTAAAAGAATTAACGAAAATTGTCCTTGAAGGATGAAGCAGATTAAAATCCATATACCAAAGTATTGAAACTCAAAAGGAAGAAATGCAGAAAAAGGTTTAAAAATAATAGCCATAATTGGCAAGGAATCATTCATAGCTATAGAGGATGAGAGCTCCATACCATAATTATAATTATCAAATATAGGGAATTGTAAAAGAGGAGTCTCTTTAAAAAAGAGCCAATTAATCCAGTGCCACCCTGAATCTCCTGGGGATAGCCATTCATTGTTTATAAAATTAATTGGGGCGCCGCCTGTAAAATAAAAGAAACTAAAGAAGGAAAAAATTATTAAGTAATATTTTGCATACTTCACTACTAGCCAACCTCCATATAATTATATAACCGGTTCGAGTTATTCTACTATAAAGTATAAAGATTTAATATTAAGTTAATTCATAATTAATAGGGTCTATATATAATCTTGCCTAATTCATTCATTTTTCAAATAATTCAAATCTTTTTTCGTCGAGCCTAGCATAATAGAAGCGACAACATTTTCAGGTGTGTCTCTTATAAGTTCAATGATATTTTTAGTACGTCTACCATTGAGATTGAGGATATGTTTCTTTTCAAGTAAACTTGATATTCTTAATTTCTGATAGGAGACTTACTTAAGCTCCTAATTAATTCAAACTTGTTGCCCTCAATTTAATTAATAGCTAAGATATCTTATAATGCTTACTTCAATTATAAAAAAGAAAGATACTATTCTACTGTTAGCTCTTGCAATCTTAATATTTCATCTTATTTTTGGTTTTCATCTTATTGACTTTGAAAATATATATTGGCTTCCAGATGACGCATATAATGGATTCTTAGGATGGTCGTTCTATAGAGGTGAAACATTTTTCTCATTTCCATTATTTAAAATATTTAATTATGGTTCCGGTGTTGGCTCAACAATCATATATACCGATTCACTTCCTATTTTAGCTATTCTCTTTAAACCTTTTTCGAATTTATTACCGGTTAACTTTCAATATTTTGGTTTATGGATTTTTATCTCCACTTTACTTACATCTTTCTTCATGAACAAGATATTAACTTACTATGGGATCGACCTTTTTTCTAAGATAATGTTGACAATAATAATACTTTTGTCCCCAATAGTTCTAGAAAGATTTATAGCAGGACATATAAATCTAATGTCACACTGGATTATATTGGCAGGAATCTACCTATATATAAGAAGAAAACAAAGTTTTACAACTTGGCTTTTAATAATATTATTTTCTATTCTTGTACACGGATATTTGTTTGCTATGACAATAAGTATAGCAATTTTTTCATATATAAAGGAGTACTTAATAAATCAAGATATAAAGAAATGTCTCAGATATATAGCTGTAACGATTCTGTTCTCGTCCATATCATTGTATATATTTGGTTATTTTGAAGTACAAGCAGACGAAGTATTTCATGGAGGATGGGGAGGTTATCGCCTAAACCTCCTCTCTTTTATGAATCCAATTGGTCGAAGCCTAAATTGGTCTCAACTCACGGGCGATCTCTTTGCCTACGAGGCTTTACAGTTGGGAGACCTAATAGAAGGGTTCAATTATTTTGGATTAGGACTTCTTATAAGCATTGTTGGAAGTATATATTTTGGAATTAAAAAGAAATTTAATTTTATAGACAAAAAAGTTAAAGTCCTAATTGGTTTTTCAATTTTATTGTTCATATTTGCTGTAACAAATAAAGTTGGGTTAGGAGGTAGCGAGTTCTTTACCTATAATATGCCAGAAGTCCTAAAACCACTTACTAAACCTTTCAGAGCTTCGGCTAGATTTTTTTGGCCAATATATTACTTACTATCTATAGGATCAATAATCATCATCTACAAACAGCTAAAAACTAAATACGCAATGATGTTTATTTTTATTATTTGCTGCATTCAAATAGTAGACATTTATCCAGGAATCAAAACAATTATGGCCTTTAACAATAAAAATAATATTCAAAGTATTCGCAAAATGGATACCACTCAAGAGGAGCTAACCTTCGCAACAAAATATTATAATAAGATTATTTATGTCTTCCCTGAGTATGCGAATCACAATTGGCGAGAACTTACTTATTTTGCATATAAGAATAAGAAAAAGACGAATTTTGGATACTTTGCCAGAAGAAATTGGAACATCCAGAAAAAATATATAGAAGACATCAAAGTCTCTTTTAAAAGTGGGAAGCTAGACAAAGACTCAGTATATTACTTCAGTGACATTAAAGTTTTTAATCAGTATTACGATAAAGTTTCGTCAAAAAGTAAAAAATTAGTAATTACCGATTTAAATGGAATCAAACACATGATATTAGTTCCAAATAAATAATATCTAACAATTGATTTCATGCTCAAGAGGAATATAATTTAAGAATCTATGATAAAAGATATATCCAATAAATTTAACTTCATTGCAATAATCGCCTCTCTTATCTTATCACTCTTGGCCTTTGTATATTTCTGCGATATTCGAATTTTAGACCCTAGCTTTAACAAATGGTTAATGCCAGGTGATTCTGAGACATACTGGCTCAACTGGTTATTTTATCAACAATCAACAATATTTCAGATACCTATCTTTAAGAACTATAGCTATGGTATGGAGCTATCCTCTACTATTGCGCTCAATGATTCACTCCCCATTATGGCATTAATTTTTAAGACAATTCAGGGAATTCTGCCTCCGAATGCTCAATACTTCGGCATATGGATATTAGGTTGCTTCTTTTTGCAAAGCTTTTTTGCAATGAAGTTATTAAGGAATTTTTCGGATGATATTCTTTTAATAATATTATTTTCGATTTTTTTTCTGATAGCGCCAATCTTTCTTTGGAGACTCTGGGGTCACTACTCACTAATGGCTCATTGGTTAATCCTAGCCTCACTGAATATCTATTTTAATAAAGATTTTAATTATATTAAGTGGTTAACTATATTCTTCTTCTCTTATTTAATTAGTGCTTATATAGCAGTAATGATGTTTATAATATTCCTAACTGATCTAGTCAAAAGAAAAATTATAAAAGAAATTGACTACAAAAAAATCGGAACAATATTATCAATTTTCTTTATCTCCAGTTTAGCTTGCTTATATATTGTTGGCTATATAGAGCCAGGAACAAAATTAAGCACTTCAGGTTTCGGGACCTATAAAGCAAACCTACTTACTTTCTTTGATTCCAATGACTTATGGTCTACTATCCTTGCAGATATAAGCTCTATAGAAGGAGAACATGAGGGATTTGCCTTTCTTGGTTCTGGACCAATACTCCTGTCTTTAATAGCAATTTCTTCTATTGCTTTTACAAAGTCTAAATTAAAGCAATTTTTGACTATAGAACTTAGATGTATTGCCATTGTTTCCGTCTTACTCTTTATATTTGCACTTTCTAACAATATTCATATAGCTGATATTCATATAATCAATTTGGACCTCCCTAAATTTATAGAAAAGGCTTTTGGGATTATAAGAGCTTCAGGCAGAATGGTTTGGATTCCATTTTACATCATATACTTATTAATTTTTATAATTATGAACTCATTTGACAACAAGAGTCTTTATAAAATTTTACTAATATTCTCTATACTAGTAGCTGTGGTAGATACAAATAAGGTTTCTAATCTATTTAGACTAAAGACTGGTGATATAGATATTAACTATAAAGAAGTATACTCTGGCCCTCAACATCACAATCAATACAATTATTGGAACCTTCAATGGAACTCTCCAATGCAGTCAAAGGAATGGAAAGAATTCCCTAAAGCCTACAAGAAGATAAGCTACATCTATCCTAAGAATAGACCTGATAATTATTTCATATTAGCACTTTACGCCGCAAAAAATAATATGTCTGTAAACTTTGGTTCTTTCTCAAGAGTTAAAAAGGAAAAAGTAATAGAAGTAATTAAGGATCTTGAAATAGTAATTAATAATAACAACTATGATTCAGATACACTTTACTATTTTAATGATAATATTGCTTGGAACTTAGCACTAAAGAACAAAAGAGAAGGTGATCTTGTAAAGATAATTGATGGACTAAGAATCCTTGCACCGGAATACTACAATATAAAGGAAAAATAATCATGATAAATTTCTCTGTCTTAGATAAAAATCGAACATTAGTTAACGAGTGGATTGCTGATTATTTTTCAAAAAATCAGAATAAAACAGAGCTATGCAGAGCAATTAAGTACGGTGTATCTAACGGTGGCAAAAGACTAAGGCCTTATTTTGTTATTGAACTGAGCAAGATTCTTAAGATACCAAGAAGTTCATATAGGCAAATGTCCCTGGCTGTTGAATTTATCCATTGTTATTCGTTAATACACGATGACCTTCCATCAATGGATAATGATGACTTTAGAAGAGGCAAACTAGCAGTGCATAAGAAATTTAAAGAATCCACAGCAATTCTTGCTGGAAACTCACTATACAATATGGCCGTTCAACTAATCCTAGACAATAAAACAAGCAATGACCATAAAGTTAAGTTGGATTTGCTTAAAATGATTGCTCAGAATTCTGGTTCTGAGGGACTCATGTTAGGCCAATATTATGATTTATTTTATGAAAATAAAAATACTGGGATAAAGAACATATTAAACACTTATAGGCTAAAGACATCAAAGTTATTCGAGTTATCGGTAGCTATGCCATTCATTTTGCAAGGTAAGAACCAGAAACACATAAAAGATGCAAAGCTATACGGAAGAAATTTTGGACTAATATACCAAATCGCTGACGACTTCTCGGACCTAGATAAGAAATTTAGCGAAACTGGGAAAATCCCTGGAAAGGACGAAGAAAAAGGTAAGAACACAATTATAAGTAAAGTTGGACGAAAAAGTGCTTTGAATTTATGTCACAATTTAGCAAAAGAGGCAACAAAAGATAATAAAATCTTCGGTAATAATGATTATAAATTTAAAGACTTAATTTTTAGTATAGTTTTCAAAATTAGCAATTGAGACTACTAAACAATGTCTCACTTTCTAAGTCCTGGAATCAACAACTTGTATCCGTCAATCTCTCCAATAAATACAGAAGAAGAGTTTTCATTATACGTGGTAAGTAAAGTTTTCCACAAAAGATCATCTTGAATTATGTAGAAGGTTCTTTCAGGGAAAACACCATCTTTAAGATTCTTATACATTCTATCATTAAGTCTCTCTTTAACAGTATGATTAATTCGTGAGAAATATCCAAAGTTAGTTGACAAGCCCCTGGTGGACGCAAAAAAGGCCATTCTAGTATAATCTTTGGGCTTATTAACTAAAGGATATATCTTAACTTTTTTATACTCTTTGCCAACAATATGCCATATTGGATTTCTCAACTTTATCTTTTCTAATGCCTGACTATGAATAGGAGTTGACTCTAGCTCATTTTTAAAGATGTTAATTATTCTATAATTATCAACAACTTGAACTAAGAATAGAGCCAACAATATAGTTAAAGTTCTCTTTGTATTGAAGAACTCGCTAAATCGAACAAACAAAAAGATATATATGATATAAAACAACAACCAACTAAACCTACCAGAAGCTCTAAAGACTTTAATGACTGGTTCCAAGAATTCTGGAACATTATATGTAAATATTCGTTCACTACCTAGGAAATCGACATTGCCAAGTATAAAAATATTATTAGACAATGAATAAAGAAATAATAATATCGCGACTAAGATGATGGGTAGATGTATTTTAGAACTTAATAAGATGGATGCTTTGGAACGCAATTTAAATAGAACTAAAATAACAAGCAAAAGAACACCCGTCCCAAGAAAAGCAAAACCCTCAACTTCTTTTACAAAAAGTACTGAAGGTGAAAAAAGTTTATCAAATATTATTGAATAAAAACCCGTAGGCGATGAAGGATTTAAAAAGCCCATGATACTCATCCCATAAAGATCATAGCCACCTTCTTTTATACCCTTACCAATCGAGAATAATCCTGTAGCATAGGATACAAAGGACATCAAAATTAATGAAACAAAGAACTTCTTAAAGAAGTTTAATGTTTCAGCTCTAAAATAAAGCAAGTAAATATTCGCTGTAAAAACTGCAAATACTATCATTGCTAAATAACCATTAATTAATATTGATAGAATCAATAAAAGGTTCCACGACCTATATTCAATATTGTTAGAATAATAAAAGTATATTGCAGCCAAGATTAGCCAATGAGACGAAACAGCTTGTTGGAGGAAAACTCTGTCCATAAATGGAGGAGCAATAAGAAAAAAGATAGATGATACAAAGCATACTGATTTATTTTCAATAAAAAGGTTCAGGACTTTATAAGAAAAGAAAGACATAAGGAAGAACGAAAAAAGAGTCCAGGAGCCTAAGTATTGAAAATTATCTGGAAGAACATTACTAAAAAATCTAAAAAGAAAAGCAGCAATTGGGATTGCATCTGTGTGATAGATGCTAACATTTAGTCCTTCTCCATAGCTAGGATTTAACAATAACGGAAACTGTAAATAGTCAGTATTTCTAAAGAACTCCCAAGATATCCAATATGTCTCTATATCGTTCGTTATTGAAGGCTTCAAAAACCATGAAAAATTTTCAAAATATAGTATCTCATAATTAAATCCAGAATATAATAAAAATAGGGATATCGATAAACCTATTTGAAGGAGAAAAATATTTATATTTATTTTCTTAAACCAATCCATTATTTGTCCAACAATTTTAGCCTAACCAAAGTTCTAATATACGATAAAAAATATATAAAAGGTTTTCGCCTGGACTCGTAATTAACTCTTTTCCTAAAAGTCCCAGGGATTTCATGAATTCTGACATCATCCTTTATTGCTATCAATTTATATATCATCTCCTCAATAATGTCTATATCTTTCGAATGCAGTACGACTTTCTTTAACAAGTCCCCATTGTAGGCCTTGAAGCTGTTAGAAAAATCACTACATTGCACCTTAAATAACACACTACATATTTTATTTAGAAATATAGATCCTAATTCTTTAAGATACGTATTCTCACTTGTTGATGAAGTTAGATATCTTGAACTTACGACTAAATCATAGGAATCGGAATATTTAGATAGCTCCAAAATTTCTTCAGGGTTATGAGATCCATCTCCATCCATGAAGATAATTGTTCTTCCTATTGCAGCAGATATGCCAGACCTTACAGCATCCCCATACCTATCCCCTCCAACTCTTTGTATATATCTAATTTTATAAGATTGCGTTAAACTAAAAGTCTCCTCGTCTTTAGACATTCTATCAATTATTAAAACTTCATATAGATGCATTGAATCTTTGAGGACTTCTAGTAATTCTGGAATTAAGAGCTTAAGGTTTTCATATTCATTATAACTTGGGATAATAATCGAATATTTAATCATTTCTCTTTAACCCAATCCAGCATCATATCTAGGCCTAAATCTATATTAACCTTTGGTATCCAATCAAGCGCTATCTTAATCTTGTCGAGATCAGAGATATATACTTTTTGATCGCTGACTCGCATAGGATTTATTTTATATTTCATTTTATTCCCAGTTTTTAACTCTAACTTTTCAAAAAGCTCTAAGAGTGATAGGCTATTTGAAGCTCCACCACCAATATTGAAAGCTTCGCCTTTTAAATTATCAAATTTATGAATTGATTCATAATACAATTCTACAATATCATCACAATGCAATATATCTCTGACCTGTTTACCAATCCCATAAATATCAATTTCTTCTTTCAGTGGTCTAGATAGCTTCTCACAGAAGAATCCAATCCAGCCTTGATCAACTGTAGCGAATTGGCGACCTCCATACATAGTAGAATGCCTAAACACTGACAGCTTCATCTTGTATGACTTACAATAATCTAAGAAATATAAATCAGCAGCGCCCTTAGAGCATCCATAAGGAGTAGAGAAATCAATCTTCATAGATTCAGGGAATCCATTTTTAAATTCAGGAGTTACATATCTCGTATTACTTTCATCAGTTTTAACATATTCAAGGTCGCCATAAACCTTATTAGATGATGCATAAATTGCCTTACAATCATTATCAATACTCTTTATCGATTCCAATATATTAATAGAACCAATAGTGTTAATCTCAAAGTCCTTCAAAGGGCTATTTAACGAAGTAGTCATGGCTGTCTGCCCGGCAAGATGAAATACGAAGTCCGGCATTACAGTATGAAATACTTTTTTTATTTCCTCATAATTGGAAATATCAGTTTCATATAAATTGAACTTTCCCTTACTCTTTAACCAGTCAAAATTCTTCTTTGACCCTAATCTATAAAAATTATCAACTATTGTAATCTCATATCCAGAGTTCATACCATAAAGAGCCAGATTAGAGCCAAGAAATCCACATCCACCAGTTATTAGTATTTTCATTAAAGCCCACCTTTAACAAGAGGCCTAATCACCCTACCTAGTCCTGCTTTTAATCCAACTGTACTTTTAAGCCTTAACCAAGCTGGATTCTTTTTACTATTAAATTCTTCTCTTAATATCTTATTAGTTTTCTTGTAGAGGCTGCCTTTATGGGTGTTAATAAATATGTTTGATTTCAACAAGGATTTAATAGTAACAATAAATTTATTAAGAGTTTTGAATTCAGATGATGAAAAAAATAATTCAGAATATGGCTCTTCAAGTTTATGTATTGAACCTATTAGTTTATGGATATATTTTAGGAAATCATCTATGTATAAGAAATTCCTAATTAAATTTGGATTATAGAGCGTAATATTCTTATCATTATTCATTATCTCAAAAACTGTTTTGTTGACAAACTTATGGAGTTTATCATTTGGCCCGTAGATTATATCGCAATAAATGTTAATTCTATTAAATGATGAATTTTCAGTAATAAAGAATTGCCTAAAACTTTCCTTAGAATTATGATATTCCCTTCCTTTTCCATGACCAATAATAGAACTCGGAAGACCTCGTGAGACTAGAGCCTTATTTGTGTCCAAATTAACAAAATAGTCCACTCTGTACTTATTAGTTAATTTAAAAATTCTCTTTGAGTCTAGATAATTAACTCTATTTAAATCTTTGGTTTTACCTAAAAGTATTCCTCTATTGTTAAAAACTATATTAATTTCTTTTAACTCTAATATCTTTTCGAAGTCATTATAATGATACACCCTTTTATTATGATTGACCCTTGAGGATTTATCCGTCAAGAAGAAGAAATTTGATTTATTGAATTTCTTAAAAATATTTAAGCCTATAAATCCATCAATACTAGTAAATAAAACTTTTTTTTCTATCATCTTTAAATCTTAAAATAATCTTTAATTAAACTAATTGAAAATTCTTGTATGTCCTTAGGATTAGAACGATAAGATTCGTTCCATTTTATAGTCTGGTCTATTGCACCCAAGGTCTTATATTTATTTTTCCATCCAAGCTCATTAAATGCTTTTCTAGAGTTTAATAAAAGATTCTTAGATTCTTTAAATCCTTTATTTTTATTTAAAAATTTAATATCTTTATAATTAAAATATTTAGCAATATATCTTACTATTTCCTGAACTGTCACCACATCTTTCTGAACTGGTGCAAAGTTATAAGATAAGACTTGTTTTTTTCCCATCTTCTTCAACATAGCGGTCTGCAACAAATAGCCACTAAGGACGTCTAGTATGTATTGCCAAGGTCTTATAGAGTTAGGATTCCTAATTATTAGTCTATCCTTATTAATTATTGATTCAAAGATATCTGGTATCAATCTATCTTCCCCAAAGTCGCCCCCACCTATTACGTTCCCAGCTCTAGCTGTTCCAATAGCAATATTATTCTTTAAAAAGCTCTCATGAAAAGACTTGGTCAGAAGTTCTGAACATGCTTTACTAGAAGAATATATGTCCTTCCCACCTAAACTATCAGTTTCCTTAAATCCTCTTTTACTATCATCATTCTCGTAACACTTATCTGTTGTGATATTTAAAAAGAACTTAAGAGTTTTGATGTTTCTGGAAATATTTAGCAAGTTAGATACACCTAATACATTAGATTGAATTGTCTCTATAGGATTCTTATATGATCTAATTACATAAGGCTGAGCAGCTAAATGAAAAATAATTTCTGGCTGAATCTTTTCAATTGATTTTTCTAATTTCTTATAATCTACTAGGTTGATATAATTTGAATTTATTTTCCTATTTAACTTAATTATATTATAGAAATTTCCTCTTGTGTCCTCGGGTTTTAGTGATATACCATGAACTTCAGCTCCAAATTCACTTAAGATTAAAGAAAGCCAAGCGCCCTTAAAGCCAGTATGTCCAGTAACAAGGACTCTTTTACCAGAATAAAATCTTTTTAAGTTCATTTTCTACCAGGTTTTCCAGGGTGGGTTTTTGAGTTTTGATAATTCTTCTAAATAGACCTTGTCCCTGATTGTATCCATAGGATGCCAGAACCCTAGATGTTTGAATCCCATCAAATTCCCCGATGCTGCAATCTTTTTAAGAGGTGCCTTCTCCCACTGCTCATTACTATTAGAAATATACTTTAACGCCTTTTTGTTTACAACGAAAAAGCCTGCATTAACAAATTTATCAGAATTATCTTGTTTCTCCTTAATGCTGGAAATTCTATTTCCTTTAAAAGTAATGGATCCAAATCTTCCTTCAGGGATTGCCGCAGTCATTGTTACTAATTTTTTATGTTTTTTATGAAATTCTATACTTTTCCTAATGTTCACATCACCGACTCCATCACCATAAGTTAATAAAAAAACATCTTCAGGGATATATTTAGCAACTTTCTTAATTCTTCCTGCAGTATTTGTTTCTAATCCTGTATCAATAATAGATATCTTCCAATTCTCTTTAACGTTAGAATCTACTTCAACAATATTATCTTTAATATCAACATGAATCACAGAATTATTAACTTTATAATTAACAAAATAGTTTTTTATATAATTCGATTTATAACCGGTACATATTATAAACTCGTCAATTCCATGTGCAGAATAATGCTTCATAATATGCCAAAGTATCGGCCTATCACCAATTTCAATCATTGGCTTGGGCACTTCTTGAGTCTCTTCACTCAACCTTGTACCTTTACCACCAGCTAGGATTACACATTTCATAATAAATCTATAAGATATAATACTATAAGGAATCGAGATATAAATGGGAAAATCAATTTATTTTAAACTACTGTTACTTCTTTCTGTATTTTGTTCCGCTTATTTCAGAATTTATCAAAATTTAGCTGAATCAAAACAATTCTTTTGGGATTCAATGGTTTATTATTGTGGGCCCTTTATCTTTAGCCAAACTGGCAACGGATATGGTCCCCTTGTAGATTGCTCTAAAGAATTAACTAACTTTAAATTTGTCTATTTGCCAATCTATCTAAGGATTTTAAACTTTCATATTACAACCCCTGAAAATTTTGAGATTATTTGGATATCAATCTTGACCTTATCTGTCCTCTTAGTTGTTTTTTGTATGCAAAAGATATATGGGGGAATGAGCCTGATTATGTCTCTATTTGTATCAATATTCAGCTTTAGCTCAATTCCGCTATATGGTTATATTTCTGGGAATATATCTTCTATACTTTATGTTTCTACAACAATTGGTCTTATGCTATCAATCTCTAATAAACCAAGAATTAGAGATATGGGCATAATCCTGATTACTCTTCCAAGCTTATTTAAAATTCATATGATTCTTTTTTTACTTGTACCATTTGCTATAACAAAAAGCAGGGACATCAATAAGTTATTAGTCTTAGCGATATCTCCTTTTGCTTTTATTCTTATTAATAGTTGGCTGTATCCAGAAGAATTTACTTTATTATCAAAGAATATTGCAATACTTCCTTATATTGGAGACATGGGTGTAGGCTCCTTGCAAGTAATCAATTATATAAAATCTAATCTTTTAGGTGTAGGAATCCCATTTAAATCAGGTGCTCATGATTGGCTTATAGGGCCAAACGAGATAGATAAGGTGGACTTCTTAATTGACTATATTGCATATACAGCACTACTTATATTTGTAATATTTAGAATTTATAAAATAAAATTTATCAAGCTTTCTAATAATCCAAGAATAGAGAGAAACCTTAAGTTCTCCATTGCAATAGTAGGAGTCTATCTTCTTATACCAAGATTAAAGCAATATGATATGCTGATATGTGGAATTCCGACAATCTATCTAGTAAATAGTATTTTCCTTAATGATGGAATAAAGAAATTTAAACTTTCTTTTAAGGCAGAATATATGATTCTTTTACTCAATACTATGATTTTAGGCTTTTATAATATTAAGGGTGATAATTATTTTATATATCCTATCATTTTATCTATATTCTTGTTGACCATACTAAGTATTGATAAAATCAAAAGTGATATATAAAAAGTTAAAAATAATATATGATATGAGTATTAAAATGTTAAATTTTAAAGAAAAAGTACCATATATAAAAGAAACAATTGTGAAAATCTACAGAAAAAATTCTGAGGTATTCAATTTAACTTCTATTGACATAATTAATAACTTTTTACTTATTCTTTTTTCGTACATGCTTATGGGCCTTATATCTAATCAAATAATAAACTCATCATTTATTACGGCTCACATCCTTTCTTGGGACTCATATGTTTATATGTGTGGAGTTAGCTTATTCCTGAATGGTCAAGATCCATACGATTATATCATTTTAAGAGACTGCCTTCCTGATAATTGGAATTTTTATTTTAATATGCCATTAACAGTAATATATCTTTATCTCCCTTTCGCTAAACTAACAAATTTCCAATGGCTATTCATTATTAATGCAATTAACTTTTATTTATTAATTTCTTTATTCTTAAAACTAATTAAAAGGTTTGATATAGGTAAAAAAACTGTACTTATCCTTACAGGATATTTCTTTTTTGTTATCAATACTTTTGATGGTGCCATAACGGTTGCTATATACTCGGGGAACATGGGTCTTCCTATTGCACTTTTAGCATTGAACCTACTCATTGATTACATTGAGGAAAAGAATAATAGATTCATATATCTTATAGTTTTTGTAACTTTGTTGAAACCTATCTATATATGTTTTTGTGGTGCAATACTCCTAAAAGAGAAGAGCTTTAAGAGGTTCCTGATAAAGCTTATATATGTACTTATAAGTGTTATTGGACTCTATGGCATTTTATACTTTTTAGACCCAATAAACTTTAAAGGCTTTGTAGATAATACTTCGCATCTTGCTAATTCAATTGATCTAGGTTTTGGATTTATAAGTTTAACAAAAGAATTACTAGACTTTCTTAGCTTCCACTATGAGAGCATGTCAATCTTAACTATTGTTGGATCTTCTATCTGCATAATCCATATATTCTTTATCTATTTTATTACGAAGAAAATCCAGACCAGCACACTTGAAAAAATAATCCTAATTTCTTTAACAACAATGCTATTTTTCCCTCGAATAAAGGTCTATGATTCACTTTTTATAATTCCAATCATAAGTTATTTGCCTTTTTACTTTTACAATACTTTTAATGATAAAGATTCCGTATTTAAATTAGCAATAACCCGGAACGTATATCTTCTACAAGAAAGACTGCACCTTATTGTTACAGTGCTAATAATTTATCCACTATTTATATATAACAGATGGGAACCTTACCATTTCACTTTTATAATTCTCATTTCTCTTTACCTATTTATCTTTACCATAAACAAGAAGTCAAAGACTGTGTCATAAAGAGTGGAAATTTATTCTACAATTAGTAGGGATGTCACTTTGGCTTAGTCTTACATTGATTAATTCAGAGCCTATTGAAAACTCATAGCTATTATTTAAATTAAGATTAAGAGTTTTGACCGGATACTGCTCATTGAGTTCATCGATAAAATTATCGCACTTGCCTACCAAATCAATAAAACCGCTTCTGATTACAAGAAATTTTTCGTTCTGCTTTATATAGTCAATGTAAAAACTAACGACTTCTGCAAACATAGTATTTTCTTTTACTATTCCTGCAATTTGATTATCACCAGAAACATTTCTAAAAACTAAGCTAGTAAGGTCTTTTGTATCTGAAGGCTTGAAGTAAAGCCTAAATTCAGAGACCCTAAAACCCAAAATTTTTGTCAACTTATTGGATCTCTCAAGCTTATCTTTTGATTCAACTTCAAAAAAAGCACATCTTTTTAGAATATCGTTAATATATTTTATTGACCCCTTAATATCTTCATCAACCCATCCAGACTCCATACTAAAGGCTCTTTTATTTCCTTCATATTCTTTATAATCTGAATTATATATATATGAGCTATAGATATCAGTAGGATCATAATTAATCTGCTTTAAGTGACAAATCTCATTATAATAGCGGACTTTTTTAGCTAACCCAGAAGAATAAAGATAAGGAGAAAGAACAAAGGGTGACAATAACGGTCTAATGTTCTTAATTGCAGAATACAACTCCTGAGATCTCTTATGAAGAAATGTCACTTCATTCTGTAGCAATTCTGTAAAAATTTTAATGCTGTCCATATTAAAAACAAAAGCTCTAGAGGGGTTTAAATGTTTCCTAATCAAATTATCTTTAATTAGCTTATCGGGATTTAATCCAACATCATCGTTTATAACGTAGAATGTGAGCTCTGTCGCTTTAGGTAAATCAATTATAATTTGAAAATCTTTCTCGTTTATCAAACTTGATGTTTTTTGAATGTAAGTAGTTAAATAGGACAAAATTTTTATTTCAAGTTCTGTCTTATTTTTTTTAACTAAAACACCTGGTCTCTGAAGGAGATTAAAGAGTTCTTTATTTTCCCTTAGTTCGTCAGTGAAGTAATAATTAAAAGCAATTGATGGCTTAAAAATTCTATCAACTTTTATAGCTATAAAAGATAAAATTAATGAGGTTATTAGAATTAAAAATGCCCTTTTCATGATTAATAAAGTCGACTAAGTTTTAGGATATAGTAAATGAAATCTATATCAACATATATTTTTATATTAACAAAACCTATATGTTACAATACCTCTAATGAAACTCTTAGTGACAGGCGGTAGTGCCTTTATTGGTTCTACTTTGGCTGAAAATCTATCTAGCTCCTTTCATGTTCATGCTCCAACATCATCTGAGCTAAATCTTCTAGATTACGAAAAAGTTTCTGCGTATATTAAAAAAAACAACTTTGACGTTATTATACATTCGGCGAACCACTTGGTTCACCCACTTCTAAAAGAATCAAAAAGTCCTGAGATTCAGTTAATCAATAATATGAAAATGTTTTTTAATATAGCGCTAAATAAGAAATCGTTTGGTAAGATGATCTATTTTGGGTCAGGAGCTGAATTTGGTAGAGAGCATTGGACTTCAAAAATGGAGGAAACCTACTTTGGTCAGAACTTCCCAACAGATCAATATGGATTATCGAAATATTTCATGAATGCACACTGTCGTTTATCACAGAATATATACAACCTTAGGTTGTTTGGAATGTTTGGTGAAAAAGATGACTGGAGATTTAGATTTATTCCTTACCTTTGTGCAAAAGCCTCCTTAAAAGAAGATTTAATTATTAACCAAGATTCTATATTTGGATTCTTATATATTGACGATTTAGTACAAATAGTTAAAAAGTTTATTGAAACTGAAGTAGCTCCTGGTGACTATAATGTTTGTAACGATGAAGAGTTAAAGCTCACTGAGATTGCAAAGATTATAAGTAATTTAGATGAAAAAAGGCAGGTAGTTGTGAAAAACAAAGGGATACTAACCTCATATAGTGGCAACAATAGCAAACTAAGAGATACTTTCCCTGATATAAAATTTACTTCTGTTCAAGAAGGTATACAAAGAATATATAAATTTTACAAAGATAATCCTAAGATAATTGATTCTACAAAATTTCTTATAAAGTAAAACTATTTAAGAAGTTTATTGATAACTTTTACTAGACCTTCTTTGTCAATACCGTGCAGTGACCTTAAGTACTTTTGATTTCCAACTAAATCATAACCATCAGACAGGACTCCACATGAAATAACTCTTGCAGGCTCCTCAAGACTCACAGAGATTTCAGAGACATAGCTTCCGAAACCACCTATTTTCTTATGCTCTTCGAGTGTAATAAATGTTTTTCCTTTAGATAAAAGCTTCTTTATTTCGGGCTTAGTCTCTTCTGATATTATAGGACACGAGAAGAGGCCGACGTTAATCCCTTTTTCTTTATAAAAGTCACAACAATCAATAGCCTCAACAAGTATGGAGCCACATGATAATATATTTATCTCTGAGAGCTTTTTATGACAAATTACATTACCTGATGCTGAAATTTTTTTCTTATAAAGATCAGGCTCGCCACCTTTAGCCAACCTTAAGTATTTAGGGCTAGTATTTTTAATGATTTTATTAAAGCAAAATTCTAACTCGAGTCTATCAGCTGGGACATAAACCGTCATATTTGGCAAGCACCTAGTTATCGTAATATCTTCAATTCCATGATGAGTATACCCATGTGTACCGTATGGCAAACCGCCACCTACTGCTACAACTGTTACATCTAAGTCGTGATAGCAGATATCATTTCTAATTTGCTCATGACACCTGGATGTAGCAAAGTTTGAAATTGAATACGTAAAGACTTTGTTCCCTTCTAATGCTAGACCCGATGAAACACCCATCATATTTTGCTCAGCAACACCCATATTGAAGAAGTTCTTGGGGTTCTTCTTAATAAAGGGTTCTAAGACCGAAAAACCTAAGTCCCCCGTAAGAAGGTAAACATTCTTTTTCTTACTAGCATATTTAACTAAATTCTCTACAAAGCTATTTCGCATATTCTAAATCCCTTTTAGGATATCATTTAATTGGTCTTCACTCGGTGGTCTATAATGTGATATCAATCTTCCTTCAAAATCTTTAATGCCCTTCCCTTTAATAGTGTTACAAATTATAACTGATGGTTTTTTAGAATACTTTTTTGAATCAATAAAGGCTTTTTTAATTTCTGAATGATTGTGGCCATCTATATCATAAGTATTCCAGCCATAGGTTTCCCATTTTTCATAAAGAGGGTCTAAATTAATTATATCTTTAGTCTCTCCAAAACTTTGAATTTTATTCTTATCAACTATACAAATTAAATTATCAACTTTATGATGTGCTGCAAACATTATAGCCTCCCAAGTGCTTCCTGTATTCATTTCACCATCACTAACAAGTACATATACATTTGATTTAATGTTGTTATATCTCATTGATAACGCCATACCTAACCCAACTGAAAGTCCATGACCGAGCGAGCCTGTTGAGAACTCAACACCAGGGACCTTATGGTCAATATGGCCGGGCAACTTTGTTCCATCTTGTATAAAAGTGCTTAACCATTTCCTAGAAAAAAAACCTTTGTTTGCGAGAGCTGAATAAATGATGGCTGCGGTGTGGCCCTTGCTTAAAATAAACCTATCTCTGTTTTTAGAATTCGGATTCTTTTTATCTATATTTATAACTTCAGTAAAGAGAACACTTATAATATCAAGACAAGACAAACAGCCTCCAACATGAGAAGTTTTTGCTTCACTTGTCATTCTAACTACATCTTCTAGTAACTTCTTTGCGAACAATTCCGACATCTGCTTCTGAGTGTACAACATCTAAATTATGATGACAAATATCATCTAATAAGCTCTAGACCCTCCATGAAATCATTCAACTGATCATCAGATGGTGGTCTATAATGTGACATCAACCTACCTTCAAAATCCTTTAATCCTTTTCCTTTTACTGTATTGCAAACTAGAACTGAAGGTTTTTGTGAATTTTTCTTAGCACTTAGCAGCGCTGTCTTTATTTCAGAAGTATTATGGCCATCTATATCATAAGCATTCCACCCGAAGGATTCCCATTTCTTAGAAAGTGGGTTTAGATTAATTATATCGTCTGTCTTTCCTAATGCTTGAAATTGGTTTTTATCAACTATACAAATCAAGTTATTAATTTTGTGGTGTCCAGCAAACATAATAGCCTCAACAGTACTACCAGAATTCATCTCGCCATCACTTAACAAAACATAAACTTTCGATTTTATTTTTTTGTTCCTCATCGACATTGCCATACCTAGCCCAACTGAAAGTCCATGGCCGAGAGAGCCTGTTGAGAACTCAACACCAGGGACCTTGTGGTCAATATGACCGGGTAACTTTGTACCATTTTCGAAGAAAGTTCTAAGCCATTTAACTGGAAAGAAGCCTTTATTTGCAAGAGCTGAATATATAACTGCTGATGTGTGCCCCTTGCTCAATATAAACCTGTCACGATTTTTAGATTTAGGTTTTTTACTATCTATATTGATAACATTATTGAAAAGAACATTGACAATATCTAAACACGACAAACAACCTCCAACATGAGATGTTTGTGATACATTAGTCATTCTGACAACATCTTCTAAAAGAATCCTACCAAAAGACTTTGAAACCATTGCAAAATTATATAATAAATAAAAGATAAAAAAAGTAGTAACCGAAAATAATTCGTTTATATTAAGGTATGGAAAAAATATCATATGCAAAAACTGTATACGGACAAGAAGAGATAGACGCAGTTGTTAAATGCTTAAGTGAATCGACTCAAATGGGAAACTATGCGAGGCAATTTGAATCTAAGATAGCCGCATTGTTTGCTAAGAAAGATTGCCTATATGTTAATTCAGGTTCATCTGCTTTATTCCTCGGTATAGAGTCTCTAAATCTTAAAGAAGGTGGAGAGGTTATAACTCCAGCTCTAACTTTTGGAACTACGGTCAGCTGTCTATTGAAGAATAATCTTGTTCCATCATTTGTTGATGTTGAGCCATTAACTTATTGTATCGACGTGTCACAGATAGAGAAATCGATAAATAAGAATACAGTTGCTATCATTGCCCCCAACCTTATGGGAAATATTTGCGACTGGAAGATGATTAGAGAAATTGCAGATAAAAACTCCTTAATGGTAATAGAAGATTCAGCAGATACTCTAGGGGCAACTATTGACGGTAAAAGTTCTGGATATTTTTCCGATATTTCAATTACAAGTTTCTACGGCTCTCATATTATAAATTGTGCAGGAAATGGTGGCGCCTTAGCCGTAAATAATAAAGAGGTACTTGAGAAAGCGAAGCTACTTAGATCATGGGGAAGAAGTTCATCATTATTTGATGAGAAAAGCGAGGCTATAGAGAACCGATTTAATATTGATTTAGATGGAATAGAATATGATGCGAAATTTGTCTTTGAGGTACCTGGTTATAATTTAGAAGGGAGCGAAATAGGTGCAGCTTTTGGTTTAGCTCAGCTAAATAAGCTTCAAGACAATATCTCTATAAGACAAAATAATTTCAAGAAACAGTGTGCTTTTTTTGAAAAGCATGATGAATTCTTTTCAAATCCTATTCAAAATCAAAATGCAAATACTGCCTGGTTAGCCTTCCCAATTCTAATAAAAGAAAATACAAAATTTTCTAGAAGAGATATTCAAATATATCTTGAAAAAAGAGGTATACAAACTAGAGTAGTCTTCACAGGTAACATTATAAGACAGCCTATGATGAAAGACGCAACATATATAGCTTCCGCAAATGGCTATAATAATGCTGACTCTATTATGGAGAGAGCATTTCTTTTACCACTTCATCATGGAATGACAGATAGTATGTTTAAAAGACTACATTCAACGATCGACGAGTTCATAGGATCTTTATAAAACATAAAGAAATAATAATTTTTAATGAATAAGTTATAAGATATAATAATTTTCCATGAGCCTCATCTCAATTATAATTCCGTGCTTTAACGAAGAAGATAATGTTGAAAAGATTGCTTCAAGTATAAAAAGTATTTTTTCAGATAAACTCAGTGATGACCATTATGAAATTATCTTTATAGATAATGGCTCTACAGATACGACTCATGATAAAATAAAGAAACTTTGTCAGATAGACAAAGACGTAAAGTTAATAATTAATGCTAAAAATTACGGACAATTAATATCACCATACTATGGACTCCTTCAGGCTAATGGTGATGCCATAATGCAAATGGTGTGTGATTTTCAGGACCCTCCAGAGACAATTCCAGACCTAGTAAATGAGTGGAAGAAAGGAGCAAAAATGGTTCTTGGTGTCCCAAAAAACACCAAACAAGGCTTCACTTTCCTAAAAAAAATATTTTACAGATTTATTAATTTTTTTGCTGACCATAGTCAAATACCCAACTTCCATGGATTTGGGATTTATGACAAAGAAGTTCAGGAAGTTTTAAAAAAGATTAATGATAGAAAGCCCTATGTTCGTGGACAACTTTTAGAGCTTAACTTTGAAAAGAAGATTTTATATTATAATGCACCAGACAGAGAGACAGGAAAATCTACAAACAATTTTCTTTCATTATTCTCAGTAGCTGTTGAGGGGATAGTTTCTACATCAACTCTCCCATTTAAATTAATAAGTTTAGCAGGGCTTTTTGCGATATTAATTTCAATCCTAATTATTATAACAAAATCACTTGATTCTATTTTTAATTTATCATTATTTACCTCTGAATATTCAGCTCTCTCGCTATGTATACTTTTTTTTTCATCTATTCAACTATTATTCCTCGGACTCATTGGGGAATACTTACTTATTAATCAAGCAAAGAATCAGAATATGCCCTTAGTAGTCGAAAAAGAAAGAGTTAACTTTTAGGAATTCTAATTATTAAACGGTTCTACTATCATATTCTCAAGAAACTCTTCTTTGTCTAAGAAAGGATACATATCTTCAAGAGGAGTTGAAACCATGCTACCATCCTCTAATGTCTTTGAAGATGCCGTAGGGATTATTTCCTGCTCAGGTGGGCAAATTACTTCTAATATAGCGGGACCATAAAAACTTTTAAGCCATTCGATAGAAGCAGCAAGATTAGACGCCTTTGAAACTTTTTTAAAAGGTAACTTATATGCTTTAGCTATATCCTTTGTTTCAGGAAAGGTCAAACCACTTTCGGGACCAGCTCCTATCTTCCTACCTTTAAAGAACCGATTTTGAGTCGATTTAATGGAAAGGTAGCCACTATTATTCCATATAATTAATTTTATATTTGGCTTAAAGTGTGAAAGTGTTTGAAGCTCTTGAATGTTTAACTGAAAAGAACCATCACCAGTGATAGCGAAGACGGTCTTCTTTGGATCTGCAAATGCAACGCCTATAGAGCATGGAAGAGTAAATCCCATTTCCATTTGACCACCCGGCATTATATATCTTTGATTTTTATTTACTTTAATAGATTGCGCAGATGCATAGCCTGCAGAACCTGCATCTGCAACAACTACGGAACTTATATTATTTGACTTGTTAAAAATCTCATAAAAATAATACAAATTAATCCCATTAGAATCGTCTCTTTGGTAATCATTACAAACAGGCCAGGAATCTTTCCATTCAATAGATTTTTTTAACCAACCTTTCCATTTAGCTTGAAAGTCGATTCTTGGAAGCTTAGGGACGAGCAGCGCTAAGTCCTGATTGATTAGAGAATCTATTCTAATTGTATCTTTCTTATGTTCTGCTTTATTTATATCAATAATGCATATCTTAGCCTCTCGTGCAAAAGTCTTATATTCAAAACCTGTTAGCGGAACACTCATCCTACATCCAAAAGCAATTACTAAGTCTGAATTTTGAATAGCAAAGTTTGCAGCCCTATTACCTTTGGTACCCAAAGTTCCAATATGGTACTTGTGAGTATTTGGAAAAATATCAATCGCCAAATAGGACGAGACCACAGGTATTTTCCAATTCTTCACAAGATTAGAAAATTCCTTCTCAACTTTTGCAAGTCTCAAACCATTCCCAATAACCAGTATTGGTCTCTTAGCTTTCTTTAAAAGATTCATTACCTTGTTGATATCAGTATCAAGTTTATTCTTAAATAAATTTGCTTTTTTGTCTTTAACAATGGACCATTTTTTTTTATCTACAGGAGCAGCTTGTACATCCAATGGAATATCTAACCATACAGGGCCAGGACAACCCGAAGTTGCGATTCCATAAGCTTTTTCCAGTTCTTTATAAATATCGTTTGGCTCATTAATCATCTTAGAATACTTAGTAATACTTTCAACAATAGATATTATATCAGCCTCTTGAACTCCGAAGTTCCTTAGATGTGTTTTAGGCCTGATGTTCCTAGAAGTTTCTTTTCTTTTCACTTGTCCAGATATAAAAATACAAGGCAGATTGTCCTGCCAGGCATCCAAAACACCAGTTACGGCATTTGTAGAGCCACATCCAGTCGTAAACATAGCTGCCCCTATTCCATTTTTCATTTTAGAATATCCCACAGCCGCCATTGAACTTGCTTGTTCATGATGATTAAAGATTGTCTTAATTTTATTAGACCTTAAAGCAAGAGCATCATTAAGGAACATAGCTCCACCACCCATTAGTCCAAAGATGGTGTCAACTTTCTTATTTATTAAAAAATCAACTATCACATCTGCAACACGAATTTTTTTCATCTTTTATCCAAACAATTCCTTTAATCTACTTAATCCAAGAATAATGTCTTCCTGCGAAGTAGCATAGCACATTCTAATATACCCCTCCCCATTCTTACCAAAATTATTACCTGGTAGAACTCCTACCCCAATCTTCTCTAGCACATATTCTGAGAAATTATCACTACTCATACCAGTTCCCTTAATATTAGGAAAAACATACATTGCGCCCCCTGGATCAACACAACTTATACCATTTACTTTGTTCAAACCCTGTACTAATATTTTTTTTCTTTCAAAATACTCATCTTTCATTCTCTTAAGTTCAGATTGATCCCCGACAACCGCTTCAAGTCCTGCATACTGACAAAAAGGTGGGGTACAGGAAGAAATAGTCTCGACAATAAGCCCCATTTTTGCGATTATCTCCTCTGGGCCAATGGCAACACCAATCCTCCAACCTGTCATAGCAAAGGCCTTACTTAATCCATTAATTATAATGGTCCTTTCTTTACATTTATCTAAAGTACCTGGACTAAAAAAGCCCTTCTCGGAATCAAATATTAATCGTGAATAAACCTCATCAGTAAGCAAGTACACATCATGTTCTTTTGCAATTTGGGCAACTTCATGGATCTCATCTTTAGTCATCACTGACCCTGTAGGGTTAGCTGGTGAATTTATAATAATTAATTTTGTTTTTTTCGTAATCTTATCTCTTAAATCTGACGGAGAAAGTTGAAAATTATTTTTTTCATGCAATGGTACATATACTGGTTTAGCTCCAATGAAATTAGCAGCAGATGTATAAGTAGGGAAACCCGGATCAGGGATAATAACTTCTTCCCCGGGATTAACCAAAGTAGATATTGCCAAATAAATTATGTAATTTGCACCAGGTGTTACAAGGACTTGATTAAAATCAGGCCTGAAGCCTCTAGATAGCTCTGTAGTTTTCTGAACAGCTTCTCTTAATTCAGAAATCCCCATAGAATTAACGTAATGAGTCTCCCCGTCTATTATACTTTTTATCGCTGCTTCACTTATATTCTTTGGTGTAGCAAAATCTGGGTCACCAAGTTCAAAATGAAGTATTTCTTTTCCTTTTTTCTCAAGCTCTTGGATTTTAGACAGCATACGAAACATTGGCTGCCCAGATAAACTTTGGGCCGATTTCGACAACTTATGAGACATGAAAACATAATACAGTATGTATAAAGATTCTACTACTCTACAAAATCATTAAACCTATAGTTGCCAATTCCGAAAATAATATTTCTCGGGTCTCCATTGTCAATTCCTGGGGAATCACTTTTGAAATTCAAATAATTAATACCTGGCTTCAGATTTAGGACTATCTCTACTTCTTTTTGCCCTAACACAAAATATCTACTCATTTCTAGAAAACCTTTACTGTTGGCTGTTGAATGTGTGATAGAGATTGAAGCGTGTTGGAATCTGGAATTTGGCCTTATTAAGATTAGAGATAGTGTCCGCTTTAAGGACTTATCAGTAGAATTTTTTATTACCATAGTAGAGTTGCCAGACGACCACCTCAGATACCCTCGCTTTCCACTCTCTCTAGCGTAAAAACTTTTAAATCCGTATGAAATCTTGTCCACTTCATAGTCTCTGATATCGTAATCCTGGGTAGTTGTTCCCACCTCAGTATTAACAATTTTTAATAAATCATAGGTCTTTGAAGAGTTGACTTCAGAAAGCTTATCTGTTTTTGAATTATAAATTTTATAATCTTCAAATGTCATAGAGATAGTAACGCCATCTACAACTACCACTTCAGTTAATCTTGCTACAAAGACAGACCCAGTTTTATAGTCGCTACTTAGGAAATATGCTAAACCATAAATGTCATCCTTATCCTCTTTTATACTTATACAATTAGGGAACTCTTTAGGCTCATTAATTCCACAGAGATTTAATGGTCTGCCCGTTTTCATAGCATAAAACCAAGGGTGATCAGAAGGATATCTTGCATTCCTAAGCAACAAAGAATCGCTAGATACGTGGTCTAAGATTCCACTACCAATTGATTTACTCAATAAATCTCTAGGATATTTATATGCTTTGTTTACTTCATGTGCTACAAATGAATTTTCTTGTCTTGTTAGATACCCGATAGAGACTATAATCAGAAAAACTAAAATAAAAGCTTTATTTTGATGATTCTTGAAGAAGTATCTGTTCTTTAAATAATATATTAAATATAAAAACAGGGCAGAAGACCCAAAATATTGAATAAACACAACGATATACCCATATCCGAAACCCATTTCTATCAGCTCATCCTGATGTCCAGTTAGTGCAATAGGTACTGCTGGAACAAATAAAAGCGCTAGAGAAAAAATAAACAACTTAATTGAAGCGCTAGATCCTGACAAACTATCTTTGACCTTATTTAATTGAGCTGTAATGATTAAGGAAAAAGCAGAAAATATCAAAAGCACAGAATAGGTGAGTTTAGTCAAAGATTCATGAGCAGGAGCATTAGCTATTTTCCAAGATAAAGGGAATGCAGAAGTTATCTGAACTATGAGTGAAGAAAAAATAACTTTATAGTCAAAGTTTAATGCTGAACCAGGATATTCATTCCGGTTTTGATCCTTAAAGAAAATTGCAATAAATACGTGCAAAGAAGTCAAAGCGATAATTAACAGGAGAGGTTTCCACCACCCTCTTCTTTCTCTAGTAAACATAATAATAAGAATATAGAAGCTTATAAAAACATAGGTCAATTCATAAGTCCATAGAGACAGTAAATACAAAAATCCAAACAGAAAAATTGTACGAAATCTATTTTCTTCCAAGTAATTAATTAAAAGATATGTGGTGGAGAATAAAAACAGAGATATAAGTGGTATCATGAATGTAAAAGCCATTATGGGATCATGCCAAAGTCTAAATTGGAAGAATAAAGGGACTATAAAAGCACAAATGTATGATAAATTTCTATCCTTGGTTATAAATTGGATTATTTTCGCATAAAATAAGACATTAAAAGCCACGATAGCCAAAGTTATTAGCTTTACAATAAAAGCACTAGGTTGAAGCGTATAGAGGCCATACTTATAGAACCAATTAAATGGCCAAAATCTACCAGAACCAGTAAGCCAGCCACCGATTTCATGATACAACCTTTCCCATAATGTAATTCCCTCAGTTATATTCTTACCTAAAATTTGCGAATTATAGGCTTCATCGGAAATGAATCCTATATTTAGGAGTGGTAGCAAAACATAACAAACCCACGAAAGTAGGAGTAGGTCTAGAATTAGAACCTTATTTTTAGAAAAAAAAGGATCATTGTTGATAGCATTAAGGAACTTTTCCATAATTATGCTATGAATAATAAGTAAAAATATGGATAATACAAATTTTATCGCCCTAAAGGCAAATATTTATTGATTTTATTTATAAAAATACTACTATACTAAAAAGTCGTCATTTAACTCTAATTGCAACGACTTTAAATAATTTTATCAAGAATATTGGACATATATAGGGAGAGTTCAATATGCTTATCATTTCTCAGGTTTGTTCATGTTTTCGCTTATTAAACTGTTTTTGTGGCTTTAATAATATTCATTGAAAAATTAAAAATTTAATTTTATTTGACTTTTTAATTAATTTTCAAGGTCAAATTGGAGGAACAAAATGGGAATGACTGCTGATAAAACTTTTTACCCTACTGCTAAAATGGCAATGGAGGCACCAAAAGAAGAACTTGCTTATATCGCAACACTCAATGTTCATGGTAAACCTGACTCTTTATCAACCGTTGATGTGAATCCTGAATCAGATTCATACTTATCAAAAGTTGGCGAACTAACTCTTCCTAATGTTGGGGATGAGCTGCATCACTTTGGTTGGAATGCTTGTAGTGCTCACTTATGCCCTTACGCTCCTCACCCTGATGTTGAAAGGAGATATTTACTTATACCAGGATTAAGATCCTCAAGAATGTATATTGTAGATACAAAAGATAATCCAAAAGACCCTAAAATAATCAAAACTATAGAACCTGAAGAATTAATGGAAAAAACTGGCTATAGCAGGCCTCACACTGTCCATTGTGGACCTGAAGGTATTTATGTAAGTGCCTTAGGTGGTGGAACTAAATCGGGAGAAGGACCTGGTGGAATATTCTTAATGGACCATCTTACTTTAGATATAAAAGGACAATGGGAAAAAGATAGAGGTCCTCAACACTATGCATATGATTTTTGGTGGCACCTAGGCCACGACAGAGTAATAACCTCAGAATGGGGAACTCCTGATCTTTTTGAAAATGGGTTGAATCTCGAAGCGGCTGTTGCAGGAAAATATGGTCACAAGATTCATGTGTGGGATTTAAAGACGCATAATCATCTTCATGAATTAGACTTAGGAAAAGAAAATCAGATGGTATTGGAACTTAGGCCTTCAAAAAACCCAAAAAATACTTATGGTTTTGTTGGAGTAGTAGTCAACACTCAAGATTTGTCAGCATCTATTTGGACATGGTACCTTGAGAAAGATGAATGGAAAATTAAAAAGACTATAACTATTCCAGCCCAACCTGCAGCAGCAGAAGATTTACCTGCACCGCTTAAACAATTTGGAGCTGCACCACCTCTTATAACTGATATAAATCTATCATTAGATGATAAGTTCTTATATGTCTCATGTTGGGGTACAGGGGAACTTCATCAGTACGATGTTTCTGACCCATTTGACCCTAAATTAGCAGGAATGGTTGAAATCGGAGGAGTAGCAAAAAAGAAAGCGCATCCCAATGGTAGCCCTGCCACTGGTGGACCCCAAATGGTTGAACTAAGTAGAGACGGTAAAAGACTTTATTTCACTAACTCACTTTACAGTAGTTGGGACGATCAATTTTACGATGACATAAAAGGCTGGTTTGTTAAAGCCGATGTAAATTTATCAGGTGGTATAACTCTTGATAAAGACTTTTTTATGGACTTTGGCGATCAAAGAACGCATCAAGTTAGGCTACAGGGCGGAGATGCTTCATCTGATTCGTTTTGTTTTCCAAACGAAGAATAATTTTAAATAATCTTATTCTGAAGTATGGAGCTTGTAATAGAAACTATGGAACATTCTTTACTATTTTTCCTTACTCTTGGGGTTTATCATGGAATAAACCCTGGGATGGGATGGCTTTTTAGTGTTTCAATTGCTATGCAAAAAGAGTCGACTAGGAAGATATTTACTAGTCAAATACCTATCGCTCTTGGTCACTTAGCCTCACTTATAGTTACTTTAGCTATATTCGAGACTCTTAAGAACATAATCCCAATTTATTATACGAAGATCTTCTTTGCTTCTGTATTAATTCTTTTTGGAGCTTATAAGATTTATGATCGTGCTCATATGAACTGGGTTAAAATGAACGTAGGGAATATTGATCTTGCAATATGGTCTTTCTTGATGGCCTCATCACATGGAGCGGGACTAATGCTAATTCCAGGGTTCAATACTCAATCTAGTCATCATTCTGTGGTCCATATATTTAAGAGTGGCCTCTTGCCATTAGTATCTCATATGGCGGGAATGATAATTATTTCGACAACAATAGCATATTTCGTATACAAAGTAATAGGCCTTAAGATACTAAGAACGGCATGGGTAAACTTTGATTATTTATGGTCTTATGCGTTAATAATTGGTGGACTATTTATCTTTTTCAGCTAATTTATAAAACCGCACTAAGAAAGAACTATATTGTGCTATCATAAAATTTATGAGGAAAATTGACTTTTCTAAGATTTCTAATGTTAAACAAATGAATTCACTTGCAAAAGATTCATTTGTCTCTCATTTAGGAATTGAAATTACTAAAATTAACAAACGAACTGCTGTTGCTAAACTAAAAGTTTCCCAAGCAACAATGGCCCCCAACGGCCTTATTCACGGAGGATCAATAACTAGCCTGGCCGATACCGCATGTGGTTTTGGTACTATGTATCATCTTAAAGAAAAAGAAATGTTCGCAACTGTAGAACTTAAGACTAACTTTATTGCAGCAGTTCAGAAGGGAACTATAGTTTGCGAAGCATCTCTGATTCACAAAGGCAAAACTCTTCATGTGTGGGACTCTAAGATCTTTGAGGAAGAAAGTTTAAAAGTTATTGCTCTTTTTAGATGCACTCAAATGATAATGTATCCAAAAAAAACTGAGGAGAAAAAATGATTGAATCTACTAGGAATGAGAATGTATCGATAATTACCCTTAATAAACCTAAAGTAAACGCGATTGATAATGATATGTTGGATATGCTAAAAAAGGCAATTGATGATGCTACAGCTGATACCGAAACAAATACATTGCTTATAACGGGGTCAGGAAGCTTCTTTTCTTTTGGTTTAGATATACCTACATTCCTCACGCTTCAGAGAAGTCAGCTGAAGAGTTCAATATATAAATTGCTTGAAGTATGCAAGAGTCTCTATCTTTCTAGGAAAATTACTATAGCCTCAATAAATGGTCATGCAACAGGAGCTGGTTGCATGATTGCCTTAAGTTGCGACTTTAAAAATATGGTAGACAAAAGGGCAAAAATTGCTCTTAACGAAATTAACATTGGTTTATCATTATTTTCTAGCACTATATATATGCTAAAGAATTCTATAGGTCTAAATAATGCTAAAAGTTTACTATTAAATGGAGATTTAATTAATCCTGATGAAGCGTTAGCTATTGGTCTAGTCGACTCATTGCATCCAAAAGAAGAACTTTTAGAATATTCACTACAACTTGGTATCACATTCAAAGACAAAAATAACATGATAATAGAGAACATGAAGCAAGAACTCTTAAATGATGCAATAGGTCAATTAAATGATTCAGATAAAAGTATCGAAGAATTTTTAGATATTTTCTATCTAGAAGAAACACAAGTAATTTTAAAAAAAATAGTTGTCAGAAAATAGTTTTACAAATTAATTTCTAAATGATATTTTTTATATATACCAATGCTAACTAAAGAACAAAGGAATAAGATTGTTATTGAGCAAAAAAAATTTGTTAACTATCTGTACAAGAACAATCTCAGACTAACCAAAGCAAGAATTGAGGTTTTTAATTTGATAACTAAGATGGATAACCACTTTGGGGCTGAAGATTTACTAAAAATAAAAAAAGATTCTGTATCAAGAGCTACCTTATATAGAACTTTAAATGAACTAGTTAAATCCTTAGTCATAAGGAAGACTGCTTTTGGAGAAAAACATCAACATTTTGAATTTGTTTTCGATAAAAAACCTCATCACCATGCGTTTTGCATATCTTGTAAAGAAAATATAGAATTTCCGGATTTTGGTGAAGAGAAAATGTACAAGAAGATATTAAAAGAAAAAGGATTTGAAACATTAGGTCACGAGATGCATTTTTACGGCTTTTGCAAAGAATGTGCTGATAAAAAGACCTAAACTTTTTAAGCCTTACTTGTCTGTTTAAAAAAACAAAAAATAAACACTATTGTCATTATGAGAACTATGGTCGGCGCTGGTGCACTGTCCAAGAAGAAACTTATATAAACTCCAAAGATTGAACATGAAACTGATATAACTACAGAATATTTAAGCATCTTAATAAAATCTTTTGAGATAAGAAAGGAAACTGCACCTGGTATAATTAACGTTGCTATGCCTAATATTATCCCACTTGATTCAATAGAGGACACTATAGCGAGTGACAATATAGCTAAAAAAATATAATTTAATTTTGAAACATTGACCCCTATTGCTTTTGCATGTTGCGTATCAAAAATATTAACAAGAAGGTCCAATCTTTTAATCAATATAAATACCGTACAAATCAGAGCAAGAATAAAACTGTGAAGAACGTCGCTCCATGACAATCCTAAAATATTTCCAAATAGAATATGGTCGAGATGAATCTCTGTTTCTATTTTAAGATATAAAACTAAACCCAAAGCAAACATACCTGAGAAAACAATTCCTAGAACGGAATCTTGCTTAATCCTAGTATTAGCTTTTATATATCCTGAAAGTAATGCACAACAAACTCCGGCTATAAAAGCCCCAATAGCGAGAGCTATTTGGGCAATATATGCAACAACAATCCCTGGTAGAACTGCATGGGATATAGCATCTCCCATTAGTGACCACCCTCTTAGAACGAGGTAGCACGAAAGAATCGACATTGGTATTGCAATAATAATAGACATTAGAAAGGCCTTTTGCATAAAACCAAAAGTAAAGGGGACCAAGAGCGCTTCAATTAATTCAAACATTTTTGGTCAAACCTCTTTTATCTCTCTTCCAAATCATAGGATTACCATTATTTTTAAAAATAAATGCAATAAAGAAAACTACTGTTAACAATAGAACAATGATTCCACCTGTCGCACCATCAATAAAATAACTTAAATAAGACCCAGCAAATGAAGTAAGTGAACCTATAGTAACACTTAGGATTATCAACGATGAGAACCTATTTGTTATTAAATAAGCTGTTGCACCCGGAGTCACCACTAGGGCTATAACAAGAAAAGCACCTACAGTCTGAAGTGCGGCAACTGTAGAAACACTTAGTAGAGTAAAGAATAAAATTTTTATCTTGTAAGAGTTAATCCCAACAGATTTTGCATGTACTTCATCAAAAAAAACAATCATAAATTCTTTCCATTTTAAAATAAGAATCATGAAAGAAATTGATGAAACTAAAACTAGCTGCAGGGTGTCAAAATCTGTAATAGCCAAAACATTACCTAGAATTATCTTCTGCACATCAACTGAAGTGGGATTAAGCGAAACTATAAAAAGCCCGAGTGCAAAAAAGGACGTGAAGATTATTCCAATAATTGCATCTTCTTTTAATTTTGTTTTCTTATTAAGAAACAACATTGTAAGCGCAGCTAGAGAACCAGATAAGAAGGCCCCTAAAGAAAATGGAAGTCCTAAAATATATGCCCCGGCAACGCCTGGTACCACTGCATGAGATAGTGCATCACCCATCAAAGACCAGCCTTTTAACATTAGGTATGAAGACAGGAAAGCGCAAAGTCCACCAACTAGTGTGCTCATCCAAATAGCCCTATTCATATATTCGTAGGTAAAAGGTTGCATTAGTAAGTCAGTCATTTCTTACTCTTTTTATCTTGAGCTTTATCATAAAAGACCAAAGGCCTTTCGTCGTCTGTTAATACAGTGACACCTCTATCATCTTTATCGGTATGTATATCTTTTCCAGGAAGAATAAATTGCCTCAAAGCTCCACCAAAAGTTAATTCTAAATTTGATTGTGTAAAAACAATATCTGTAAGACCAGAAGCTATGATAGTTTGATTAATCAAAATACTTTGGTTACAAAATTCAGGAACACTTCCTAAATTATGTGTTGCGATTAGTATCACCTTTCCCTCGTCTCTTAAATTTGATAACAATAAAACTATTTCCTCTTCGGACTTTACATCAATCCCTGTGAAGGGTTCATCAAGGAGGATAACTTCACTTTTTTGGGCTAGAGCCCTAGCAAGAAATACTCTTTTCTTTTGACCCCCCGACAGTTCCCCTATTTGTCTTTTAGAATAGCTTTTCATGCCAACCCTACTTAATGACTCCTCTGCTATTTTAAAATCATTTTCCTTTGGAATTCTCAACCAATTCATATGGCCATATCTTCCCATCATGACTACATCTTCAACAAGAATCGGAAAATCCCAATCAATCTCTTCGTTCTGTGGAACATAAGCTATTAAATTTTTTTTTAGAGCAGAATCAGTATCTAAGCCTAATAATTTTATAGAGCCAGACTTTAATGGCACAAAGCCCATGATAGCCTTAAACAAGGTAGACTTACCACTACCATTAATCCCAACTAAGGCAGCAATTACCCCTTTGTCTAAATTAAAAGTTACATTAGTGAGTGCAGTGTGACCATTGCTGTAAACAACTTCAACATTGTTAACTTCTAAAGAATTTTCTCCTGAAACAGAATTATACATACAAATTACTCGACACTTTCTCCTAAACCATCTACTATTCTTTCTGTAGTTACTCTCAAAAGATCAAGATATGTCGAGACTGGTCCATCCTTCAGGCTTAGAGAGTCGACATATAAAACTCCACCATAATTTATATTTGCCTCTTGTGCGACTTGCTGAGCAGGCTTCGCTGAAATTGTACTCTCACTAAAAATTACAGTGATATTGTTCTCTCTTACTTTATCAATAACGTTTCTAACTTGGCTCGGGGTACCTTGACTGTCAGAGTTTATAGGCCACAAATATAACTCCTTGAGACCAAAATCTCTAACCAGATAACTGAATGCGCCTTCGCTAGTTACCAACCATCTTTTCTCACTTGGTATAGAAGAGAACTTTTTTCTAATTGGCAAAATCGTAGAATTAAGCTCTTTAGAATATTCTTTAGCATTTCTATTATAAGTTGATGCATTCTCTGGATCATACTTTACGAAAGCAGCTCTAATATTTTCTATATAAATTAATCCATCCTTAGGGGACATCCATGCGTGAGGGTTTGGCTTACCTTTATAAGAACCTTCTCTTATCCCCATCGGTTCTATACCCTTAGTTAATATAACAGAGGGTGTAGACTTAATATTCTGAAAAAACTTTTTAAACCAAAGTTCTAAATTTAACCCATTCCACAAAATTAAATCAGCATTTTCGGCTTTAAGTATATCTCTTGGTGTTGGTTGATAGGTATGGATATCTGCACCTGGTTTAGTGATAGAGACTATTTCAGCTTTATCACCTGCTACATTCTTGGCCATATCTGCAAAGATAGTAAAGGTTGTAACGACTTTAAACTTTTCTTTTGCAAATGGAGCAAATATCGTTCCTGACAAGACAAAAAATAGGGATACTAGGACTACTTCCTTAAATATTTTAATCATGAGACAGTGTCTCATATTAATGAATCACTATCAAGTTAATATTAACTAGATCTTCTTTCTTTAAAAATTATTAATAAAATTGTTGCTAAAGATAGTGAAAAAATAGATAAGGACCAAGCTGCAAAGGATATTCCAAAGAGTGTTGAGGAAACGTCTGAGCAACTGGCCTCCAATGAATACAACTTAAAAAAGAAATCAGTTAAAGATGTGGATTCAAAATTAAGATATAAATTCGGCGAACACGAGAAAGAAGAGTCATCGCTCAGAAATTTATCTTGAAGTGAAACTTGTCTAGAGCTCAAGAATATACCTAAAAGAATAAACACAAATGATGTCATATCCAAAAATAGACTTTTAGAGTTCTTAGCAAACCTTGTGATTAAAGATACAAGGAGAACAAGAAAGCATATTCTTTGCAATGTGCACAAGAAACAAGGTGAAAAGTTGAAAAAAAACTGATAAAAAAAGGAAGTTGCAAGAGTAAGAGCTAAGGTGCAAATTAAAATCAGATTTAAAATCCTAGGAGAGGAGAATCTTTCTAAATTCATAGTCTTGTTGGATTGGGTGAATCTCCATAAACCTTCTGGGGATCAAATACTTTTTCTTTTTCTTCAAACTTTAGCTCGACTTTCTTAAGATTATCTAAATTCTTGCCGAAAGGTATGCTTCTATAAAAACAAGATCTATATCCCACATGGCAACTAGCTCCTCCTTCTACATCTACCTTTAGCCAAACACAATCTTGGTCGTCATCAATCCTAATTTCTCTTATAGTCTGGACTAATCCGCTTGTTTTACCTTTATGCCAAATCTGCTTTCTGCTTCTGGAATAATATACTGCTTCCCCTAACTCTATAGTCATACCAAAAGATTCAGCATTTAAATAACCTTGCATAAGAACTTCACCGCTCTTATAGTCCGTAGTAACAACTGGTATTAAACCATTATCATCAAACTTAGGCGCAAAGCTTTGCGACTCTTCTACTTGCAAAATACTAGATCTTTTTTCAAATTTTACTTCTATACTCATTCTAAACCTCTTTGGAATATTTTACCTTTATCTTCCTAATAACAATAGCTTGATATAGGAAGTAGATACATAATACATAATAATAACTAATATTTGTAAGGTCCCACTGAGGTCTCCAGTAAATAGATGAGAAATAGAACAAAATAATAGTTAAAATAGATAGAGTTCTTAACAAAGAATCTTTACTAACTATAGTATCGACTGAATCTAAATAAATTTTTATTGAAACACAAGATATGATAAAAAAATCGTAGACCTTAAGCCTTGGAAGAACTAAGACAAAGACAAATGTTGAAAGTATCAATAATATATTAAAGAATTCTTTGTCTGAAACTTTATTTATTAAATACTTTCTAAGTAATATTAAGTTTAAAAAGAAGAAGGGAAATATAAAGATTTTACATATAGCATTAAACTGAACTTTAGACATTGCAGCTTCACCATCTGTAATCCATAGAGCTTTTAAAAAATCCATCTCTGCAAATATTGGCGCTAAACCCATATCGACATACTTAAGATTAATAAGCCACTCATCAATAAACGGTCCATGGAGCAAATAATTTAGGCCAAATAAGAAAAAGAGTGTCGCAAAGTAAAGGGTATATCCTTTAAAGTTAAAAACTCTCTGTACTATAAATGGTATCAGAAGGAATAAAGCTAAGTGAAATTTTAAGAAAGTCGCAAAAGCAACTATAGGAAAGAAAAAGATTTGATACTTATCATGCTTTAATAAAAATATTCCAAAGAATACTAGCAAGTATATTGGGACAGCTATGTTGCCAGCCTGCAAGGATACAATATTTGAACCTTGATAAGCTATTAAAACAAATATAAGAATGAAAAAATAATTTATTTCTAGCTCAAATAGCTTTTTTGATATATATCCATAACCTAAAGTAGCTGATGCAAGAAAAATCACCCAAACTTTTTCAAAAAAATCATATTCAAAAAGTGAGAAAGGAACTATGTCTAATAATAGCTTTAGATATGTAAACTGTAGTGGAATAGACTCCTGACATGATGCATTAACGTACCAATCAGTTTGAGGGCTAACGCCTAGAGAGTAAGCCAGATCAGCGCAGTAAACTACATTGATATCCCACAGACTGTCTCTTGCCCAACCATTAATATACAAAATGTTTGAGACAATAGCCCAAGCCAAAGGAAGAGAAAAAAGTACGTACTGTAACTTTATCTTTGATTTTGGGAAGAAATTTTTAAAGTAGAGATACATTAATGTAGCTATTGAAGAAATTAAAGATATATTAGAAAACAAGACCTTAAGTTCGTTCCTCATGATACAAATGTAAAAGCTAGTTTAAAAAAAGTAAATATAAAATTCTTGGGGCAGGAAATTTAGAGCAAAATTCCCTGCACACAATTTATGCTTAAATTAAACCAAAGCAAACTGAATTTTAGAGATCTTTCTAACTTTTAACTTCCAAGCTTCTTGACGTTGGTAAGCTCTTATTGCAGAAAGATGAATAAATTTTGAATTTGCTGGTCTTCTTGAATCAGCTGCAACCTTAAGCATATTAGCAACCCTAGCTTTATTAACTAGTTTAGCTTTGCTGGCCACATTGACCTTAACCTGCCTCTTTAACAAAAGTTTCATATTCAAATACCCCCTTTGGAGAAATATTTGAACTTTTAACGCATGTTCTATGCGAGTCTTGTTCCCATGACTTATGGAGAACTTTTAACTCATGTTCAATGAGGATCTTTTGAACCATGATCTATGGTATATAGGATAAATATTCACTTATACAAAAGAATTGTCAAGAATAATTATATAAGAAGTCTGAATACTAGATTCTTTACAAACTGTACAATAATTGAGAAATTAGTAAGCAAACCCTAAGCCAAAAATTAATGCATTGTCTGCATCAAGCTGGACTGAGTTAACATCATTGTATGTTGGCATTATATACTCAACACTCGCCCTAACTTTATTAGGAAAAACATGATTGGCACCAATAGAAACATCAATTCTTTTACTTCCAGAAGAATCTCGGTCTTGAGCAAAGCTCATTATGGTTTTAATATCTTTATGGCTTCCACTAATCTTACCTTGAAATTTAAATTCTGAAGCAATAGAAACAGAAGTTTTGTTGTCATTGAAAGGTATAGCAAACCAAATATTTGTTTTATAGATATCTCCAAGAGCATAGTCTTTAGAGTTTTTACCAATCCTCAAAACACTTGATATCTGAGCACCATAAGAATAACTATCTTCAAAATATGCATAAGTTAATCCAGGTAAGGCATCATAAGTTCCAGAGCCTAATTGCATATTATAGCCCAAAGTCTCTTCCTTAGATCCAAACATAACATCCTTTTTTGAAATTGACCCTGTTGGCAAACTAAGACCTAAAGTGGCATGAAGTTTACCATTATCATTATGTGCCAACCTCTTCAATATAGATACTTTGGTGTCTCCCAAGCCACTAGACTCCAAGGTTCTTTTTTTATTATTTGAATGTTTTTTAACTTTCATTTCGTTATCCAAGTAGGTTCCCATCATCATTAAAGTTATATCATCTGATGGAGCATACATAGCGCCTATCATGTGCATATTCATTGTCATCTCTTCAGGCACTGTCATATAGTAGCCACCCAATGGTTTACTTCTAGCCTTAGTATAGTTTGATGATGATGAACCGGATTGGTAGCCGTCCATTCCCATTGTCATATATCGATATGACAACATTGATTCTCCTTTCCCGTGAGTATGATCTCCCATAACAGAAATTGGAGCGTGTGAGTCTGCCCTAGTTTTGGAAATCTCAGAAGGATTACCATCGGCTAGTACGTTTATATTTATTCCTGAAAGTAAGACCAATGTTAATAAAACTTTATTGAGTATATTCATATTTTTCTCCATTGCTTAATCGATTAATCCAAATTAATTAGTGAATAAAATAATCAAAAAAAATCTTATGTCAAATTTATCTGAACCATAGCGACATTAAAAATAAACGAATTTATTATAAAAGTCCAGTAAATCAAACTTTTAGTAAAACTTAATATTTGCTATAATTCATTCATGAAGAACCTAGCTCCTCTATTATTCCTTTTTTTGTTTTCAATTAACTCATATTCTTTACCTATTTGTGAGGGTAATAATCCACGTAAATGGGATAAATGCGAAGGGGTTCTTTCTTCTCCGGAAGGCAAATATACAGGTGAATGGAAGAACGGTGCATATCATGGAAAGGGGACATACACTGCTACAAGTAAGATGGATAGTAAGTGGGAAGGTGGCGAAAAATATGTAGGTGAATGGAAAAACAATATAAGACATGGAAAAGGAATAAATACTTGGGCAGATGGTACTAAATATGAAGGGGAAATAAGAGATGGCAAGAAACATGGTATAGGAGCCTATATTTGGGGGAAGGGTCCCATGGAAGGTCATAAATATATAGGTGAATGGAAAGACAACAAGAAACATGGAAAGGGAACCTATATTTGGGGAAAGGGCCATAACATTGGTCATAAATATGTAGGTGAATGGAAA
>JABILG010000007.1 GCA_018654605.1 bacterium
AAGAAAAAGACTGTAGCTAAGAAAAAGACTGCAGCTAAGAAAAAGCCAGCGGCTAAGAAAAAGACTGTAGCTAAGAAAAAGACTGCAGCTAAGAAAAAGCCAGCGGCTAAGAAGCGTAAAACTACCAAAAAAAAGAAAAGGTAGTGTTTATTTTGTTAGATTAAGGACATCAGCTTTAGTTGGTGTCCTTAGCTATTCATAGCTTTTAAGAATTCTTTATTTGATTTTGAAGCTTTTAGTTTATCCAGCAAAAATTCCATAGATTCATTAGGACTCATAGGATTAAGAACTTTTCTTAGGAGCCATATCCTGTTTAAATCATCTGGCTCGATAAGTAGTTCTTCCTTTCTTGTTCCAGATTTCTGAAGATCAATTGCAGGGTATATTCTTTTTTCTGCCAATTTTCTTTCGAGATAGATTTCCATGTTTCCAGTACCCTTGAATTCTTCAAAGATAACCTCATCCATTCTGCTTCCAGTTTCAATTAATGCTGTAGCTATAATAGTTAAGCTGCCACCTTCTTCAGTGTTTCTAGCCGCACCAAAGAATTTCTTTGGTCTTTGTAAGGCGTTGGCTTCCATTCCACCTGTTAATACTCTACCGCTTGAAGGTGAAACAGTATTACTTGCTCTTGCAAGCCTAGTAATGCTATCTAGAAGTATTACTACATCATTTCCATGTTCGACAAGCCTTTTAGCTTTTTCAAGAACCATGTCAGCTACTTGCACATGTCTTTGTGGAGGTTCATCAAAAGTAGAGCTTACCACTTCTCCTTTTACTGACCTTTCCATTTCAGTAACTTCTTCAGGTCTTTCATCTATTAGTAATACAAATAATGATACATCTGGGTTATTGTCCGTTATAGCTTTGGCTATCTTTTGCAACAAGACAGTTTTTCCTGTTCTTGGGGGAGCAACTAGAAGCGCCCTTTGTCCTTTACCTATTGGAATAAACATGTCTATAATTCTAGTTGAAAGTTCATCGGGGTCATTTTCCATATCTAGTCTATTATTTGGATGAAGAGGCACTCTGTTTCCAAAACTTATCCTCTCTCTACAATAGTCAGGATCTCCAAAATTAACAGATTCAATTTTTAATAAGGCTAGGTTTTTTTCACCTTCGCGTGGTAACCTTACATAACCGCCAACAGTGTCCCCAGATTTTAAAATAAAAGATCTTACTTGTGATTTTGAGACATATATGTCATCGGGACCGGGGAGATAGCTATATTTTGGTGAACGGAGGAATCCATATCCCTCGTTTAATATCTCCAAGACCCCTTCAGCGTAAATCTCACCTTTACTTTCATATTGAGATTTAAGAATTGCATAGGTTATTTCTTGTCTAGTCATTTTTCCTATGTCATCTATCTTAAGGTCTAAAGCGATTTGCTGGAGCTCTTCTGATTTTAATTCTCTAAGCTCATTTAGATTCATCATATCTAAATTCTTCTTACTAGAATTTTCAGTGGTATTTTTAATTTGTTTACTCATTTACTACCTTTGGAAATAATTTTTGGGATTAATTTCTTTTAATACTTAGTTTATATATATACATATTTTAAGAAATGTCAATTTTTTAATTGTTTTGTGGACTATTTTTTGATAAGATTTGTAATTACAGAATAGGTGGAAATATGTCAGGACATTCAAAGTGGAGCTCTATAAAACATAAGAAAGGTGCACTAGATGCTAAGAGGGGAAAGATATTTACCAAGCTAATTCGTGAGATTACTGTTGCATCAAGAGATGGTGGTGGTGATCCTGATACTAATCCAAGACTGAGACTAGCATTGCTAAATGCAAGAAGTGCCAATATGCCGAAAGATACATCTGAAAGAGCAATTAAGAAGGGGACAGGTGAGTTAGCTAGCGATACTTATATTGAAACAACATATGAAGGATATGGCCCAGGCGGAACAGCTGTTCTCGTTGAAGTTCTAACGGATAATAAAAACAGAACAGTTTCAGAACTTAGAAGAGCTTTTAGTAAATTTGGCGGGAATTTAGGTGAGACCGGATGTGTTTCATGGATTTTTAATAAAAAAGGGAAATTTGAGGTTCCTATAAAATCTATAGATGAAGATTCTTTAATTGATTTATCTTTAGACTTTGGTGCGGATGATGTCGTTTGTGATGGAGAAGTATTTCTTGTTTTAACAGAGGTTGATAAATTCGAAGAAGTTAGGAAGGGGTTAGAGGAAAGTAATATAGACTTTAAAAATGCCGAGATCTCAATGATACCTTCCAATTCTGTTAAAGTAGAAGGTAAACCTGCAGAGCATATGCTTAAAATGTTAGATTTATTAGATGATTGTGATGATGTACAAAAAGTTTATTCAAACTTTGATATAGATGATTCGGTTATCGAAGCTTTAATCTAGTTTTTTAATTTGACCCATTTGCCTAACCATTCTTCAAAATTAGGATGGAATTCAATTTCGGTTTTCTTTTCTTTTGCTGGTGTGCTATAAAACATAATCATTCCAAAATTACTCATTGCAGATTCTATCTCCCTATATTTCTCTGGTTTCGAAACATAGCCTCTTTTACATTGAACACCAATCCAGATTCTATTTTCATTTTTCTTATTATAGAGACCAAAGACAATATCAGCAGTTCCTTTGCTGCCCCTACTCTCGATTCCATAAAATTTTAGCTCTTTATACTCTGATATCAGATCAGCTACCTTTAGATGAGTCTTTTTTTCAAATAGGTAACCTTTTCTGTATTGTGACATAGTAACTTATACAACAATTATTCTTTATAAACAAAGATTTTTTTGATTAGTTATTGGGGATAAATAGTCTACAATAATAGTCTATTATGAAAATAATTTTAGTTAGACATTGTGAAACTGATTGGAATAAAGAAGAAAGGTGTCAAGGCGTTAGCGATCTTGAATTAAACACCAATGGTTTTTCCCAAGCAAAGAAGCTTGCGTTATATTTTAAAGATAAAGAAGTTGATTATGTTTTTTGTAGTGACCTTAAAAGAGCAAAGCAAACTCTAAATGAGATTAATTATGATCAAAGATTTAAGGTTATTTATTCTGAAAAGTTAAGGGAAATGGACCAGGGTGAATTTGAAGGACTATCGTTAAGTTATCTTAAAGAGAAGTATTCTAATGAGCTACGAATCTGGAGAGAGAATCCCGAGAATTTTCGATTACCTAAAGGAGAGACTCTTGGTGAAGTTAGAGATAGGAGTTTGAGTTATATTAAATATATATTGAAAGATTTACCATCGGAGAGCACAGTATTAATTGTGACCCATAACCTAGTCATTGCATCTATACTATGTACAATTTCAAACAAAGAGTTGAAGTTCTTTGCCGACTTTACGACAGAATCGGGCGCAATATCAGAAGCCTCTTTTTCTAACAATAATTTAACTTTAGATATTTTAGATTTTGTAGGTCATTTAAAATTAAATGATAAAGTTGTAAAATCTGCATAAGGAACAGGAGTTAAAATAAAGTAGTGATATGTTGACTGACAAAATAACTGAAAAAATTAAGAATTCATTGTTAAACGACCCAAGATTTGCTGATCTAGATTTTTCTAATCTTCTACTTTCTATACCTCGTAATCCTGATCATGGAGATTTTTCTACTAATTTTGCGATGATTAACTCTAGTAGGTTAAAATCAAAGCCGATTGACCTAGCTCAGGAAATGTTAAATTTATTAAAAAAATCGGATGATTCTTTTTTTCAGGATATATCTATTGAGAAGCCTGGATTTATTAATTTTGTAATTTCAAACAAAATTTACCAACGCTATCTTGCTGATGTAGTTTTGCAAGGAGTGGATTATGGCTCAGGAATTCATAATAATAAGAAAGTTTTAATAGAGTTTGTTTCAGCTAACCCTACAGGATTGCTTCATTTAGGCCACTTGAGAAATGCTGCAGTTGGTGATTCTATTGCAAGAATATTAAAGTTTTCGGGATATGATGTTGTTAAAGAATATTACGTAAATGACTATGGCAACCAAGTTCGTTTATTAGGAGAATCTCTTAAAGAAAGAGTTTTAGAAAAATTAAAGCTTGATTTCAATATCCCAGAAGGTGGATATAAAGGTGACTATTTAATTGATGTAGCTGAAACTCTCTTGTTGACCAAAGATTCAAGGTCAATATTGAAAGAAGAAACCGCTTTCTTTTCTAATTTCGCGATTAGCTGTCTTACTAAAGAAATCGAGAAAGATCTTGAAGATTTAGATATTAACTTTGATTCCTGGTATTCAGAAAAGGAAAAGATACATGATTCAGATTCAGTCATAAATATTAAAAAACTTATAATGTCTGCAAACGGACTATACAAAAAAGAAAAAGCCGAGTGGATTAAGACTTCAGAATATGGTGACAATGATGATTGGGTTATTACTAAGTCTGATGACTCATCTACTTATTTTATGAATGATATTGCATATCATCATGATAAATTCCTCAGAGGTTTTGATAAGATTGTTAATGTTTGGGGTGCTGATCACCATAGTCATATTTCAAGATTAAAAGCATCTATGAAACTCCTTTCGAATGATTTAAGCAAATTGGACTTTGTTCTGATTCAGTTTGTAAGATTGATAAAAGATGGTCAAGATGTTTCTATGTCAAAAAGATCTGGAACTTATACAACAATTAAGGATATGCTGAATGAATTCAATAAAGATCTAGTAAGGTTTATGATGGTATCAAGAAGTTCTGATTCTCATTTTGATTTTGATTTAGATAAGTGCAGAGAGGGGTCAGACGATAACCCCATTTTTTATATACAGTATGCCAGCGCAAGGATTAACAGTATTTTAAATAAACATGATTTAAATAAAGATGATACGAAATCTGTAGACTTATCTTTATTGACTGAGGAAAAAGAGATTAAGTTGATAAAAAAAATACTAAGTTTTCCAGACACAGTAGAAGAAGCCTCTGGTACAATGTCCCCTCATAAGATAGCTTTTTACCTGCAAGAGTTAGCCGCAATCTTTCATAGTTATTATAAAAGTACAAAGGTTCTGATTGAGAATGATGAATTAAGTAAGGCAAGGATTCTACTGCTGAGTTCTATAAAAATAGTTTTTGTAAATGGGCTAAACTTACTTGGTGTATCATCACCAGAAAGAATGTGATAAATTCTATTATTGAAGAGGAATTATGAATAGCTATATTGAACTTGTAAACCCACATAATGTTTTTATATTTACAATAACTATTCTTTTATTTTTTAAAGGCTGGTCAGCTCTTTTAAGCAAGAATGAAGATGATGTTTACAGTAAAACTATTCTTAAGGCTACTAAGAGTACGAAGGGTTATCAAGATGATACCGTTATTTCAAGTGTCTTCAAAGAATGGTGGACTTATGTAATTTCACCAATTGAGGATAATCTAGTAAAAATTAAAATTGACCCTAATTTTCTAACTCTAATGTCTTTTCTTGTTTCCTTCTTAACAGCCTACTTGTTCTCATTTGGCTCGATATTCTTTGCATCAATCGTTCTTTTGGCAGGCTCCAGTTTTGATATCTTAGACGGAAGGGTCGCGAGAATTAATTCAGTTACATCTGATAAGGGTGCTTTCTTGGATAGCTGCCTTGATAGATTCTCAGAGATTGTGGTTATGTTTGGTCTTCTAATATTTTATTCGTCAACTCAATTTGTTTATTTTATTTATTTAGCTGCTGTGTTTGGTTTGACAGTAAGTTATGTAAAAGCTGCAGCAGAGAATCATGGTTTTCAAACTAATATTGGAATAATGCAACGACCAGAAAGAGTAGCGTGCCTTGGTTTAGGAGGCTTGATAAGCTCATCTTTAGAATATTATGGAATCCAATTCTTTGGAGTTGAGCATTTAACATTTATGCTAACAATAGTTTTTATTACCCTTCTTTCTTTGTATGCGACTATTCAAAGGTTGCTTCTAGGACTAAGATAGAATTATTTTGTACTCTCTTTAATCCTTGATGCTTTCTTGGAAAGTCCTCTAATATAATAAAGTTTAGCTCTCCTGACTTTACCTTTTTTCTTAACATCAATTTTATCAATTTGTTTTGAATGAACTGGGAATATTCTTTCAGTGCCAATACCGTAAGAGATTTTTCTCACAGTAAATGTCTCTCTTATGCTAGCACCGCTTCTTGAAATTACTATTCCTTCGAATATTTGTATTCTTTCTTTTTCTCCCTCTTTAATTTTATATGATACGGCAACTGTATCACCTGATTTAAAGGGTGGAATTTCTCTGAGACTCTTTTCTTCTAATTTGTCTATAATATTCATCTCTCACCTAAAAATTGCAACCGAAAATTCTATCCAATATTATTGCAACAGCACTCCTCACGGATAAATGATTATATTCATAATAACTACCGACAGGCTTTAGAATGTAGTCTGCATTATCTAAAACTTCTTTAGTTAAGCCCCAACCAGTTCCAAATAAGAACAAATAAGGACTATCATCCGTATCCAAGTTACGTCTGATGTCAGAATAATTAACCATATTATGCATAATTCTTCCATCGGTTGCAACTATTTTTGGTCTTTTTCCATGAATTTTTTTAATTGCTTTTATTGCGTCGCTGATACTATTTCTTATTTCTATATTTTCAAGCGCTTTATGTTTGGTGCTATCATTTTTAATATTGATTCCCTTTTGCCAGTAATCTAAAACATTCTTAGCCAATTCCCTTTGTTCTTTAACAGGATGTGTTATGTAGTACTTTTTAATACCGTAGGACATACAAGTTCTCGCTATATCTTGAATATCAAGATTAGTTAGAGATGTTTTAATAACTTCACCTTTAATATTTTGGATTGGATAATGAACTAAAGCTAAGTATGCGTTTGATTTAATACTATCTTTCTTTATTTTCCTTAGAAACTCTCTTTCCTCTAGCTTTAAATTTGAAGCTTCTAATAAGTCCTCCCTTCGTTTTAGGGTTGAGAGAATAGATTCCTGTCTATTGAACTCTTTAATTCTCTTGTGGTTACCTGTAGTAAGTAGTTTTGGTACTTTTCCAACCTTTAACTTTGCAGGGCGGGTATATACAGGATGTTTTAAGAGTGAATCATTTAAGCTATCGTTTTTAACTGAGTCCTTATTTCCAACAACTCCATTAATCATTCTACTTACCGAATCCATAAGTATAACGGCTGGATATTCACCTCCAGACACAATGTAGTCGCCAATTGAGACCTCTAAGTCGGCATATTGTTCTATGATTCTTTCGTCAAATCCTTCATATCTACCACATATGATAGATATGTTCCCCATCTTTGACATCTTTTTAGCTAAATTATTATCCAATCTTTTTCCTTTAGGAGTTAGGAATATTACTTTAGTGCCTGGATTAGATTTCTTAATCGCATTTATTGCCTTGGAAGCGTTTTTATATTTAATTACCATGCCTGGCTCTCCACCAAATTGCTTATCATCCATGCGGTCTGAATCATTTAGATAATCTGAGTAAGAGAATATATTTACTTTAATCTTCTTTCTTTTTATTGCTTTAGATAGAACTCCATATTTTAGACTTGGTTTAATTAATTCTCTGAAAACGCTTAAAATATTAAATATCATAAGTTGGAAATTTCCTCAATATTATTAACCATTATATTTTTTTCTTTTAAATCAATTAAAACTATAAACGAACTATTAATAGGGACCAGATATGTTTTGTCATTATAGGAAACTTCAAGAAGCAAAGTCGTCTTAGATCCCAATACTCTTAACACTGTTCCATACAGCTTCTTGGAAGATGAGATAATATTAAAATTAACGAAATCATGATCTAGATAATTATTTAGATTGAAATTAGGTAAGGCTTCAGAATCGGTCATAAGTATCTTTACAAATCAACAAGATAAGTTTCAACTATTGTTCAACAATCTCTAGAACAGCTCTTCTTTTATCTTTTGCAGCAGCAGCACCCAACAGAATCCTCATTGCCTTTGCAGTTTTTCCTTGTTTTCCTATTATTTTGCCTAAATCTTCTTGAGCTACCTTAAGCTCATATACAGTTGTAGTGTCTCCAGTTACCTCATGTATCTCTACTTCTTCAGGTTTATCTACCAGAGAACTTGCTATCGATTTAATTAATTCCGCAACTTTATTCATTTTGACCTCTATTGTGAATTATACAACACTTGGATTAAATAAGCTTATATTTTTTTACATAATGTAGAACTAAGCTTTTTCCGCAGGTTCAGGCTCTGTTTCAGGAGCTTTCTCTTCGGCAGTAGAGGCTTCAGCTTCAGGAGCTTTCTCTTCGGCAGTAGAGGCTTCACCTTCAGGAGCTTTCTCTTCGGCAGTAGAGGCTTCAGCTTCAGGAGCTTTCTCTTGTTCTACTGGAGCTTTTTTTGGTTTTCTTTTTGGTTTATCTTTTACTAATTCCGCATATTTTTCTGGGTCTGTTAGTTTTTGAACTCTATTGCTTAGCTGAGCACCCTTCTTAACCCAATCGTTAAGTTTTTCCATATTTATTGAGACAACTGAAGGCTCTTGAAGTGGGTCATATGTTCCAAGTATTTCTAAGAATTTTCCATCCCTTGGAGATCTAGAATTGGTTGCTACTACTCTGTAGAAAGGTCTCTTTTTTCTTCCTAATCTTGCTAGTCTAATTTTTATCATAATTCCTCCGTCCATTAATAATGATTAAGATTAATTAAAATTCAACATATTTTTAGATTTTTTTTTAAATTTGCCCATATTCTTTGACATCTTTCTCATTTGGAGAAATTTTTTCACTAAAGAATTTATATCCTGAACAGAGGTTCCACTACCTTTTGCAATTCTTCTTCTCCTGCTACCATCAAGTAGACCGTGATCACTTCTTTCTTTTTTTGTCATAGAGTCTATTATTGCGACTGTTCTTTTTAGCTCTACATTAGCTTTTTTAAGAGCTTCATCATCACTAGAGAGTTTTCCAAGGCCTGGAATCATTGATAGTGTGCTTTTCAAAGAACCCATTTTTCCCATTGATTTTATGGCGTCCTTAAAATCGTTAAAATCGAACTCGTTCTTCTTAAATTTGTCAGTTAGTTTTTCTGCATCTTTTTCGTCTATAGCACCAGAAGCTTTTTCTACTAAGGATACTACGTCACCCATTCCAAGAATTCTGGAAGCCATTCTGTCTGGATGAAAAACATCAATCATATCAAGCTTCTCACCAAAACCATAAAATTTAATCGGTTTTCCTGTAACATATTTTGCTGATAATGCAGCCCCACCTCTTGCATCACCATCAAGTTTTGTTAAAAGAATCCCATCTATAGTTACCTCTTCGTCAAACTGTTTGGCTACATTAATTGCTTCTTGACCTATCATTGAATCTATAACCAGGATAGTTTCATGAACTGTTACCTTATTCTTAATTGATTTAAGCTCGTCAATCATACTTGAATCTATCTGTAGCCTTCCTGCAGTGTCAATGATAAGTGTATCGAAACCATTATTATACGCATGCTCATGCGCACTCTTACATATATCAACAACATTTTTGGAATCATTAGGGATGAATGGTATTTTGATTTGTTCTGAAAGAATTTTTAATTGTTCTATAGCAGCAGGCCTATAAATATCTGCGGATACAAGGCAGGGATTTCTTTTCTCTTTTTCTTTTAGATATTTTGCTAGCTTAGCTGCGGTAGTTGTCTTACCCGATCCTTGCAATCCTGCCATCATAATAACAGCTGGTGGCGTCACTTTAATATTTAAAGGTTCTGTTTTTTCTCCTAAAAGGTTTACGAGCTCATCATTAAAGATTTTAATAAATTGTTCACTTGGGGAAACACTTTTAGTTACTTCTTGTCCAATAGCTTTTTCTTCTATGCTTTCAACTAAGCTTTTAACTACTTTGTAGTTAACATCAGCTTCTAGGAGACTCATTCTTATCTCCTTTAATGAGGCTTGTATATTTTCATTGCTAATTACATTGTTCCCTCTTAGTTTCTTAAAGGAACCACTTATCTTATCTGTAATTTTTTCAAACATAATTTAATTATAGCATTAATTCTTGTCTTCTTTCTTTGTAATGGTTTTTTCAGGCTTTATCATTTCAAACTTAGGTTTAAACTTTGAATCTAAATATAGCTTAGCTTTGAAAAAGGGTTTTCTTGCATTTTTCCTCTTGGACTTAAATTGTAAAATATTAGTTTTTTCACCATTAAATAATTTTCTTGCTTCGTCTAGTGGTAGAGAAAATTTCTTCTTCTCTTCTTCGTCTTCAGAACTTAAATAAGGCGATAAAATTAGAGTCGAAATCTTATTTGTCCCCTTTTTGCCAAAATAATAAAACTTTTCATCATAAAATACTTTTGAGTTTACAAAGTCAAAATGACCTAAGCTAGACTTTTCTCCTAAGTCAACTTCTTTTTCTTGTCCCCAATCTAATTCATACTTTCCAGTTTCTTTCAGTACAACATCTGCTCCATAGAACGTTCCGAATCTACTCAAGAAACCTTCAAGTTTAATTCTCCCTTCTTTTCCATTAAAAGATTTTATTAACTCTATGGCTTCATCCCTACTAACTGGTCTACCTGAAATAATTTTGTTTATATTGGTTGAGCTATCTGGTTTGTCGGTAGTAAATCTGTTAAAAGTTTCCATTACAGGAAGTCCTGTTATCGGACAGTCTATACCTAGTGGTCTAATGAATGTATCGGTATCTACACTTACTGATTTAGCTTTTTCTATTATCTCATCTCTAAGCTTGTCCGTTTCTTTCATAAAAGCATCGTATGAATATTTTTCTTCTTCCATCTCTTTAAGTTTTAGCTCCCATTCGCCAGTGAGATTTGCTTCCGTTAGCCTTTTCAGATCTAATATCTCCAAGTCTTGAATAAGTTGTCTTCCTCTTATATGAGAAGCAATACATTTTTTACCATTCTCTTCTTCTGTTCTAAATAGATAACTCTCTCTAATTAAATCTTCAATAGTATTGGCTCTTGTAGCAGGTGTACCGATTCCTTTGTTTTTCATTGCCATCGCTACTTCTTCGTCACCAGAGTCATTACCAGCTGTTTCCATAGCCCTAAGCAGAGTAGCATCAGTATATCTTGGCTTAGGATTAGTATGACTTTCTTCTTTTTTTATCTCAAGACATTTAGCCTTCTCATTTTCTTCAATAGCGTTAAGTATCGTTTCGGCAGTGTTGCTTTCAAGTACTTCTTTCCAACCTTTATTAATTAGGATTTTTCCTTTTGTTCTAAAGTGGACATCTCCAATCTGTGTATCCCTAATTGTTTCTTGTGTTATAACTGGGGGGTAGAATATAGCTAGGAATCTTCTTACAATAAGGTCATATATTTTTGTTTCTGGTTCAGTAAGTTTACCACTAGGAGGCACTACATTAGTAGGGATTATAGCGAAGTGGTCGGAAACTTTCTTTGAATCAAAAACTTTCCTGTCTTTATTGTTTACTAGACCTTTGTCTAAAATATTTTGTGAATAAATCTCATATATGGAATTTTCAAATTTACCTAATGTTTCCACTACCTGATTAGGGTAATCATCAGGAAGCCTTCTAGAGTCGGTTCTGGGATATGTAATATATCCTTCACCGCTTCTAGGTTGATAGAGACCTTGTGTTATTTGTAATGTTTGCTGAGCTCTGAAGCCAAATCGACTATTTGCTTCTCTTTGAAGACTAGTTAAATCAAATAATGCCTCAGAGTATTCCTTTTTTTCCTTTTTTTCTTCATTTATTTTACCAATTTGATTTGTACATGAGGCTGTTATGGAATTGGCAATATCTTGATTAAAAATTCTATCACTTTTCCTTGTTCTTTTTTCTTCTTCATTAAACTCTTTATTATTAAAGCCAGTATCGTAATATATTCCTTCGTATTCACCAGAATTTATCTTAAATTTTGCTGTAATTTGAAAATATTTTTGAGAAATAAAGTTCTCAATCTCAATATCTCGGTTTACAACTAAACTTAAAGTTGGAGTTTTAACTCTTCCTACAACTTGTTTGTTGAAACCAACATTATATGCCTTACTTGACCATCCAGTGATAGCCCTTGTACCATTCATTCCAATTACCCAGTCAGCATGTGTTCTAGCTAAAGCTGAATCCTTTAAGCCCCTAAAGGCCGTATCAGGTTGGATTGAAGTAAAAGCTTTTGAAATTCCATCTTTAGTCATCGATTGAAGCCACAGTCTTTTTGAAGGTTTTTTTATTTTTAGATAACTAATAACTTGATGATAGATTAACTCACCTTCTCTACCTGCATCACATGCATTTATTAGCGAGTCCACATCCTCTCTTTTACTTAGTTTCTTAATTAAGTCTACTTTGGATTTTACTCTAGCAATCGGTTGCAATTTTTCTGGCCTACTTAAGGGCAGCAAGTCCAGGTTCCACTTCTGTTTAGGCTTCTCATATTCTACAACATGACCTTGAGCAGATGTGATAATATAATAATCGTTTTCATAAAATTCAGCTTTCTTAGATTTTTTGTTAATAGATAAAGCATCAGCAATTAAATTTGCTACACTTGGCTTCTCGGCAATAATTAAAGATTTCATTGAACTCATAGAAACCCAAATTTATATAAAGAAAAAAAATATGTCAAATTTGTTCTTTTTAAAGTAGACCTTAAGTACCCTTAATTATTGATTAAATTATTTTTATTAAACCAGTCAATTAGTTTAGTCAGAATTTGGTCACCATCGAGATATTTTATTCCTAACTCGTCAACAGATTTTTTAGAACTTGCTTGGGCTCCAATCTTTATTGCTTTTAATCCATCAACTGGAAGAGAAGGTCTTTTGTTGGTAAAGAAACTAACGAACTCGGAATAGTAAGACACTAGTGAAAGAATCAAATTAGGCGTCGTTTTAATAATTCTTTCTTTTTTCATGATTCTGCAAACTTTATCAAACACATCACCAATTTTAATATTCTCACCTACTACAACATATTTAGATCCCACTTTTAAATCTATAGCTTTGACCATTACTTCTATTACGTTGTCGATATATACAAGTGGTATATATGAGCCAGGAAAAAATTTTGCTTTAACTTTACCATTAGCTATTCCCAAAACTGTTTTACCAAAAGTCTTGGTATCTCTCGGTCCCGTTACTACCCCGGGGTTTAATGTAACAAGAGGGAGCCCATCCTTCATATATTTCACTGTTTCCTTTTCCACTAAATATTTAGATCTACTATAATGACTCTCGAAATCACCCTGATGTATGGATTCTTCATTGGCAATGATTCCCTCGGGTTGCCTAATGGCCGCTATGCTACTAATATGAATAACCTTCTTTAGTGGGAATTTTTTAGCTTCTTCAAACAAGTTAACAGTCCCTTTTACGTTCACATCGTAATAGGTTTGGTTATTTGGTAGCCACCACGAGGCAATATTTGCAAGATGAAATAGAATCTCGATATTCTTAAAAATACCAACTAAAGATTCTTTCTTTGTAACGTCACCTAAAATACATTTAAAACCTTCAGATTCTAGCCTATGAAAGTCTTCTTTTTTTCTAACAAGTATTACTACAGTATGACCCAGCGCTTTTAGCTTATTAACTAAAAAAGGTCCAATATAGCCTGTAGCACCGGTAACGAGTATGTTCAAATAAAGATAATCCTAAAGAATAATTTTTTTATCTTCTGTAATAATCTTACTTTTTTCTTCTCCAGCTTTTTCTTGTGCCGCTTTTTGTGTTTCTAAAACTCTAGCCTCAATAAGTTTAAATAACCTAGCTTGAAAATCTTGATCAAAAGCGCAAACTCGAGGAATTATATATCCCATAGCAGCAACTTGAACAAAGAATTCCGCGTTTGCTTTAATGAAGTCTTCGGGGACATCTCCGTAAGCCTGCTTTAGTTGGCCATATATTGTTTCTTGTATTGATTTAACAATATCAGCAATAGTATCAGCTCCTTCTTTTGGTTGCTGTTGTAGCCCTAAGTTGAAAGCATTAGCTATTGAACTTTGGATTGCTTGTATTGCTTCTTCGGGACTGGGTTGCTTATTTTCATCTTTAGTTTCTTCACTCATATTAAAGCTCCTTATATTATCTATTTTAATACATTATACTGTTAAATAAGTTAAAAACTATGAGCAAAAAAATAGACGGCGGTTTTGCAATTGTTAAGACGCTAAAACAACTTGGTATTAAAGATATTTTCACCCTAGCTGGTGGACATATCAATCCTATATATAATGCTTGCAAAGAAGAGGGGATTAGACTAATTGATTTTCATCATGAGCAAGGTGCTTCAATGGCAGCAGATGCCTATGGTAGGGTTACGAAATCTCCAGGTGTTTGTTTAGTAACAGCTGGTCCGGGACTTACTAATGTAGTAACCGGCATGTCAGGTGCTTTTTTATCTAATTCTCCATGTATTTTTCTTTCTGGTAAGTCAGGCGTAGAAGAACTTGATAGGCTACCCCTTCAAGAGATTGATCAAGAGAATATGGTTAGACCAGTTACCAAGTGGGCTAAAACTGTCTACGATACAAAGAGATTATCAGAATATACAGCACAAGCTTATAAAATGTGTACCTCAGGAAGACCGGGACCCGTCTATCTTGGCTTCCCTCATGAAGTCTTATATGATGAAGTTGATGCCTCGCAGCTTGAGAGTCCGCAGATGGGGACCCCTGGTAATCCAGAAATAACAGATGAGGACTGTGAAAGGTTTAAAGAACTTCTAATTTCATCCTCACGACCAGTTGTATTAACAGGAAGTGGCTCTTGGTATTCAGGAGCAGAAGATTCTCTTAAAGAGTTTGTTGAGAAAATTAAAGCTCCTATCTTTACTCTTAATTTTGGTAGAGGCGTAGTTTCAGATAATCATGAAAATTGCATGGGTCAAGCTTCACCTTCTGCTCTTAATGGTTTTAAAAAAGCTACCTCTGAAGCTGATTTAATTATACTCTTGGGTGTTAGGCTCAGTCTTTATATTGGCTGGGGAAGAACATTTAATCCTGAAGCAAAAGTAATACAGGTTGATATTGAGGCTGAAGAAATAGGAAGGAATAGGCCAGCTGATCTTCCAATTTTATCAGATATCAGTAAGGCAATTAAAAAACTGAATATAATTATCGAAGATAGTTTAGATTTTTCAAAATGGTTAACAATTTGTAAAGAATGGAGAGATGAAGAGTGGTCAGAAGTTGAGAAGCTCAAATTAAATAATGAAAAACCTTTGCATGTATTAAGAGTAGTAAAAGCAGTCGAAGATTATTTTGGCAACGAAGCTATGCTTTGCATAGATGGTGGAGACACTCAGGCATGGACTGATTCAACTTACAATGTTGATAAGCCTGGCATGTATGTAAAAGGCGGTCCGTTAGGTTGTATGGGGGTAGGGGTACCTTTTGCTTTAGGAAGCAAGACAGCTTTTCCAGACAGACAAGTTGTTCTGATAACAGGTGACGGTGCTGTTGGAATGAACTTGATGGAATTTGAAACTGCAGTTAAACATAATCTTCCTTTTATTTGTGTAGTATGTAATGACCAGTCATGGGGAATGACAAAACACCAACACTGGCTTACTTATGGAGAAGACAAAACACCAGCAGGGCATGAACTACCTTTTATAAAATTTCACGAAATAGTTAAGGCAATGGGTGGTTACGGAGAACTTGTAGAAGATTCTAAAGATTTAATCCCAGCCCTAGAGCGAGCCACAAAATCTGGCTTACCTTCCTTAATTAATGTTATAACTAATCCAAATGCTACTAGTGCAGCTACTCATGCAATTACAGCAATGATGACAAGAACTTGATGATTTTATGATCAAATTAGCTTTCCTTATTCTTTTTGCAATGTTTTTACAGTTTAATTCTTTTTCAATCGACCAAGACGGCATAAATAAAACTATAAAATTGTGTCAAAGTAATCAGGAGCAATTCAAAGCCAGTGGTTTAACAAGGGAGAAATATAACTCTTTTTGTTCATGCTATATAAAGGGTTTATTTGAAGATGGTGATAAGCGTAAAGAGTATGAAAGTATTAGAGACAATTGTCTATTGTTCGAATAAGATGGTTATATGAAGAATTATTTATTAGCTAGAAGGTGATTAGAATATCTTTATTCCTTGCTTGTTAACACTGCCATAAATGCTTCTTGTGGTATTTCCACGCTACCCACATTCTTCATTCTTTTCTTACCTTCTTTTTGCTTATCAAGCAGCTTTCTTTTTCTGGATACATCTCCACCATAACACTTAGCAGTTACATCCTTTCTTAAAGCTTTAACGGTTTCACTAGCTATTATTTTTGACCCTATAGCTGCTTGAATCCTAACTTCAAACAACTGCCTAGGTATTATTTCTTTAAGTTGCTCCGTGATGTCGCGACCACGATAGTATGAATTTGATCTATGAGTTATGAGAGATAGAGCGTCAACTATTTCACCATTTATCAAAGTATCAAGTTTAACAAGGTCAGATTCTACTAGACTCGTAGGCTCATAGTCCATAGAGCAGTAACCTTTAGTTATTGATTTAACTTTATTATAAAAATCGTAAATCATTTCTGATAATGGAATCTCGTATTCTAAAATAAGTCTTTCCTCAGAAATAAAGTTTATATTTTTTTGAACCCCTCGTCTTGATTCACAAAGTTCCAACAAACCACCAAGAAAACTTTTTGGAGAATGAAGACTAATTAAGACAAAAGGCTCTCTAATTTTATTAATCTCACTTAAGTTAGGCAAATTTTTGGGGTTATCTACTTTTACTATTTTCCCGTTTGTCTTATCAACTTCATATACAACGGTAGGAGATGTAGCGATTAAGGAGAGATTGAATTCTCTTTCTAATCTTTCTTTGATTATTTCCATATGTAGTAGCCCTAAGAAGCCACATCTAAAACCAAAACCTAAAGCAGCGGAATTTTCAGCCTCATAATCTATTGAAGAATCATTTAAACTGATTTTCTCTAGTGCTTCTTTTAATTGTTCGTAAAAGTTCGAGTCGATGGGGTATAAGCCGCAAAAAACCATAGGCTTAATATTTTTAAAGCCCTTTAAGGCCTCCTTAGCGGGCTTTTCAGTCAGCGTTACCGTGTCCCCTACCTTTGCATCACCAAGCTCTTTGATAGAAGCCGTTATAAACCCAACTTCACCTGAACCAAGTGTTTTAACTCCTTTTGATTTAGGATTAAAAATCCCTAAATTTCTTGTCTCATAAGATTTTTCTGTTGCCATCATTTTGATTTTTTCACCTACCTTCAGGCTTCCACTAAATACTCTAACTAAAAGAACGACTCCCAGATATGTATCAAACCAGCTGTCTATAACAAGTGCTTTGAAATCATTTGAAGAATCTACTTTAGGAGCAGGAACTCTTTTTATGACTTCATCTATTATATTTAGAACACCTTCACCTGTTTTCGCACTTACTAGGACTGCATTGCTACAATCAACCCCAATGGTATTCTCAATTTCTTCACAAACTTTCTCTGGATCAGATGATGGAAGATCTATCTTATTAATGACAGGTATAATCTCGAGGCCCATATCGGCAGCTAAAAAAGCATGTGCTAATGTTTGTGCCTCAACACCTTGCGTAGCATCTACAACAAGTAAAACTCCCTCACAGGCCATAAGACTTCTTGAAACTTCGTAGCTAAAATCAACGTGTCCAGGAGTATCAATTAGATTAAAAATATAGCCTTCTCCATCCTTACCTTTGTAATTAATTCTTACAGATTGAGACTTTATTGTTATCCCTCTTTCTCTTTCAATATCCATATTATCTAGGAATTGATTTGTCATGTCTCTTTTGGTGACAGTGTTTGTGAGTTCAAGGATTCTATCGGCAAGAGTAGATTTACCATGATCAATATGAGCAATGATACTAAAGTTCCTAATATTTTCTTTCTTCATCTATCTTTGAGTATAAATCATTTAATATAATTTATTGAATAATAATCCTGTAGCTACTTTAGGATAAAAGTAAGTAGATTTTTGAGGCATTTTATCATTATTTAAAACAACTTTCATAATATCTGATGGTACAAATTTTGGCAAAATTAGCCCAATCGATTCTGAATTTATTGATGATTTTGCGTCTTCTAGACTTTTAAAATGCCCAACACTAGAATATGTTTCTTTAAATGAGTCTATGATTTTCTCTTGGACGGCATAAACACTCATTGAATAAAATCGTTCAAGCTCATTATCATTTATTGTACATTTAAGCGTAGAATTATTTTTTTTATCTATATAGAAAAATTCATTTGGTTGAAGAGAGTCTTCGTTCATGTCTCCAGACCAACTCACGGTTTTGAAATTTTCTATTACAAGTTTTGTAATTTCCTTCGATGAAGAGACATCGTTTAATATTCTGTGCGTTGGGTTTATAAGAAGACCGTCTTGTATAGCTCCAGTTAAATAAAACATTACATAACTTGTTTTATCAGAACGGTTTGCTTTTGAGTAATTTAATGACGTTTCATACCTATGGTGCCCGTCAGCTATTAATATTTCTTTTGAATCAAAAAAAGAAGAGATTTTAGAGATTGTTTTGTTATCACTAATTTTCCAAATCTTATTGGTTATACCATCTAAGGATTTTGCCTCAATTATAGGGTCGTTCTTCTTGATGAATTGGCCAACAAGTTTCTCTACAGTATCTTCGGAATTGTCATATACTCCAAAAATAGGGCTTATATTTGTTTTGCAAGAGTTCATTAGCTTTAGTCTGTCAGCTTTAGGCCCGCTGAATGTTTCTTCATGTGGTAGAACTATTTTTTCATCAAAATCAGATAACTTTACGAGTGCGACAATGCCTAATCTTTCATATTCTTTATTCTTAAAAGTAAATTTCTGATGATATGGATAAATGCTTTCCTTATCTTCTTCGACTAAAACTTGATTTTCTATCCAGCTACTAAATATCTCACCTGCCTCATCGTATTTTATATCTCCCTCAGTCTTGTTCAGATCAACCTTTATAATATTATTTTCGTGCATTGAATATAAGAGTTCTTGTTGGTGCTTGTTGATTACATCATAGGGAGGAGCAATAACTTCACTGATATCACTTATTTTATTATGGTTATATCTTAATGCCTTAAAACCTTTAACCTTTGCCATTATAAAAATCCTTAATCTTTTTTGAGTTTAAATCGCCCTCTCTTATTATAGTAAGACCATTCTCTGCATTCCTAACTATTGTAGACCCTAGAGACTTCTCTATATCTCCATAATCTACTATGCAATCAACTAAATTATCAAAAGTATTATATATTGTTTTAAATAAAAAAATATTTTTATTTCCACTCACGTTCGCACTGGTCGAAATTATTGGGTAGTTAAGGAATTCAAACAATTTAGTTGTAAATGGATGCGAAGAAATCCTACAACATACTTCATTGTTCGAGCTTACCAATCTCCTATCAATGGATTTTGATTCCTTTGCTTGTAGTAGAATTGAAAAAGGGCCAGGTGAAAATTCTAATATTAAATTTTCATCAAGATATTTGAGATTGCAAAAATCCTTTATCATATTTAAATCTTTAAATAATAGTGTGAAATTCTTTTCCTTCTCCCTTTTTTTTATTTCGTATATTCTTTTGATAGCATCTTTATTGTCGGCCCTACAACCTAGACCATAAAGTGTTTCGGTGGGATAACATAAAACTAATCCTGATTCTAAAAGATTAACGATTTCTATTGGGTCTATTTGAGATTTATTATAAACTAGCAATTTTATTTATTATGTTTCTCTGCAGCTTTCATGACTTTATTTTTTAAGCTTTGTCTAAAATTGTTCAACGATTCTTTAATTTCAGGATATTTAATAGAAAGTATTGATGCAGCATAAATGCCAGCATTTCTTGCTCCACCTTTACCGATAGACATAGTTGCAACTGGAATTCCAGGAGGCATCTGTACAATTGACAACAGCGAGTCCATTCCATTTAAGCATGATGAATCTATTGGTATCCCTATTACAGGCAAAGTTGTATAAGAAGCGACAACACCAGGTAAATGGGCAGCCCAACCAGCAGCAGCTATTAGAACTTCAACACCTCTTTCTTCAGCGGTGCTCATATATTCTTCTAAGAGCTCAGGAGTCCTGTGCGCCGAAGCAATCCTAAGGTCATAGGATATCCCTAATTCATCGAGTATGTTGCATGCGTCTGAGGCTTTTTCAAGATCAGAGTCACTTCCAACAATTATTCCAACTAAAGGCATGGTTTTAAGTTATCTTGATTATGCTAATATTTCAAGAGGATATTTTGCGGAGCAGGTTTTGATTACAAAAGAATTCTTAGATGACATATGTTTTATCACCCAGCACGACCACGCACGAGTGTCATTAGATCTTTTCTTGATGATTAATCCAGACATAACTCAGGGATTGGAAAAGCTAGAAGAGTTAAAATACGCTATTCGGAATCATGACTGTGGTTGGATAGAATATGATAGTGCTCCAAAAACGGATAAGTTAGGAAAAGTATTTACTTTCCAGAACATGAAACCATCACTTCAAGATGAGCTTTGGATGAAAAGCATTACGAGTTCGGTCATTCCTTACTCTTCTTTGTTAATCGCTGAGCACTTTAAAGCTTTAAGCTTGAATTCTTCTACCAGACAAGGAAAGAATAATTTTGTAGAACTATGTGAAAGGTATATTAGAAAGAATCATTCCAAACTTTTAGAAAATATTAACCATGAAAATTTTAAAGTACATTTGGGTTTCTTAAAGTTTGTGGACTTACTATCTTTAATTCTATGCAGAGAAAGAGAGGTAGTTAAGGACTTGATACCTTCAATTAATGGAATAGATGGAAATGTCTTTAGTGTAAATATTAAGAAAGTTGATGATTCAATTTATAAGTTTCCACCTGGATTCTTAAAAGCCAAGCAAAATATCATTGAAATCCCATATAAGATGCTCCCAATGGAATTAATTCAAACTCCCAAGAAACTTAAAGATGAATTTAGACATGCTGAGACTAAGTTTAGGAGAATAGGCCTATCTAGCTAATATGTATTTCGTTAAATCAACATTTTTCAAAAAAGATCTCTTTATCTTCTGAGTAGAGGTTTTTTCAAAATCTTCGAAAGTTAAATAAAACTTTTTGATTCTTTTGTAGGATTCTATTTTTTTATTAATTTCGATGCAGTTCTTGTAAAGAATCTTTGGGATTCTCTCTTTAGACTCATTTTTAATTAGTTCATCGTCAGGACATATAATTGCAATGATATTTTCATCATCATTACTAAAAACTATAATATCTTTTATATAAATAGATGAAGAAAAGAATTCCTCAATTTCCTCTGGATAAATATTCTTTCCACTTTTATTAACTATCACAAACTTTTCTCTTCCTGTTATATAAAGATATTCTTCGTTGTCTAGATAGCCTATATCGCCAGTGTTTAGCCAACCATCCTTCAAGACTTCTTGGGTGCCTTTCTCATTTTCATAATAGCCTAGAAATATATTAGGTCCTTTTGCCTTAATTACACCATGACCTAAATTATTGGGATTAATAATTGAGACCTTGCACGAGCTTATGACCTTCCCTACTGATCCAATTTTTTCTTTCCCAAGTGGGTTTACAGACAATAGAGGTGAAGCCTCCGATAGCCCATATCCTTGAGTAATAGGGAGTCCTATTTCGTTAAAGAGTCTCTCTACTTTAGGACTAAGAGCAGCACCACCGCTTAGTAGGAGCTTTAGTTTCTCTAGACCTAGTTTTTTTTTTAATAAAAGACCAAAAAGTTTAGGAGAAATCCATAGTAAGAATTTTTGGATTCTTGACTGAGAAGTTCTCTTATAAATATTTTTATATATTTTTTCTAAGATTAATGGTACTACTGGCCATATAGTTGGTTTAATTTCTCTCATCTCTTTGACCATGGTTGCTAGGTCAATTTTAGAACAAAAATGCGTATGATTTCCTTTGCTGATATTATGCAAGAGGCTACATGTTAGTTCATAGACATGATGAAGAGGCAGGATAGAAAAAGACTTTTCGTAATTTTTTAGTGGAAGAATCTTGTGAATATCTTCTATGTTAGATAAAAGATTTTGATGACTTAGCATAACACCTTTAGGTTCACCTGTAGTACCAGAAGTAAAAAGGATTTCCACGATATTATTTTCGATTGCCATTTCCGCATTGTCTATGTTTTTCAGAAGAATCATTGATTCAAGGTTTTTATTCTTCTTGTCTTGCATTTTAATTACAACACCATCCATAGACTGTATGATAGATTGGAACTTGTTTAAGGTTTTAAAGTTTTTAATACTATCAACAATAAATAGTCGTGTATTTGTGAATTCTAAAATAAATTCAATTCCGTGGTTATTCATTTTAGGGTCTATTGGAACCACTACGTATCCATTTTTAATTATTGCAAAAAAAGTTATCACCCAGTTAATTGAATTCGAACCAGACAGAGCGATGTTTGACTTTTCCTCTAGTCCTAACTTTTTCATTTCATTGCTTTTTTTATTGATCGCTGATAAAAGTTCTGAATATGTAATCGTATTTAATACTTTATTTTTATATTCGGATAATGCAATCCTACTGGGAAATTCTTCCGAGGAAAATTTAATCAATTTGTACAGGTTATTAACTTCTTTAAAGTCTATTTTCATTAAATATAATAATACAGTATCGCTTAATCTTTTTTATTGAATTTATGAATTGGCACGCATATTGCCAATATGTAAATAAGAATAAGATTTTGGAGGTAATAAAATGTTTAAATCAAAAACAAAAAAATTTTTTATTTTTTTATTTTTATCTATTTTAACAGTTTTTTCTGTCGGTAGTGCATCTGCGTCCAGTTCGCCAGATGAAACAGCTTTTGTTTTTAATACTTTGCTGTTTTTAATTTGCGGCTTTCTTGTTATGTGGATGGCAGCAGGATTTGCTATGTTGGAATCAGGAATGGTTAGGTCAAAGAATGTCTCTACTATTTGTTTAAAGAATGTAGGGTTATATGCAATTTCCGGAGTAATGTTTTATATAGTTGGATATAATCTAGCCTATGGGATTCCCGAGGGCGGATATATAGGGAGTTTTACTTCATTTAGTGCAGTCGAAGATATGGCTACCGGCTATGCTGCACATTCAGATTGGTTTTTTCAGATGGTTTTCTGTGCAACAACAGTTTCAATAGTTTCAGGAACAATAGCCGAAAGAATTAAAATATGGCCTTTCTTCATATTTGCTGCATTTTTAGCAGGAGTCATTTATCCAATAGAAATGGGTTGGCAGTGGGGCGGCGGCTGGTTGTCATCTATGGGCTTCTCTGATTTTGCAGGTTCTACACTTGTGCATGCAGCAGGCGGTGCTGCGGCCTTAGCAGGAGCATTGATAATTGGACCAAGAATTGGCAGATTTGGAAAGGATGGATCATCTCATCCAATTCCTGCTTCTAGTATTCCACTTGCCACATTAGGTACTTTTATATTGTGGCTAGGATGGTTTGGTTTTAACGGTGGATCTCAACTTGCAATCGGTTCGATGGATGATGCTGTAGCAGTTTCAAATATTTTCGTAAACACAAATATTGCGGCTTGTTCCGGTTTAATAGTTGCAATGGTCATATCTCAATTATTATATGGGAAGGTTGATGTCACGTTCGCATTAAATGGGGCCCTTGCAGGACTTGTTTCTATTACGGCGGAACCTTTGATGCCTACTGCTTATAGTTCTATGCTCATCGGTGGAGTTGGAGGATTAATTGCGGTATTCGGAACACAATTTATTGCTAGTCTTAAGATTGATGATGTTGTTGGTGCCCTACCAGTTCATTTAATTGCTGGGATATGGGGGACAATCGCAGTTGCGATAACAAATCCTGATACATCATTTATAACCCAAGCGATAGGAGCTTTCTCAGTAGTGATTTTTGTCTTTATTGTTTCATCTCTCTTGTGGTCTTTGTTGAAAGTTACTGTTGGGGTTAGGCCAACAGAAGATGAGGAATTATTAGGTTCTGATAAAAGTGAGGTTGGAATAGAAGCTTATACCTCAGTTAAGTAAAAGAATTTATAGATCCTAAGTAGCAATCTTAGTCTAAATAAGTTTTGCTACTTACTGATAAGCCCCTATTTACTAGCTTTTATAGGGGCTTATCTTATTTTTTCTATTTATACCTTTTACAAGTTTTGCTAATATAGATTCAGGAGATACTTCTTGGATTCTCACTTCAACAGCACTTGTTCTTTTTATGACACTTCCTGGGCTTGCACTATTCTACGGTGGGCTAGTTCGTTCAAGGAATGTCCTATCTGTCCTAATGCATTGTATAGCTGTCGCATCTTTAATGTCTATATTATGGATTGCCGCAGGCTATTCAATAGCTTTTGGTGACGGGTTAGATTTAAATAAATATTGGGGTGGTTTCTCAAAGTTTTTTCTAAGTGGAACAACTTCTGCCAGTCTTTCAGGAAGTATTCCAGAGTCAGTTTTCTTATCTTTTCAAATGACTTTTGCTATTATTACACCTTGCTTAATCATTGGAGCTTTTGTAGAAAGAATTAAGTTTTCATTTGTATTAATCTTTTCAGCTTTATGGATGCTGCTATGTTACGCACCTGTAACTCATTGGGTGTGGGGTGGTGGATTCTTAATGGAGCTCGGTACAGTAGATTTAGCTGGAGGACTAGTTGTTCATGAAACTGCTGGTTTAGCAGCTTTGGTTGTTGCTTTTTTCATAGGCAGTAGGAAAAATACTAAAAAGCCACCGCATAATCCAGGTTATGTTATGCTAGGTGCGTGCATGCTCTGGGTTGGGTGGTTTGGATTTAATGCTGGTTCCCAGCTGGCTGCAAATGGTAGTGCAGGGATGACATTATTGGTCACTCATCTTTCAGCTTCAGCAGCTTCGCTTTCTTGGGCTGGATACGAATATTTTAAACATGGGAAGGCTTCGTTAGTAGGTCTTGTAACAGGGACAATTGCCGGCCTTGCTACTATAACTCCTGCCTCAGGTTCGGTCACGCCGTTTGAAGCAATATTGATTGGGTTTTTTGCGGGAATAGTTTGCCAAGAAATGTGTTCTATTGTTAAAAATAAATTTAATATTGATGACTCGTTAGACGTATTTGCAGTCCATGGTTTTGGTGGAATTCTAGGCACTCTTTCTATAGCTTTTTTTGGGCATGCTGGATGGTATGAGCAACTTTCGGGAGTACTAATAGTCGGAATATACACTTTAGTGATAACTGCAATGATAGTAATTTTAGTTAAGACAATTGTACCAATCAGAGTTGACTCCGATAGTGAAGAGATTGGCTTAGATCAATCAGAACATGGCGAAAAAGCTTACGATTTAAATAGTTAAGTTTCTATTTCTCTGAAAGCATTTTGCCGCCAACACCCCACTGGTTCCTCGGTACCTCATCAATCTGAACATATGTGGAAGAGGCAGGTTTTCCTGCTACCTTTAGCATAGTATTTGTTATATCTTTAACTATGTCCTTCCTTTGTTTTTGTGTTAATTTTCCAGCGACTTTAACATTTATGTATGGCATATCAGCATCCAAATAGAACCATGTATTTTTTACCACAACAATGACATTCTTTGTCAGCTTTGCTATCCTCAGAGTCGTTCTTATCTAGATGCTCATGAACAACTGGGAACAACTTACTTCCGCAGCTAGGACATTCTTTATGGTATGCAGAAATTGGTTCTACTAAATTTATTTTTTCCACTAAGTAATATTACAATAAAAAAAGCCCCTTAAGCAAGATGTCACCCCGTAAAAAAACATCAAGAAAGGAGCTCAATATTTAAATTAACTAATTTTCGTTTTTTGTCACTTTCTTTCCTGTAGGATTAATTATTAGATCTACGATTTATGTTTAGAGATATGTAGTATAGTAATAATTATGTACCAATGCAGCTCTTGTGGGAAAAAATATAGAAAAATGCAAGGTAAGTGTGATATTTGTGAAGAGTGGAATTGCATTGATGAATTTAACGATAGTGTTACAAAGCCAGGAAGCAAAGTTCTGGAAAAAGATACTAAACCCGCAAGTTTATCGTCGATTGAGGTTGAGGATAATATTAGGTATACGAGTAATATTTCTGAAATAGATAGGGTTTTAGGTGGAGGATTTATTCTAGGCTCTTCTATCGTTATTGGTGGCGAGCCTGGAATAGGAAAATCCACGCTGGCACTGCAGTTAGGGAGATTAGCTAAAGATAATTTTAAATTTATGTATTTTTCAGGAGAGGAGTCCCAAAAGCAGGTTAAATTACGTGCAAAAAGAATAGGTACTAACTCGGACCATATGATCTTGTCTGAGGACAGTACTTTGGAGGTAATAATACGGCAGATAAGACATGAGAAACCTAGTTTTGTAGTCATAGACTCTATTCATACCATTAAAAGCATTGAAGCTAGTTCAAGTATTGCAGGTTCAGTTAATCAGGTAACAAATTGTTCGAATCAATTAGCAGAGCTTTCAAGAGAATTAAATTTTACTATAATATTGGTAGGGCATATTACCAAAGAGGGTATTATAGCTGGACCTAAAGTGCTTGAGCATTTAGTAGATACAATTTTATATTTTGAAAAAGTTGATACAGGTAACTTGAGAATACTTAGGACCTCAAAAAATCGTTTTGGTGCTACCGATGAAATTGGAATTTTTAATATGACCGATAAGGGCTTAGAGGAAATAACAGATCCGACAAGTTTGTTCATCTCTGGCAAAGAAGAGGCTTCAATAGGGTCGGTTATTTCGTCTACTCATGAGGGAACAAGGCCTATGTTGGTGGAGATTCAGTCTTTAGTCTCAAAGCCTACTATTTCTTTCGGCAAAAGGTACTCTACGGGTATAGAAAATAATCGTCTTAATTTATTAGTTGCTATATTAGAAAAATATTGTGATATAAAACTTTCTGATAAAGATATTTTTATCAGCCTAACTAAAGGAATAAAAGTTAAAGATACTTCTAACGACTTAGCTACTGCAGTCGCTATATATTCAAGCTTTAAGGATCTTCCAATTTCAAATGCGAATGTATTTATTGGTGAACTTGGTTTGAGTGGAGAAGTTAAAAAAATTGATAACATTGAAAAAAGAATTAAAGAGGTTGGTAGATTGGGTTTTAAGACCTGTATTGTTCCAAAAAATTCTAAGAACGACATAAAAGGTTCAACTAATGGACTAGATATAAAAGAAATTGAACATATTAGAGAAATTAAAAATTTATTTTAGTTTAAAGGAAAAGAGTAAATGAAAATTGGAATTTTTGATTCTGGAATTGGTGGGCTGACAGTATTTAAAGAAATATCAAAAGCTTTACCAACTTTTGAGATAGTTTACTTAGGAGATACAGCACGACTACCTTATGGGATTAAGTCGAAGAGAACCATAGACCGCTATTCGGTCAATAACGTTGAACTACTTAGATCTTTAGATTGTGAAATAATAGTTATAGCATGCAATACTGCTTCATCTTATTCCACAAGGCTGTTAAAGTCTAGATATAAACTTCCAATCTTTGATGTTATTTCTTCAGGTGTAAAAGCAGCACTTAGAACGAATCCTAAAATAGTTGGAGTCATAGGAACTAGCTCTACTATTAGCAGTCAATCCTACAATAAGATGATTGAATCCAATAGTCAGAAAGTGAAGATTTATAGTAAGTCTTGCCCTATATTTGTTCCAATCATCGAACAGGGATTAGTTAAGGAAAAATATTATAATAAGATAATTGAAGAGAATCTGAAGTTTTTTAAGAATAAGAAATTAAATAGTTTAATTCTTGGCTGTACACATTATCCATTAATTAAGAAAAATATAAGAGAATATATGGGAAAAGATATTCGTTTAATAGATTCTGCATTTGAGATTACATCCTCGTTAAGCAAGTATTTGTTAGATAACTATCCAGAAGAATTTAAGACTGCCAAAAAGAGAAGAAGTATCTTGTTGACGGATAAATCTGATTATTTTCAAGTGGTAATAAAGAAGATATTTAGAAAGTTAGATTTCAAAATAAAGCTTATAGATATAAAGTAAGGTTCAAATATTGCCTTACTTTATATCTACTTCTAAAGTATTATGATAATTTTTTAAATTCTTCCGTAAGAGCAGGAAGAACTTCAAATAGGTCACCGCATATTCCATAATCGCACTTTTGGAATATTGGTGCATCAGGATCCTTGTTGATAGCTACAATAACCTTAGATGACCCCATGCCGGCATAGTGTTGTACCGAGCCTGAAATTCCTACGGCTATATAAAGATTAGGCGCTACAACTTTACCAGTCTGACCTACTTGCATTTCGTATGGAACAAAACCTGAATCAACTGCAGCTCTTGATGCTCCGGCACCGGCTCCAATACTATCAGCTATATTAAATATAAGCTCAAAGTTTTCTGTACTTGCAACTCCTCTGCCTCCAGAAACAATCTTATCTGCCTCAGTAAGCTCTGGTCTATCCTTTGGAACAAGTTTGGTTTCAAGAATTCTGATATTATCTTGAGCAGGTATTTCAGCTGACTCCTGCACCACTTCTCCAGCTCCTGCACTTTCAGCAGCCTTAAAAGTATTAGGTCTAATTGTAGCAATCATCGGTTTTACGTCATGAAAAGTCATACCAGAAATTGATTTACCAGAATATCTATATCTTTTAACGGCAAGAGTAGATGAAGCACTTATGTCTACATCCACAGCATCTAGTACCAGGCCACCTGATGTAAGCGCCGAGACTCTAGGAAGAAAGTCCTGATTTTGTAATGTATTCCCCCCAAGGATAATGTCAGGGTTATGTTTCTTAATAACTTCTGAAAATGCGGTAGCATATGCGCTAGGATTAAAGTCTTTTAAAGCAGGGTTTTCGATTTTGTATACCTTATCTGCTCCATATTTACCTAGATCTCCTTCTATTGATCCTGCACTTTCGCCTAAAAATACTGCTGCTACTGTTGCACTATTTTTTTCTTTAAGTTTTACAGCGGCCGTTAAAACTTCATATGTGATATTTCTTATTGTGCCATCTGCTGTTGTGTCTATTAATACCCAAATTTCACTCATTTTTTTCTCCTTAGATTATTTTTGCTTCTTCTCTTAAAAGTTTTGTTAGATTTTCTGCAGCTGCTTGAACTTCACCAGCTTCAACCATGTCAGAATTACCACCCTTTAAGACATTTAAACTTCTATTAATTACAGGTATATCAATGTTGTCAACTTTGTATCTTGAACCTGCTACTCCTAGATTTTCTGCAGTTAACCCTAATTCTTCTAAATTTATAGCGTCAACAGTTACTTCCTCTAAAGGCTTCTTTTTTGCTTTCATGATTCCTGGAAGTGATGCATAACGAGGTTCATTGATTCCTCTCTCTGTTGTAACTAAAGCTGGGAAGGTTAGCTCTATGATTCTTTGTCCACCTTCTATCTCAGATTGGACTTTAATTGACTTTGCAGCTTCATCTATGTCAACTTTAGTAGCAATTGTAGCTTGAGGTATATTTAGTTCCGCGGCTACTTGTATTGGAACTTGACCTGATTCTTCATCTATCCATTTCTTGCCAGCTAGAATTAAGTCAACGTCACCTATAGCTTTAATTTTTGCTGCGATTAATTTAGCAGTAGCATAGGAGTCAGTATCTCCAAAATTTTCATCTTTAATATGTATTGCTGAGTCTCCACCCATTGCTAAGGCAGTCCTTATTGTTTCTAGGGCTCTTTCTGGACCTATTCCCAAAATAATGACTTCAGCCCCTGTGTTTTCTTTAATTTGAACAGCTTCTTCAACCGCAAATTCATCAAAGGGATTCAATATCCACTTTATACCAGTTTCGTCTATTCCATTACCTGAGGAATTAGCAGTAATCTGTGCCTCTGTATCAGGTGTTTGTCTTACGAGTACTACGATTTTCATTCTTTACCTCCATTTTTTAAATAAAACCTAAAAATTGTAAACTAATATGCACATCTTGTCGAGATTGCATAAACTTTAGGTTATCTTTCTTCTATCTATTAAGGATTTTGCTAAAGTATTTTTATCGATATAATTAACCTCGGAGCCGATAGGTACTCCAATAGCTATTCTAGTTATTAATGGACAATAATCTTTTATTTTTTCATATATGTACTGTGCTGTAAACTCTCCATCACTTGTGGGATCTGTCGCCAATATTGTTTCTTTAAACTCCTTATTTTTTACTCTGGAGATTAGTTGATTAATCTTAAGGTCTTGAGGGTTAATTCCTTGAGAAATAGATAGCAACCCTTGTAAAACGTGATACTGACCATTGTACTCTCCGCTATTTTCAATCGACATTACATCAACAGTGTTTTCCACGATGCAAAGTAAGCTTGTGTCTCTAGAAGAATCAGAGCAACTACATTCATCTTCAAACATAAAATTATTGCAATTAGGACAAGTTTGCACTTTCTTTCTTGCTTCAATAAGTGATTTTGCAATTTCTACGCTGAGATCGGCAGGCTTTCTCATTAAATGTAGAGCTAGCCTTGATGCGGTTGATTCTCCAATACCTGGGAGTTTGGAAAGTGATTCAACAAGTCTTTTAAGTTCCATAGGAAGATAATTTTTCGTCATTTAGAGGAATCCTGGTGGTATTCCAAGAGATGTTGCAGCACGTGACATTTCATTGTTTACTTCTTCTTTTCCTTTTACCATGGCCTCGTTAACTGCAGCCAGGATTAAGTCTTGAAGCATCTCCTTGTCACCAGACGAGATGATTTCGTCATTTATGTCTATATTTAGGATTTCTCCATTACATTTTGCTCTTACTTTAATCATTCCACCACCTGTGGAAACTTCTAGAGTCCTATTTCCAGCTTCTTCCTGAAGTTTATCCATCTGGACTTTCATCTTTTCAGCCTGCTTCATCATGCTTTTCATGTTTCCGGGCATTTTCATATCATTTATCCTTTTCAATATTTAACACTCTACAGTCAAATGCGCTAAATAAATTCTTCATAGTCTCTGATTCAAATAGTTTATCTTTTTTTTCCGCAAATTTAAAATCCTCAGAATCTACTGAATCGTTCACTTCTTCTATCTTAACGATTTTAATTTTGTGCTTACTGTTAAAGAAATCTTTAATTAATTCTTCTATTGTTATTATTTTCTCTTTTTCTTTTAGTATTTCATATATGAGACCACTCTTGGTGCTAATAGTTATGTTTGATTTCTCAACTTTAAAAGAACATCCTGAAAGTAATTTGAAGTTCTCATCCTCAATCTCTTTTAGGTTATCTAAGAAATTACTAGCAGAGAATTCGCTAGTCTTTATTTTTTGGCTTTTTTTTTGACCTGAATTCTTACTCTCTTTTAAAGGCTTCTCTTCAGTATTGTTAGGCTTAACTTCCGATAAAGCTATTTCCTTTTCGATTCTTTCATCGCCGATAATTTCATCGAAGTTTAAGTAGTTTGATATTAAACATAATTTAATTAAGTTTGATTCAATGAGAAATTTTACATTTTGTGTCTTACTACATAGTTCATATAATTTTATAAGTTCATCGAATAGATTTTCAAATAATTCAAGATTATATTTATTTAATTCAGCTGCTTCAGATTCTTGAATAGTAATTATGTCTTCAATTTCATTCTGAATACCTAGCTTATAATAGATTGCGGACCTAAAGTAATTCAATAAAGAGTGTATAAACTTTTTGGAATCGTATCCATTTTTATTTATATGAGCATAGTTTTTTAAACATTCTTTTGTATTGCTCATAAGTAAGTTCTCTGAAATTTGGAATAAAATCTGATTACTAGTAGCACCAAGAATCTTTCTTGCCTCATTAATAGATATATTCTTATCCAAAGATGTCATTAGTTGCTCAAGAATCCCTAAGGAGTCCCTAGCTGAGCCACGAGATTCTTCAGCGACCAGAGATAATGACTCTGTGTCAATAGTTATATTTTCTTTCTTACACACATTTTCTAGATTTTCAATTAATGTTTTTTTCTCTAAAGTTTTAAAATTTATAGCTTGGCATCTTGATAGTATTGTAAGCGGTATTTTTTCAACTTCTGTTGTTGCCAAAATAAAAATAGTATTGGTATTTGGTTCTTCAAGAGTCTTTAAGAGGGCATTGAATGCCGCTTTGGATAGCATGTGGACCTCATCTATAATAAATACTTTATATTGGCAATTGATTGATGAGTAATTTGAGCTTTCAATAACTTCTCGTATTTGGTCAACACCGTTGTTGGAAGCCGCATCAATTTCTATTACATCCAAAGACTTGTTTTCGTCAATATCTTTACAGGTAGAGCAGTCTGAGCAATCTTTATTTTCTCTTAATTCACTGCAATTGATTGTTTTAGCAAAGATTCTTGCTAGTGAAGTTTTACCTATACCTCTTGATCCAGAGAAAATCAATGCATGAGGTATTGCCTGTGTTTGGATGAAGCTTCTTAATATAGTTAGGGCATTCTCTTGACCTACAACTTCACTGAATATTTTTGGTCTATACTTTCTAGATAAAACTTTATACGACATGTCAAACTCTTAAATGGCTGGCTAATCAAAGATACCCAATCTTAATTGCTACCGTTGCTACATTTCTGTCCTGGCGGAGTTAACAATAGACCGTCATCAAAATGACCAGCCAGCTTAATTCTCCGGAGAGTGTGGGATTCGAACCCACGAGAGGTTTGATCCTCTACACGCTTTCCAAGCGTGCGCCTTCGGCCACTCGGCCAACTCTCCAACGAAACAATATTAACATTTTCCGACCTTATAATCTTTAAGATTTTATTTATTTTTTCTTTCAGTTAACATTGAGTTGATTATGAAAAAGTGGAAAATAGAAGATAAAACTTTATTAAGAGACCTTAAAATTTTTGATTTATTTGAATACAAATTAGTTTCTCCATATTCTGTAGAGGAAAAGAAAAGTTTCGATTTTTATGTACTTAACTCAGTCGACTGGATTAACATTCTTCCTATTACAAAGTCAGGAAAAGTAGTTTTTGTCGAACAGTATAGGCCTGGCACGGATTCAATAACCCTGGAGCTTCCTGGAGGGATGACTGATAAAAATGAACAACCAATTGAATCTGCAAAAAGGGAGCTCGTTGAGGAAACTGGTTTTTCTAAGGGCAAATGGAGCAAGCTTGGTGTTGTCCATCCAAACCCTGCAATACTCAACAATGAATGCCATACGTTTTTAGCTTTAGATGTCGAAGAAGTTTCAAGTCCTCAAAATGCTGGAAGCGAATACACTCAGATTAAATTTATTAACTTAGAAGATTTAGACAAAATGGTAATAGAAGGTAAAATTACTCATTCGCTAGTGATTAATGCAATTTATTGGTACAACCTATATAATAAGAATGGTTAGTTGGGCGAATGGCGGAATTGGTAGACGCGGCGGCCTCAAAAGCCGCTGAACTTATGTTCATAAGGGTTCGAGTCCCTTTTCGCCCATAGAGTTTTTATGAATATTAAGAAGTTTTTAGATGTTAATTTTTTAAAATTTTTATTCCTTTCTTTAAACGGAAGAATTAATAGGCAAACTTGGTGGTACTCTCAATTTTTCCTTGTCTTTCTTGGAGTTTTAATATTAATACCGCTGTCATCGCTTCTTAGTTTTTTAAATTTTGACAAGCTTCAAGTTGAGAAACTCGTATCTTTTTTGGTTTTATTGATTTCAGCATTATCAATATTTCCTGATTCTAAGAGACTTCATGACAGATCTATAAATGGACTTTTTGCAATTGTTCCCTATATTGCAGCAATACCTTTACAATTTCATTTTGTACCAGACTTCCTCTTGCAGGGCTACGTTCTTTGTACTTGGGGTTTAAAAGCTTACATCTTTATTAATACAGGAATTCTTAAGGGAGATGAGGGTGTTAACAAGTATGGAGAGATAGATAAATTCAATACCTAGTATCGAGGCATTTTTTCGTCAAAGGCGGCTGCCCAAGCATCTATACCACCGGCAAGATTCTTTACTTTCTTAAATCCCATACCTTTTAATATCCTTGCAGCTTGCAAGCTTCTCATGCCATGATGACAATAAACAATTATGTCGTCAGCAGAATCGAGCTCATTTGCTCTAGATGTTATTTCTCCAAGTGGTATTAATGTTGAGTTGTTGAGTTTGCAGATTTCGTACTCACCGTATTCTCTAACATCAAGCAAGGTGACATTTCTTTTTTCATCTATTATTTTCTTTAAGTAATCAACTTGAACTTCAAACTCATCTTCCACTTCAGTCGAGTTATTTATTCCGCAGAATTCCTGATAGTCTATAAGTTCGGTAATTTTTGGCGTGTCAGGGTTCTTTCTGAGCTTAATTTCTCTAAATGTCATTTTTAATGAATCATAAAGCATAAGCCTTCCGCTGAGGGTTTCTCCAACTTCTAGAATGATTTTAACAGTCTCAGTGGCTTGGATAACACCAATAATTCCAGGCAAGATTCCTAAAACTCCACCCTCTGCGCACGACGGCACCATACCGGGGGGAGGTGGTTCAGGATATAAGTCTCTATAGTGAGGTCCACCTTTATAGTTAAATACTGTTGCTTGACCTTCAAAGCGAAAGATGCTTCCATAAACATTAGGCTTGTTAAGTAGTACACACGCATCATTTACAAGATATCGTGTAGCAAAGTTATCAGTACCATCAACAATAACATCATAGTCTTTGAAAAGGTCTAATGCATTCTCAGATGTCAATCTTAGATTGTAAGTGTTTACGGTTATGTCGGAATTAAGTTCAAGTAATCTTTTTTTAGCTGATTCAACTTTAAGTTCACCAATTCTTTCCTCAGAATGCAAAATCTGTCTTTGTAAGTTGCTAAGATCAACGACATCATCATCAACAATGCCCAATGTTCCAATCCCCGCAGAAGCTAAATATAATGCTAACGGAGACCCTAAACCGCCTGCACCTATGCATAGGACTTTGGCCTCAGCCAATTTTTCTTGTCCGTTGACGCCGACCTCTGGCATAATAAGATGCCTACTATATCTTCCAATCTGATTTTTAGTTAAACTCAAATGCCGATCCCTTAAAAGTTAAGATAAAAATATAGCATAAATTGGGGAATTTAAAATAATTTATAAGGTATTTTTTTATAAATTGTCCTAAATATTTGTTTTTTAGCTATTAATTAAGTAAAATCGAACTACAAAAATCGGTAAAATGGGGTAGAATATAAAATGAAAAAAACAACTATTAAGATAAGTGTTACCCAAGATGGTCTTCTACCCGAAGAAGTTACTCTCCTAGGTAAAATTTTTATACCACCAATTCAAAAGCAAATATTAAGATCTACAGGTTTTGAAAAGATAGATGATTCTACGTATGCCGGAGTTATGCCTGTGAAAATAATTGCTAATCCTAAGATGCAAGAGATTGAATTTGAAATTGGAGCGATTCCAGACTTTAGAAAAAAAGTTGTTGAATTTGTTAACCAAGTGAGTTTGCAAGATTTTCTTGAACCAGAGCCTGAGCCGGTTGTTGAGCCAAAGAAGAAGATGTCAAAATCAAGAAAAGAAAAAGAGGAAAAGAAAGAGGCAGCTAAAGCAAAAGCTAAAAAAATCGTTGGCACTAGCCCTCTTAAGTCTAAAGCTAAAAAAGCTGTAACTAAGAAAGCTACCGCAAAAGCAAATACTCCAAGAAAACCAGGTGCAAAGAAAGTTTCACCAAAAAAGACAGTAAAAAAAGCAGCTATAAAAAAAGTAACTGTAAAAAAAGTTGTATCAAAAAAAGTAACAAAAGGAAAAACTAAGACTAAGAGGAAGTAGCTATAAATAGAGAAGTAAAGATTAAAGAGTCCCTAACTTTTGACGATGTTCTACTCGTTCCTTCCTACTCGGCTATAATGCCCTCTGCTGTAAACGTTAAAACTAAAATAACAAAAAAGATTTCTCTAAATATACCGATTATTAGCGCTGCTATGGATACTGTTACCGAAGCTAGAACCGCAATAGCTATGGCCCAAGAAGGTGGACTTGGTGTCATACATAAGAATATGAGTATTCAAAATCAGTCGGAGGAGATTCAAAAAGTTAAGAAGTATGAAGGCGGTATGATAATTGAGCCTCACACTATTTCACCTCAATCTACCGGAAAGCATGCACTTGATATAATGACTTCAAAGAATTTTACCGGACTACCTGTTACTGAGGAAGATGGGGCTTTGTTGGGAATCATAACTATGAGAGATCTTAGATATGAAAAAAATCTTCATTATAAAGTTAGCAAGCTTATGACTCAGAAAGTAGATCTTAAAGTTGTTGAGGCTGGAACGAGTCCTAATGAAGCTCGTGAATTACTTCATAAATATAAAATAGAAAAATTACCCGTGGTAGATAAAAAGTTTAGGCTTCAAGGTCTAATTACAATGAAAGATATTCAAAAAAGTAAAGAATTTCCTAATGCATCAAAAGATAAACAAGGAAGATTGCTAGCAGCTGCAGCTATTGGTGTTGGCTTAGATATGGAAGATAGAGTCGAAAACTTAATAAAAAGCGGTTTAGACATTTTATTTATTGACACCGCTCATGCACATTCCAAAAAGGTTATTAATGCATTAAAATTGATTAAAAAGAAACATAAGAGTATTCAAGTTGTTGTAGGAAATGTTGCTACCACTGATGGAGCAAAAGAATTAATTAAGGCTGGTGCTGATTCATTAAAGGTTGGAATAGGGCCTGGCTCAATTTGTACTACAAGAATAATTGCAGGAATAGGAGTTCCGCAGCTCACAGCCATTATGGATGTGTGCACTACTGCAAACAAGAACAATATTCCAGTTATAGCAGATGGTGGTATTAAATATTCAGGTGATATAACTAAGGCTCTTGCTGCAGGCGCTAGTTGTGTAATGATTGGCAACCTCTTAGCAGGAACAGACGAAGCACCTGGGGAGATGGTTTTATACCAAGGTAGAACTTTTAAAACTTATAGAGGAATGGGCTCTATAGAGGCAATGAAAGAAGGAAGTAAAGATAGGTATTATCAAGACGATATAATTGATTCAAAACTTGTTCCCGAAGGAATCGAGGGAAGAGTCTCTTATAGGGGGCCAATTAACAAAGTTGTTTATCAGTTGGTTGGCGGTCTTAAGGCTGGTATGGGATATACAGGGTCTAAAGATTTATCTATTCTAAAGAAAGCTAAATTCCTTAAGCTTACAAATGCAGGACTTAAAGAAAGTCATGTGCATGATATTTCTATTAGTAGGGAAGCACCAAACTATTCATTAGACTAAGGATTATGGACTATAGCAAAGTATTAATTTTAGATTTTGGTTCTCAGGTTACAAAGTTAATAGCGCGAAAAATAAGAGAATTAAATATTTACTCAGAAATTCTTCCATATGAAACTAATCTTAAAAAAATAGAAGATATTAATCCAGACTGCATAATCCTTTCTGGAAGCCCTGCAAGTGTGCATGATAAAAAAGCTCCACAGCCAGATTTAAGAATCCTAGATCTGGAGGTGCCCATATTAGGTATATGCTATGGAGCTCAGTTGCTATCAAAAGTTTTGGGCGGGAAAGTCGCAAAATCAAAAATTAGGGAGTTCGGACCTTCTAAGCTTAAAAAGATTTCAAATTCAAAGCTATTAAAAAATATAAAGAACAATGAAGTATCATGGATGTCTCATGGAGATACAATTGTTAAGCTACCAACTAAAATAAAAGTTATAGCAAAATCCGAGTTCGGATCTATATCATTATTTTCTTCTAAAGACTCTAGAATTGTCGGAACACAGTTTCACCCTGAGGTTGTCCATACTGAATTCGGCAAACAATTTATAAAAAATTTCTTAGTAGACATTGCAGGATGCAAGCAAACTTGGAAGCCAGGGAAGCTTGTTAAGCAAAAAATAGAAGAAATTAAAAATCTCATAGGTAAAAATGTAGCTATATCAGCAATTTCTGGTGGAGTTGATTCAAGTATTTCTTCAGTTCTGGTCAGTAGAGCAATAGGCAATAAACTTAAATGCTTCATTGTTGACACAGGGCTAATGAGGCATAATGAAGTAAAAGAAATAGTCCCAGTCCTTAGAAGTCTTGGAGTTAACCTAAAAGTTATTAACGCGGGCAGTCTTTTTCTTGGAAGATTAAGAGGTATTATAGATCCAGAAAAGAAAAGAAAAATAATAGGTAAAACATTTATTGAATTATTCGATAAAGAATCAAAAAAAGTTTCAAATGCAAAGTTTTTAGTGCAGGGGACTTTGTATCCTGACGTTATTGAAAGTGTTAATGTAAGTGGACCTTCTGCTGTAATTAAATCTCATCATAATGTTGGCGGGCTTCCTAAGAATATGAAGCTTTCATTAGTAGAGCCTCTAAGGGATCTATTTAAAGACGAAGTTAGAGACTTAGGTAAAGCTTTAAAAATTAAAAAAAGTTTAATTGGTAGACATCCTTTTCCTGGCCCAGGGCTGGCAATAAGAATTATAGGGGAAGTAACAAAGGATAGAGTTAAGCTGTTGCAATTAGCTGATAAAATATTTATAGATATTTTAAAAGAAAAAAATCTTTATGATAAAATATGGCAAGCTTTTTGTGTTCTTATACCAATAAAAACTGTAGGTGTAATGGGTGATGAAAGAACTTATGAAAATACAATTGCAATAAGAGCAGTTAATAGTGTTGACGGAATGACTGCAAATTGGGCACGGATCCCTTTTGATACTTTAGATTTGATATCCTCAGAAATTATTAATAATGTTAAGGGGATTAATAAGGTGGTTTTTGATATTTCTAACAAGCCACCTAGTACAATAGAATGGGAGTGAATTAGTGCATAAGTATTCTTCCCTAATATGCTGTAATCATTGACTATTATATAATATAAATTACTACCAAATTACTACCATTTTTTGACTAATCTTCTTTAAGATGTATATTGTATCTTCATAACCTGTTGTAATGATTAGGTTATAGAAATTGGTATAAAAAATTACTACCAAAATACTGACTATCAAGACCTACTATTGAAGTAGAAAAGTATTCTGGGGGTTTAGTCAGTAAAAATGCAGTAAAAATTACTACCAATTTGGGACAATAACATTATGGTAAGTGGAAGGAAAAAAAATCCAGATAATAAAAAAACCAGAAAAAAACGAACTTCTTTAAGTCATAAAATGACACATAGAGAAATACTCATTGATAGTAATAATTGGGGTGATAAGTTCAACATTGGTAGTTTGGTTTTGTATAAAACAGAAATTCAAAAAGATATATATCAATACACTTTTTGGGTTCCCACTATGGGAAGAACTTTGAAAAGAACCACAAGAACATCCAATTATGATGATGCAGTTAAAATTGCACAACAAGAATATTACAAAGTTCAAAATATTATGAACACAGGTGGTGGAACATATACCAAAAAGACCTTACGAAGTTCAATTGATGAATATTTAAATGAGAGGTATAAGTTTGAAGTATCACCTAAACTTATTACAGAGGGTAGGTGGAAAAACATAAGTTCTATTTTAAGAAAAAATCTAATTGAGTTTATAGGACAATATGATTTCCCCTTATCAATGATTAATGGTGCGATATTTAAACAATATTTTAATTGGAGGAAAAAGGACAAAAGTGGAAATCCTACTAATCTCGCACTCTCTACATTGAGAAATGAGAAAAGTAGTATTAACCATTTCTTTAGGTGGTGTATCAAAGAAAAAAGATATATGAGTAATAACCAAGAACCCATATTCCAAGAAAATGTTTTTAGAAATATGACCCCTAATAAAAGAAACCCATTCTCTTTATCGCAATATAGAAAACTCTACAAATATATTCAAAAGTGGAGTAGTGATGGTTTTATAAAACATTCCCCTGAAACAAGACATATCAACAATATGGTTTGTAATTATATAATGGTTCTTGCGAATTGTTCCTTGAGACCTAGCGAATTATTAAAAGTGAAGTGGCACGACATAACCTTTGTAGAAAAGAAAGTTCAAGGGAGAATAATATGTGAGATAGCAGTTCCATTAGAAAATAGTAAGGTAAGGAAATATAGAGATGGAATATGTAATAGAGGGGACAAACTACAGGATATTAAACGATTATCAAAGTTTCATAACCCAGATGACTTTGTATTTACAAATAGTG
>JABILG010000006.1 GCA_018654605.1 bacterium
AATGATGCAGCAAGATCTCTATCGATATCGCAGCCAACCCTAAGTAATCAGATTAAAAAATTTGAGAATCTAGTTGGACACAAAGTCTTTCTTAGATCAACTAAAGGAGTGATTCTAACTGAATACGGGGTTAAGATTATGCCATTACTTCTTAATATAGAAAAAAGCGTTAGGACATTAAAGGAAATTGAACTGGCTACAATCAATGATTACGAATCATTCACCATAGGCACAGTACCTTCTGTTGGTTCAAGTTTTTTTCTTTCAATATCAGAGTCCCATAAAGAAGAAATTGATTTTATAGAGAAAGGACCAGAGGATTTAATGCAAATGTTGATGATTGGTCAAATCGATATAGCTATAATGACTACACAAAATAAAAATTTAAATTGTGAGGATTGCTTTGTATACAATTTAAATCCTATTCTCAAAAGAAAAATATTTCATCAAGAAGATATGCTATTCATATACAAAAAGGATAATAAACTAAGAACTAAATTCGATTTCGAAAATCTTTCTTTTCCTGATGAAGCTACTTTTATCTTATTAGCTCAAGATGATAATTCTACCGATAAACTAAATTCCTCATTAGACCAAGGAATAATAGGAAGACACAATAAGATAGTAAGAGTAGTCTCATGTGAAGATGCCTATACCATATTGCTTAATAGTGAAAATTCGATAGCAATCTTACCAAGAATGGCTACTACAAACAACGAAGATCTTGCAATCGAGCCTCTTCCTAAGTCATATTCAAGAAAGTTACAGATGATTTATAGGAACGACAATATCAAAGATGCCTTTATGGATATCGTGGCTTCTCTAGAATCATTGTATCAGTAAGAATTATTGTTATCCTTTACCTTTTATTGTATACTTAGGTTAGCTATGGTTTATTTTTATTTATACAACTAAAGCTAGTTCTCTATTGAGTGGCTAGAACAATGCATAGAAAAAGAAGATTTTATTGCAATTATATCTTTTATAAGTTAACTCAACAATGGTATGAGTTAGACGCTATTAAAAAAGAATTAGCCTTAAAAGATTTATCGCAGATATATAAAGAATATGAGCTAGCTCTTACGATTAATGCTTATTCAACAGTTGGAATAAGAAAAGAATGTGACTTTATGTTCTGGAGAATTGCTGACAATTTGGAGATCTTTGAAAAAATGTCATCCGAATTATCTAAGACTTTAATTGGTAAATACATATCTTGCTCCTACAGCTTCCTATCAATGACAAAGTTCTCACAATATGTCAAAAAACATGAGGCTTTAAATAAAGATAAGAGAACCATTAAAATTAGACCCTCCCGAAAAAAATACCTATTTGTATATCCTTTTGTAAAAAAAGCTGAATGGTACCAACTGGAATTAGATGATAGAAAGAAGATGATGCATGAACATATCTCGGCTGGTAGCCTATTCCCATCCATAAAGATTAATACAACATATTCTTTTGGAATCGATGACCAGGACCAGGTTGTAGGGTTTGAAACTAACTATCCTGAGGACTTTCTTGATCTAGTTGAATCTATGAGGTCACACAAATCAAGAATTTATACAGAGCGAGATACACCAATCTTAACTTGTATCTTCAAGAATATTGAAGATTTAGTGAAGATTCTAAATTAGAGGTAGGAATTTGTAAATTGAACTATAGAGCTTTCCCAAAAAATAAGAAAATCCTCGTATCTGAAGTTGGATTTGGAGTCTGGACTGTTTCAACTAATTGGTGGGGCATTAAAGACAAGAAGACATCAATTGATTTACTAAGATACGCTTCAGAAAAAGGAATCAACTTCTTTGATACTGCTGATGTATATGGACTTGGAGTCGGAGAGACAATATTAGCTGAAGCATTCACTAAATCTAGGGATAAAAGAATTTATGCAACCAAATTTGGTTATGATATTAAATCTGGAGCCTTACAGGAAAGAACGGGACACACCGAATTACCTCAAAAATTTACTGCTAAAGATATTAGATACTCTTGTGAACAAAGTTTAAGAAGATTAAAAACAGACTATATAGATATCTATCAATTACACAATCCTAGAATAGACTTTATAGATAATGATGAAGTTATAGATACATTAAATTCACTAATCAAAGAAGGGAAAATCAGATCTTTTGCAATGGCGCTGGGTCCAGATATCGGATGGTTAAAAGAAGGGTTAATGGCGATAGATAAGGATCCTTTAGCGCTTCATATTATTTACAATCTACTTGAGCAAGAGCCAATGAGTTCTTTGTTCGATAAGGCAGCAGAAACTAGCACTGGACTAATGGTCAGAGTCCCTCATGCTTCTGGATTACTTGACGGCTCAATTAAAGATAAGTCATCATTAACAAAGTCTGATCATAGGAATCATAGAAAAAACTTATGGATAAAAGCAGGTTTAGATGTCATGAACGACTTCAACTTCCTCCTTGAAAATAACAATAAAACAATAGGCCAAGTAGCTATTCAATTTCCCTTATCTGAGAAGACTGTATGCTCAGTATTCCCAAATTTTACTAGTAAATCAGAGATTGATGAGTTCACTTCGTATACAGACTTTAAAGAATTATCACAAAATGAGTTAGACAAAATTAAGAGCCTCTGGACTTCGAAGCATTCAAAGTTGCTTAACAAACTTGTCTCATTAGGTAACTCTGAGCTAAAGCCAACTCCAAAAAAGTATTAAGCTAGCTTCTTTCTCAAATCTAAAACACCTACGCTATAATTAACTCACAATCATCTTCAATTAGGATACAAAAAGACTACTTATCCCAAGGTTGTTTCTCTTCGGGCTTCTGCTTATAAGGATTTTCTTTATCCGGATGAAAGTATTTAAAAGTATTAACATGCTGGTCCGTATAAGTGCCTGGTGGATAATATTTATCATAAAAATCTAAATCTAAATTGTGTGCTTGAAAGACTAATCTCATATACATTGGATCAACGAAAGCGGGGAATCTCCCATATGTATCATAGATATAATTAATAACGTCTTTAACAATTCTAATAGTCTTCTCTGTTGTCTTCGGGGCTTCCATTAATTGCTTATCAGGTTCCAAATATGGATGAGGCATACTTTCTTCCTCTCTATTCCAAGTTTTATACTTCTTCTCATAAAAAGCATCAAAAGCATCATCCATATTCTTATAATAAGGGGGACAATAAGCCTCAAATACTCCATCTTTGCCCACGGGTATCCCTTGAGGCTGCTCTATTCCTTTCCCTTTCTTAGGTGAAATGAACCTGAATCCTAGTCCTTTAAATTGTTCTGGATTTGATCCAAGAGTATACCTTGGCAATAGGCCAGTAAAAGTCCACCCTCCTAATCCTAATGCCTGTAGAGAGAGTGCCATGTTTTGGCAGATAAAAGCTTGCTCAACGTTTAAACCAGTTAAGATTCTTGTCTCTAATTCAAACAAACTAATCTTAACATCGGATTTAATTCTACCCTCTTTAATCCACTTGTCTTGTCCAGCTGAGCATTTTTCAATGTCATCTACTATTTGAAAACCATAACTATTACTACAATACAGACATAATAAATTTAAATATTCTTCTGTTATATCTGTAACAGGAATGAACAAGCTACTTCCCGGCTTATTCGTGTTCCATTCATTAAAAGTAAAGAGTCCTGGCATTTTATCAGGTAAATCTGGTCTACCATCTTCTAGCTTCAACAAGCTTTCCTCATAAAGCTTTAGCAATTTTTCTATCTTTTTTTCTTGTGAAAGCCTTGCAAATATATTTATTTCTTTATCTTCTGGAAGTAGTTTATTAGCCTCTATCATATAAAGTCCACTATCATTTGAAAGAAATAATTCTGTGCTATGGGGATTACAAGCTGACGGCCAAGTCCTGCCTGTCCATTGACACAATAAATTGATTGCGTCTGGTGGTAAATCCGCAATACAAAGACCTGTTAATCCAGTTCCTGCCCATGTAATCATAGCTTCTTGAAAAGTACTGAGTGGGTGTGGTTTTTTCTCTGACTTATACGATAAGTTTGTACCCTTTAATTCAAATCCGAGTCCAAAACGTCTTGACCTTCTATTAAAGAGAGCGTCAAATAATGGATAATTGAG
>JABILG010000005.1 GCA_018654605.1 bacterium
ACGAAGAGTCATATCAGCGAAATGAATGTGTTCGCCAGTTGCGTCTCCGTCAAGACCAGCAAGTTTGTTAAGTTCGCCTGGTGTCAAGATATTATGATAAGTTGCGTTATGGAGTGATCTCCATCTAAAACGCATAAAACTTGGGAATCCACCAAGACTTAACTCAACCGCAAATGACGGAATAGCTAGACCTAAGGCAAATACCAAAGCAAGTACATATTTCATAATACGCATAAACCTTTACCTCCTATGTAAAGTTATCCAAAATTTAACACATTTAGTGTACATAAGTCAACGATTTTAGTAAGTTTTTATGCGATTTTTTAATTATTTTAGTGCAGTTTTTTTTAAGCAATTGGGTTCTGGGCAATATCTCCTTAAAAAGAGCCCTAGAATCGGGGTTAATCAAAGATTTTACCCGGATTCATAATATTATTAGGATCTAGTGTTTTTTTTATCAATTTCATCAAATTTATTGAAGTTGGATGCTCAGATAGCAAATACTCTTTCTTGTTTAGCCCAATTCCATGCTCTCCGGTCACAGTTCCTCCCAATTCTAGGGTTTTTTTCACTAATTTGTCACTAAAATTTCTGATAATTTTAAAATCTTCTTTATTTTCTGGGTCATATAGAACAGTTACATGAAAATTACCGTCACCAACATGCCCTACAATAGGTGCCTTTAAGCTTAAATTTTGTATTTCTTGTTCGGCAAACTTAATACAATCTGCAAGTTCGGTAATTGGGACACACGCATCAGTCGCGTAAACTCTAGCATTTGGCTTTAAAGCCTTAACTGACCAATAGACGTCATGCCTGGCTTTCCACAATTTATTCCTTTCTTCAAAATCTTTCGACCATTTAAAATTAAAGCCCCCATTTTCCTCAGATATTCCCTTGCAACTTTCAATTGATTCGATGTTTCCATTCTCCGTCCCATGAAACTCAAAAAAAAGTGTTGGCTTAATTTCAAGGTCTAATAATTTAGAAAAATTAATGCTAATCTCCATTTGATCAGCATTTAGAAGTTCGATTCTAGCAATAGGAATTCCAAACTGAATTATCTCTTTAACTGAGTTAACAGCATCATCTAAAGAATTAAAATGACAGATTCCACTAATTAGACTTTCTGGAATAGGGCTTAATCTTAGTTGAATTTCAGTGATGATTCCCAAAGTACCCTCAGAACCAATAAACAATCCTGTTAAATTATATCCGGAAGATGTTTTTTTTGATCTTCCTCCAGTTTTAATAATTTCACCAGTTGGTAGAACGATTGTAAATCCCAAAACGTTAGTCCGCATTGTGCCATAGCGAACTGCCATAGTCCCTGAGGCAGAAGTTGCGCACATGCCACCTATTGATGCATCAGCACCAGGGTCTATAGGAAAAAAAACACCCTGGTCTTTTAAATAATTATTCAGCTGTATTCTTGTGACAGAGGCTTGAACCCTACAATCAAAATCATCTTTGTTGACTTCTATCATCTTATTCAGGTTTTCCAGGCTTATTGATATTCCCTCTTCTATTCCTACAACTTGCCCCTCCAAAGAGGTCCCTGCGCCGAATGGAACAACGGGAACCATAAAATTATTGCAAATTTTTAGTATCGCAGATACTTCTTCTGTTGTATTAGGAAAGGCTACTCCTAAAGGCAAGATAGGGTCAAATATATCTTCACCTTTAGAATAGTTTGACCTAACGCTCTCTGAAGTAGAGAACCTGGTTCCAAGCAAATTATTAAGTTCACCTACAAAAACTTTATCCATAGACAATAATTATAAACTGTTAAAAAAATAAATATGTACTAGTCTTTTTCTACTTCTTCGCCGCCCATCCAACTAGGTCTTTTGTCCCAAGTGCTACCCAACCATGAACAACCTTGAATAGATGAGAGGAGAAAAACTGATAGAATAAAAACTTTTAAAAATTTTTTCAAAATAGCCTCCAATTTCTTTATATATTAATTCCCAGAACAAAAAGAGCAAGTTAATTAAGACTTATTATCCTTAATAAAATACAGTCTTTATATTATTTTTAAAATTTTAGTTGCGCTTGGACTCTTATGGTTCTTGTTTGTTTATCATCTCCAGTTAATTGTTGTTCATTAATGTATCCATAATCTGCATTAATTTTTAAATTATGTCCGACGAAATATTTTGAAACTTGGTATGTATGTTCAAGTATTTTGTCCTTTTTTTGATCAGAATTATCCCTAACACCATACCTATAGCCTGCGACCCAACCATTCGTAATATGATAATTACCTTGGATTCTAGCCCAATCTAAACTTTCTTTGCCATAGCCTAAAATTGATTCATCTCCAGTTAGAGTTGTATATTCAAATTCACCAGAAAGTCCTTTATATTTGAATCCCACATCATAAGTTCTAGATGATATATCCAGATAAGTAACACCAGTAAGAGCTGTTTTACCATTTTTGCTATATGCAGTAGCTATGTCTTCAATTCTATCATCTAGTTTACCGCTATGACCCAAAGATGTTGTTCCGTCTTCTTCTTTAAAAGCAGAGCCAGTATAGTAAACATTTAGACCATTCCACCACAACTGTGAAGCACCTATTCTTAACTTCATCTCATCAGACTTTTTAAGATCTACTTGACCGTACTTCATCTTGCCAAACGGAGTCCATTCAATTCTTGTTACGTATATTTTATCCCACACATCTGCCTGGCTTGATCCTCTTGCATTATTTCCACCAAGACCAGCGCCTAGAAAACCTGTTAACATCAATGTCTTGTTTGGCATTGATAAATCAAGTTTAATACCATGATCTCTTTCAAAAGTTAGATGCTTGGAAGATCTATCAACAAAAGTGAGCTTACTAGATGAAGTTAGCGCTTCAAGGGTATGAGGAACATGCATTTGGCCAACTGTAAGTCTAAGAACTTCTCCAGTCTTATAGCCAAAGTATGCATCTTCAATACCAAACCCATCGGCACCAACACAACCAGTCCCATTTTTATCTGAACATATTGAGTATTTATAAAAAATATCTGGGCTATAGGCATAACCATTGAATGTAAGTTGAAATCTCCTTGTTTGAAAATCATGGCTTGTGCCTTCAGATCCATCAGAACTTGTAGGACCTCTTTTTTCCTGGTTCTTTTCAGCGCTTTCAAATCTAAACTGTATCCTGGCGCCAATATTTAATTTAAAAGCATCTCCACCCTTAAACTCTAACCCACTTCCGGCTTCATATTTTAATTTAATATCATTTGATTTAGAACTTAAATCTGTTCCAAAAATGTTAACAGACTTCTGTACTGTAGAATCCTCTTCGACTTCCGACGATATAACTTCTTTGCTAAATACATTAAAAGAAAACAACATAGGAGTGAATAAAAAAAGAAAAACTAATACTTTCTTCACTTCTAGTACCCACCTTCGACTAAGTATTGAACAAGGATAATTGCAATAATTGATATCCCCAATCCTAATATTATTTTTCCAAAATCTTTCGCCACAATTGGGAATATATATTTAAATTTATAATCTTTTCTCATAGTTGAGATTGCTAATTCTCTTCCAGTCAATAATCCTACAAAGACCCAGGTGGTAGACATAGGTAAATCGTTTAGTTCTTTGAAGAAATAGAGAATGCTTGCATAAATCAAATCTATAATTGTTGTTGATCTCAAATACCTAGCGCCAGTTTTAGTCAAAATAATTTTTTGAATTCTTCCACCTTCTGACTTAAATATCACTCCTAGAATTAAAACACCTACTGATAAAACAAATATTAGTACCTCTACAGAAATTTGTCTTGGAAGATAGACTGCTATATTTGCCATATCATGCTGTAGCCAAGTAACCCAAAGATATGAACTAGATACCCACTGAGCTACTCTCCAATATCTAATATTTTTCTGCTTTACTCTATCTGTCTTCTCGTCAATATAAGAGCTAATAACAAGCCATAAAACATATGCTGTAACAGCCGCAACTCCATACCCCATAACTGATTTAACGATGATTTTCTCTAAAATAAATCCTGAAGCAAAAACAGAAAATACAAGGAAGGTTGTTGAAACAGGAATTCCATATCTGGTTAAAAGAAGAAGAATCGCTGGTGCCATAACGTGGTACCACCTAGGCTCAATATAATCTATTCGGGCCAACCTACCATAAGCTATGTCCCCATTATTCGTATACCAACAAAAGAAAACTATTGTACAAAAAACTAAAGCCCCAAACATAAATTTCCATTTCCAGTTAATTTTTTCGTTAGCGGCTATAAAAGTTCCAAGCGTTTGAATAGAATCATTGCCAATTACGGAATAGCTCGCTAGCATAAAGCCAATTATTGCCCAAATACTTAAATCAAAGAGTTGTTCCATTAAGATGTCACCTTTTTATATATTATAAGAAAACGGGTTATTCCTGATCCTGTTAAGATAGTTTTGTATTTAGGATAAAATGACAGCTCTATAATTGTAGACAATGCGAGAAAAATGATTAGTAAAATGCAAAGTATTATTATTTCCATTTTGTCGATAAATATGAACAACAATTATAGAATTTCAAGTTTTTTAGTCTACAAACTAATTTGTTTTGAATTTTCTCAAGCTGCACCAACCTAACCTCAACGAAAAATATTGGACATTTGTGCAAGTATGTTATTTATGAATTTATCAAGACTAAGCTAATAGAGGGAGCAAATGCTCCTACTAGCGACAAGAGAAAAAACTGATTTTCTTACTTATTTAAATAAAAATTTTTAAATTGCAAACAAAAGGAAATGTTTATATTAATGGAGATTCTTAGTTTCAGCTTTCACAGAGGAATTGTATATTTCCATAGCAGCTGGGAGAAGCTTTTTTAAATTACTTATTCTATTTTGTGTTGCAGGATGAGTGCTCAACCACTGGGGTGGCCTTTTCTTGTCTTTATTGGTTTCGTACATAATCTCCCAAAATTTTACCGCCTCCTCTGGGTTATAACCTGCTCTGGCCATATAAATCAAACCAATTTCATCAGATTCATTCTCTTGAGCTCTACTAAATGGCAAAATAACTCCAACCAAAAGTGTTGGGATATAGGCTTGAAATACTGCATATTGAACAGCTGGATCCTTATCTCTTAAGGCAATCTGAAGTGCTACTGAACCTATTTGAGCAAGAATTCCTAAGCTCATCCTTTCCCCACCATGTCTGGCAGTTGCATGTGCAATTTCATGACCCATAACAGCTGCAATTTGACCCTCGTTTTCCATAATGTCCAAAATACCCTCATAGAATGCAATCTTACCGCCCGGAAGGCACCAAGCATTAATCATATCGGACTTAAGTACGTTAAACTCCCAATTATAATTCTTTCCAGTTGCTGGAGCAATCCTATTACCTACACGGTTAACGGCATCTATATAAACCTGATTAGATGATTTTTCATTATCTTTTAGTGCCTGGGCATATGCAGTTACACCGAGATTAATTTCTTGATATTCAGATAGCAAAATTAACTGGCTCCTGCCAGTAATAGGTGCAGTTGTACAGGAGATGAATATGCATATAAAAGAAAAAACTAAAAAGTATTTTCTTAACATTGCTATGAAAGAAACTCTTTCATTCTTTTAATTCCCTCTGCAATATCATCGTCATGAACAGCATAAGTAACTCTTACAAAGCCTTCGCCTTGTGTACCAAAAGCTGTACCAGCAACAACAGCAACTCCAGCATCTACAACAAGCTTGTCTGTAAACTCCTGAGAAGTCATGCCTGTCCCAGTTATATCAGGGAAACAATAGAAAGATCCAGGCGGTGTCATGCAAGTTACGCCTGGCAGACTGTTTAGTCCTTCAACCATTAAATTTCTTTTCTTTTGGAGTAAGTCTCTCTTTTCTATAGTCCAATCTTGTGGTCCGGTGACTGCTTCATATGCAGCTCTTTGAATAAAAGCAGCAACATTAGTAATAGAATCTTGTAGGAATATTGAAAGTTTTGTGATTATTTCTGCATTCGCGACAGCAAAACCAATTCTCCAACCTGTCATTGCGTAAGTCTTTGACCATGTATCAATAACAATACACCTATCTTTCATCTCAGGTATTGATGAAATTGTTTTATGCTTTCCTCCATCATAAATAACTTGACTGAAAATTTCATCTGTTATAACTAACAAATTAGGGTGCTTTAAAACTATTTCAGCGATTGCCTCTGGATTTTCAACAATTTGACCATTAGGTCTTTGTGGAGTGTTAATAATTAGAAGTTTAGTTTTATCGGTTATCATTGCGTCGAGTTTGTCCAAATCATATTGCCAATCTGTTTGATTCAATGGCGTGTGATCTATTTTTGCATTAGCATACTTTGCCCATACTTCATCAGGTGGATATCCTGGGTTAGGAAAAATCACGTGGTCACCATCTTCAAGTAAAGTTAATAATGTCATAGTTAAAGCGTTCTTTGCACCAGCACAAATTATAACCTCTTCTGGCTTTGTACCTGGTCTTCTTTCTTTCATTACTTCATAAGCAATATGCTCTCTTAGCTCTGGCAAACCAGGGCCTGGATCATATCTAACGTACCCGGCTTCAAGTGCATCTACTGTAGCTTTTAAAATATGCTCAGGTGTCTCAAAATCTGAACCTTGATAGTCCCCTTTCTCAAAATGAACAATCTTCTTGCCTGTCTCTTTTTCTAATTTCTTGGCGACCCTCATGCTGTCCCATTGCTTAGGTAGAGTGAAATGGTCTGTTCTTTTACTAAAATTATATTTCATAATAAACCCTCCGAGTAATTCCTAACACCTAAAGTAAATGGAAAAGTATAAAATATATATCTTCTTTGTCTAGATAAATGATGTTTTATTTTCATCTTCCTTTCAATTAAATATTTAGGTAAATTATTCTTAGAAGGTTACCAAGTTGGAGAATATAAAGAAAAATAAGAGAGTTAAGGCTATAGAAGTTAGTGAACACAGAGCTATATCTGAACTAATGAAACTAATGGAAAATACTGGTTTTCAAGGAAAAAATTTGGCAAGAACTGTCTCGATCTTCGAAAAAATGGCAAAAGATCCAGATATTACAATACTTTTTGGATATGCTGGCTCATTGTCAACCACCGGTCAATGGAAGATAATAAACTGGTTAATGGAAAACAACTTAATAGATGTTCTTGTTCCTACTGGAGCAAACATATCAGAGGATATTGTTGAGGCTATGGGTGGAGCATATATCCAATCCTCTCATATTAATTCTGATGAGGAATTGTTTAAGAAAGGTTACAATAGATATTACGACATCTTAGGCGATGAAGTCGAATATCTAGAAATGACTGAATTAATCGCTCAATTTATTCTTACTCTCAATGATAGTTATAATTATTCATCAAGAGAGTTCTTATTTGAATTCGGAAATTGGCTTTTAGATAAAAATATCAATTCAATAGTCTCAGTAGCAGCAAAAAAAAATATACCAATTTTCTGTCCTGCTTTTCCAGACAGTCCATATGGTGACGCTGGATTAATAGCAGGCTCAAAAGGATTCAAGCTTACCATAGATTCAATGAAAGATTACCGAGAGTATATGTCTTTAGCTGAGAATGTAAAAGATACTGGAGTAATTTATATTGGTGGTGGGGTTCCTAAAGATTGGATTCAACTCATATCCGTTACAGCAGATCTACTTTATCACGAAAGAGCAGTGCCGAATAGAGAGAATGCAAAACATAGAGAAAATGTTGGCCCTAAAGAAAGCTATTATCCGCATAGATATGCGATTCAAATTACAACAGATTCACCACAATGGGGTGGATTATCTGGATGTACTTTTGAAGAAGCTATATCCTGGGGCAAAGAAGATCCTAATGGCGACCTGGTTCAGTGTTACTGTGACGCAACAATTGCATTACCATTGATATCTCATTCTCTGGCCGAAAGACTAGGAAACTTTAAAAGGAGGTCAAAAGAACTAAATTCTTTTATTAAAGACACTGACTAATTCAAGAGCCGATTGAGATGGATTATCTTTTCCAAAAACTGAATTGATAACTGCAATACCATCAACACCAATATCAAGAATTTCGTTAATATTTGAGTCATCTATTCCACCGATAGCAAATATAGGCGTTTTATTAACTTTGTTAACAATTTCAAGCATTTGAGATAGCTCTGTTTTTACTCTTTCAGGTTTGGTTTTTGTAAAATATGGAGTTCCAATGGCTATATAATCTGCTCCAAGCTCTGAGAACTTAATACATCTATCTATATCACCATAACAAGAAACTCCTATCATTTTACTCAAACCTATCTTGTCTCTAATTTTCAAATAAGCATCATCTAAATGTCCTATATGTATTCCGTCTGCACCCGAATCAATTGCAATATCGAGGTAATCATTAACAATGAAACTTACGTCATACTTACCTGAAATCTCCCTAATCTTTTTGGCCTTATGAAGCAACTCTTTCTTGTCAATGTTTTTTGCTCTAAGTTGTATGAATTGAGGCTTGTGCCTTAAAACCGACTCTATAACATGAAAATAATTATCCTCAGGTATGAGAGACTCATCTGTTATCAAATATAAACCATTAAGCTTCTTCATCTTACAAGATATTATCTTCTAGAACCTTCATAACTTTGTCGGGATCGGCTTCTACTTCTATCGGATGATTAGAGAATTGATTTGATATACCTTGTAACTGTTCAAGATGATAATTAATTTTAAAGTCTACAAACTTTAAACCATGAGCTGTGGAAATGATAACAACTTTGTCAGACTTCTTGATTATATTTTTCTTGACTAATTTTTCGAACGCCGTGATAGCAACTCCTGTATGGGGACAATTAAACGTTCCGGTTAGATCAACTTTTGCGGATGCGGTAGCAAGCTCGTCTTCATTTGCCTGCTCAACAATTCCATCAAAAACTTTTAAAATTTTAATAGCCTTATTTACGCTAACAGGGTCTCCAATCTGGATTGCATTGGCCAATGTTGTTTTAGCCAGTACAGGATTAAAAATTTCAAAATCATTAAGGAAGCTTTGATATAATGGATTTGCATTCTCTGCTTGAGCACAAACCAAACGAGGCAATTTCGATATAAGACCCATTTCCTTTAACATTAAGAAGCCTTTCCCCAGCGCAGAAATATTTCCCAAGTTACCTCCAGGAATTATCACCCAATCAGGAATCTGCCAATCAAACTGTTGGCATAATTCGATACTGATGGTTTTTTGACCTTCGATTCTTAACGAGTTAATAGAATTAGCTAAATATATTTGCTGCCTTCTGCAAACCTCTTGTACAATTTTCATGCATCCATCGAAATCAGTATCTAATGAAACCACTGTGGCTCCGTTCGCTAACGGCTGAACTAATTGTGCGATTGACACCTTATTTTTGGGTAAAAAGACAATTGATTTGAGTCCAGCAGAAGCACAATATGCACTTAATGCTGCGGATGTATCGCCTGTAGAAGCGCAAGCTAATGCCCTAATTTCTTTACCGTTTGATATTAATTGTTTAACTGCCGAAACCAAAACAGTCATGCCTAAATCTTTAAAAGAACCAGTGTGGCTATTTCCACACATTTTAATCCATAAGTCCTCAACGCCCACTTGCTTTCCATATTTGTCAGCCCAAAACAAATTTGTTCCGCCTTCATACATTGAAACAATGTTCTTATCTTCTATGAATGGAACAACCCATTCTTTCTTTCCCCATACCCCACTACCATATGGCCAACTTTGTTTTCTGTACCGCAAATCAAATAGATTCTTCCAATACTTAGGTGTCTCTTTCTTTAATTCATCAAGATCATGTTCAACTTCCAATAAACTTCCAGTCTTTGGACATCTGTAGATAACTTCATCAATATTATATTTATAATCTGGATTCTCGATACTCTGAAACCAGCAACTGTACTTATGCATTTGCTAATTCCTTCTTCATTATTTCGTATGGTGGCTCTACGTTCTCCCAGATGCTGAAGCTTTCAGCTCCCTGATAGGCCAACATATCCATTCCATTTAAAATTTTAGCTCCTGCTTGTTGTGCTGAAGATAAAAGCTTTGTTAATGGCGGAGTGTAAACTAAATCATAAACACAATGTCTTGAAGAAAAGACATCCTTTGAAACTATTAGAGGGTCATCGTCCTTCATACCTATCGGAGTACAGTTAATAATCAAATCACATTCCTTTGAAAAGCTGTCAACCTTAGTTGAGCTAATTAATTTAACATTTGTTTTATAATTAAATTTATCTATATGTGCCAAGAGTTCCTCAGCTTTTTTGGTATCAATATCAAAAATTGCCAAAGAGTTTAGTTTCGCTTGACAAAGCTTTGCAGTTACAGCTTTTGCTGCTCCACCTGCTCCAAGTATTATTGCCGATTTATTTTCTGGCTTAAATCCTAAATCTAAAAACAGTGATTTCTTAAAACCTAACCCGTCAGTATTGTCTCCTATTAACTTTCCATCTTTTGGATATAAAGTATTAACAGAGCCAATCATTGAGGCTTCATCTGTTAAAACATCAACAAAATTAACCACCGATTCCTTGAAGGGTATAGTGACATTTGACCCTGATAGAACTCCTGATCTAATTAAAGCGCAAACATGCTCAAGATCATTGTTCTGAGGTTGTAGTGGAACATAGCAAGCATTTATTCCAAGCTCCCTGAATGCTGCATTGTGCATATTTGGAGACTTACTATGCTTAACTGGATTGCCAATTACAGAGTAAACCTTCGTATTTCCATAAATCATAAGTTACTTTCCTCACTAAACCTTTTTTTAGCAAAAAGAACGTCTTTCTTTATATTCTCTATAAGTTCTTCAACACTATCAAACTTTTTTTCGCTTCTAATACGTTTAAGAAATTCTATCTTAATTTCAAGTCCATAAATAAACTCATTAAAATCAAAAAGATGGGACTCAATTAACAAATCCTTTTTGCCAAATGTGGGTCTGTAGCCGATATTAGTTATTCCGTCATACCTTTTACCATTTACAAAAATATAAGTTACATAAACTCCCTCTTTAGGTAGAAGATTCCACTCGGTTTTTAAATTAGTAGTAGGAAATCCAATCTGTCTTCCTCTCTTCTCACCTTCTACAACTTCACCTTTTATATAGTAGTTCCTTCCTAAAAATCTATTAACTTCGCAAATACAGCCTTGGCTTAAGAATTCTTTAATTAAGCTAGAGCTTATTCTTTTATCTACAATATGCTCTATTTCTATTGCATGCACCTTAAAAAGAGACTTCTTGTAAGAAACTAAAGTATCAACATTCCCAGAGGCATGAATCCCAAACTTAAAGTCTTTTCCAACAATAATGTTGACGGCGCCAGATGCCTCCAAAAACTTTGAAATAAAATCGTTTGGACTCATTTTTGAAATTTCTTTATTAAATCCAATTTCATCTATGCTGTTCACAGAGAAACTTTTTAACATTTTTATTTTTTCAAAATATGGGAGAATCAAGTCAACTTTCTTGTTTAGAATTACCTCACGAGGGTGAGGCTTGAAAGTTAGTATAGATAATTCTGTATCAGATTCCCTAGCTATCTTCTTCGCGAACTCTATCAAGGACTGGTGGCCAAGGTGAACTCCATCAAAATTTCCAATTAACAATGTTCTAGGTTTTAACTTCAGCATTTACAAAGAAATATTAACACAAATATTTTAATATTTTTTCCAAAATGAAGGAATTAGTAGAGCGAATATAGTAAAGATTTCTAATCTTCCTAAAATCATAAGAAAAGAAAGTAATATTTTAGAGCCAGATGAAAAAAATGCATGATCTCCATGTGGATTAACCTGCGAGAATCCTGGTCCAACATTAGCAATACAGCTTAATACAGCAGAAACGGCTGTAAGAGCGCTCACATTAGTTTCAAGAATCATTATCAATAAAGGAGCTGCTATACAAATTCCCGCGTAGAGAACCATAAAACTAAGTACGCCAGATACAATTTCTTCTTCGACTGATTTTCCATTTATTTTTACCGTGGACACTATATTGGGACTTACTCTTCTTTTTATTTCTAGAAGTATTCTCTTGAAAACAATCAATAGCCTTATTATTTTTACTCCACCAGTCGTAGAGCCTGAGCAACCTCCAAGTACCATAAAAGCCAATAAAATAATTTTTGTATGCTTAGGCCAGAGATCAAAATTAAAAGAGGTAAAGCCTGTTCCAGTAGTTATAGAAATAGACTGAAAAATGCCATACCTTAAGGATTGATAAATTGAATCAAAATCATAAAATTTATTAAGAGTGAATACTATCAGTATTATTATTATTAAATTGATAATGACATAGGCTTTAAATTCAGAATTCTCAATGATTTTACGATAATTACCGCTAATTAAAAAATAAAAAATAGCAAAACTAATACCGGACAGAAACATAAACAAGACAATGATTGATTCAATTAATACACTGTCTAAGGACTGTATATTAAGAGGATAGCTAGAAAATCCACCAGAGGACACGGTGCTTAAAGCATGGACTATGGAGTCGTACAAGTTAAGATCAGAAAGACCAAATAGTAGCGAAACCAAAGTCACAGTTAGTCCAACATATATATATAAAAGTGTTATGCCCGTTTCATAAAGTCGCGGAGTAATTCTTTCCTTCTGGGGACCTGACCCCTCTTGGTCTGTTGCAATCTGCATTACACCAACAGAAATTCTTGGAAAAACTACCAAAACTAAAAGTATAATTCCTATTCCCCCTAACCACTGCGACAATGAACGCCAAAAGATTAAAAATTGGTGGTTCTGAACTTCAGGGAAAGGACTGAAGGATGTAGCCCCCGTAGTGGTAATACCGGATATAGATTCAAATATTGAATTCACAATGATACTATTTTTAAATATTGGATCCACTACGAAACCAAAGAAATCAATTGAGGAAAAAATATAAGGAAAAGATCCTAGTAACCCGGCAACCAGCCAAATTAAAGAAGCCAGAAAAAAGCCATCCTTTCTACTCAAGTCAGTTTTAATTAAATCTGGGTCATAAGAAAAATTCTTTACAATGAAGCCAAGAAGCAAAGCTATAAAAGAAGACACAACAAATGGAAAGGCTTGAGGATATAATGGGACAATCTGACCTGTTGTATTATTCGGAAAGAAGAAGACAACCAAGGGTACCAAGAGAAATAAGCCAAAATAGGTTATAAAATTACCGACTAGATAAGTAGATTTCTTTAAATTCATTTTAAGATTTTAGACTCTAAGCTTTTTTCGGCATCAGAATTTAAAGTAACCGCAATTACATAATCACCCTTAATTGCGATGCCATCTTCAGGATCAAGAATCAAGCTCCCATCTTTAGTATTTCGTATTACAAAGGCTAGTGAGATATCCGAGGAAATCTTTTCAACTGCCAAGTCTTCCTTTGCTTTAAATTCAAATATCTTAGTATTTTCATCAACAATTGTCTCATGTGAATAGCTTTTTCTCATTATATATGAATTTATTTCACCAGAGATTGAATATTTTGTATTTATTTCTCTTTCTGCCCCAATACTATTAATTACATTTTGGTATTCAGACTTTGAATATACAACCAATGAATTCTTTGCCTTAAGTTTATTCGAGAGCAAAGCGCTCAAAACGTTAATCTCATCATCATCTGTCAAAGCTAAGAAATAATCACAATCTTTACCTACTCCATTATCTTTAAGTAAATCTTCATTCGTAGGCTCACCTAAGATTATCTGTACATCACTAAGCTCCTCAGATAGCTCTCTTGCTCTAGCCTTATCAGAGACTATTAGCTTTACATTGCACTTCTTCCTTACTAATCTTTTCGCTACATTAGAAGCAATATAGCTTCCACCGACAATAAAGATATTTCGCAACTCTAAATTATCTGTAGAAAAATAAGTTTGCTCAAACTCTGTTTCAGACTCAAGTCCAACAACAGCAAGAACTATGTCATCTTTCTTTAATCTTGTACTTGGAGTATTAGATTTAACAAAGTTCAGTTTTTGATTACTAGGATCCTCAGTAACAGCAAGGAACTTCCACCTATTCAAACCATCTTTGTTAAGCGAATAAATAGATTTACCAATTAATGGGCTAGTTTCATCAATTTTAATTTTTAAGAAAAGTATCCTCGAATCAGCTATTTTATCTGTTTCCCATGAATATGGAGTTTCAAATAAATTCATGATCTTCTCTGAAACAATATCTCCGTGATAAAAAGTCTTAATTTCTGGGAAACCGAGTTTACCAGGATAATCCTTATACTTATTGTTCTTTAAGACTACAAGGGTTTGTATCCCTGGTATAGATTCAAAATACATCGCAGTCAAAAGATTTAACTTGTCGTCATTAGTGCAAGCTATAAAGAAATCTACAGATTTCAAATCAATTTCCTCAAAAATATTTAAATCTGCAGAATCTGCACATATTGTCTTAATATCCAAATTGTTCTTAGTTTGAATTTGATTAATTTTATTTATGTCTCTATCAATAAGAGTTACATTATTCTCTGAGGACAACTCTTCAGATAAAAATCCACCAGTTGATCCTGCACCTAAAATTACTATGTTGTTTGATTTAGAATTAGCCATTTTTTTAGCCCAGGGCTAAGTTTTAGTACAATCTTATATTTAATCCCACTAATGCCGTAAAAAAGAATTCTTTATGATCAAAATCAAAGCTATTATTAATATAGGTATGAGCTCCGACACTTACTTTCTCTGATAAAACATAATCAAAACCAGCTCCAACAACAGTCAACATTGAGGAATCATTATCATCATTATCATCCTCCCTATCGTCAACTAAGACTCCAATACCAGCTTCAATTGAAGGAACTACTTTAGGGTTAGTGCTTGGTAATATCTTTTTTATATTTCCGGTAACACCCATTAGAGTTTGATCATCTCCTTCGACATATTGAACTACTGGTCCGATGTATAAATTATCTTTATAGGGCAAATCAAGCCGAGTGGTCAAGCTCCATCCACCAGGGCTTTGAGACATGCCGCCACCTATTGTAAAAATTGGTGATGGCCCATAGGTTTCGTTATAATTAAACTGTTCTTTTTTATCTGACCTTGATTTAGAAGAAGGATAATCTACTTCTTCAACTTCTTTAGCAGTAGTAAATATAGTTGTTCCCAAGAATAAAGCTGCTACAAAAATAATTAATGTTTTAAAAAAATTCATAAAAAACCTCTTTTTTACAGATTATTTAACTTAAAATGTTCATTGTCAAGCTTCTGTTAAATCACGAATCACCAAAGTTATGCTCGTGTTTCCTTTATAAGTATCTTTTTGTATCGTATAGAGGACGTTAATCATTTTCCCTACTAATGTATTAGGATTTTGTCCTTTTAAAATATCTTTATTATAAGAAAACCACAATCCTCTTCTAGTGGTACCCTTATCAACTAGCTCCACCTCTAAGTGCTTATCCTTTAAAATATTAGCACTAACAATTTCTACGCGGGATGAAAGAAAAACAGGTGGTTGATTTTCTTTTCCATAGGGCTCAATCCTTTCAACATCTCTAAAAAATTCATTGTTAATTTCTGAAAAACTAATCTTCATATCAATATCTAAAGTCTCAGAAAAATTATAGTCATAACCTTCTATCGTATCTTCAAACAAGCTTTTAAAGTTATCAATTTGGTTCAAGTTGATTGTAATTCCTGCGGCACCTGCATGGCCGCCAAACTGAATTAGTGATGAATTGCAATTCTTCAATACCTCAAAAAGATTAATATTATTACTAGTTCGCAAGCTGCCTTTTCCTAAATGACCATTAATCGAAATAACTGCACAGGGTCTATGAAATTTTTCAACCATCTTAGACGCAACAATTCCTATAACACCTGGATGCCAGCCAGTAGAAGACAAAACAAGTGAGTTAATATTAGGATTTTCTTTTATCTTTGCATCTGCCTGAATTAAGGCTTGAGCTGTTACATCATCCTGAATAGTTCTTCTTTTTTTATTATCCTGATCAATTATTGCCAAAAGAGAATCTACATTAGCCTTTTCACTTTCAATTAGCAACCTAACTGCATTAGAGGCCTTACCAACTCTTCCGGTTGCATTAATCTTTGGGGCTATCCCAAAAGAAACATCTCTTGTTGTATATATAGACTTATCTTTTTTTAATAGTGCATAAAGCCCTAATCTCTTTGTTCTAGGAATCTCTTTCAAACCATTGTAGACAAAGATTCTATTAACACCCAAAATAGGCATACTGTCTGCTATGGTTCCGATTGCTACTAAATCTAAATATCTTGCCAAGTTAGGCTCTTCTGTGACCTCAAAATATCCCGCCTCTCTCATCTTATGTCTTAAAGCCATTACAACATTGAATACAACCCCAGCAGCGCAAATATCTTTAAAAGGGTACTCGCAGCCCTTTTGTTTTGGGTTAACAATTGCATAAGAGTCAGGTTCAATCTCTGGAACAGTATGATGATCAGTGACTAGAAAGTCTAAATCTAGCTCTTTGCAATTCTCAACTAATTCATTTTCAGAAATTCCACAATCAGTTGAAATTATCAACCTGGCCCCATTTTCTGCCAAATTTTTAATAGAATCGAAGTTAATCCCATATCCTTCTTCGATTCTTTCAGGTATGTAAAATTCGATATTTGCATCTACACTTTTTAAGAAGCTATACAGTATTGTAGTAGAAGTAACCCCATCACAATCAAAATCTCCATAAACTACGATTTTTTCTCCGCTTTCAATGGCAGCAACAATTCTATCGACAGTCTTATCCATCCCCTTAAGTAAAAAGGGGTTCGGGAGCTTGTCCAGATTTGGGTTTAAAAAGATATCTGCTTCAACTAGATTAGTAACCTTCCTGTTAACCAAAAAAGTTGATAACATAATTGAGATATCAAGCTTGGAGGAAAGTAGCTCAACAATTTTATTGTCAGGATCTCTTAAATTCCATGAATCATTCATTAATATTATTTATTTATATCATTTAAGGCATCTAGTGCCATTAAATATCCTTGATGGCCGAAACCTGATATAACGCCAAGTGCAATAGACGATACATAAGAATTCTGTCTAAAATCTTCTCTGCTAAATATATTAGAAAGGTGTACTTCAATAAACTTTGCTTTAACAGCTAAAAGCGCATCTCTAATTGCAATGCTAGTATGTGTAAAAGCTGCGGGATTAATTACAATATAATCCACCAGCCCAGAGGATTCCTGGATTCTCGAAACAATCTTACCTTCTTCGTTTGATTGAAAAAAAATAACTTCAATATTCATTTTATCAGCTTTCTTTTGTATTAAAGAATTTATTTCACCGAGCGTAAGTTGACCATAAAGAGACTCTTCTCTTTCACCTAACATATTTAAATTCGGGCCATTTAGAAATAATATTTTCATATTTTAAGATTAATGGAAAAAAGAAACTATGTACAATTATAATTTATTTAAAAATCATTCTTAGTTCCTTTAGTCTCAACACTCTAGAAATCGTATAAAAAAAGATAGCTGAAGAAAGTATGGTGGTAATTAGACCAAAGCTAAGGCTGTTGCCTTGCGTTATAAACTCACTTGTTCTTAATCCAAGAAAAAGAGATGCACCTGAGATTGTTAATATTAATATCAAATATTTAAAGAAATCTAGTATTTTAATTCCATCAATTAAAGTCTTCAATTTAAATATAAGGATACAAAACAAGAAAATTGACGATATGGATGAGGCCAATGCAAGGCCAAAGAATCCTAAATTAAAATAAAAGCCTAGAATATAACATAGTAAGAAATTTACGCCTAAATTATAAGCCCCAAAAATAACAGGTAGCTTAGTATTTTTAGTTGCGTAAAAACCTTGAGTAACAAGTCTTACTCCTGCTACAAAGATTAACCCAAATGAATAAGCTAATAATGCTTTATATGTCATATATGAATCACTCACCGTAAACTCACCTCGGGCATACAAAACATTGCATATATCTTGTCCAATAAAGATGAAAGCTAATACAAAGGGGGCGGAAAGAAATAGTAAAAACTTTAACTTTTCATTAATTGTTCTCGAAAAATCACAATAGTTCTTTTTCAAATACTGAGTACTAAGGACTGGTAATACTGTAGTCGCAACGGAAACAGCGAAGATTCCTAAGGGAAACTCTATTAATCTTTCAGCTAGATATAAATAAGTAATAGAACCCTTTTCTAAGAATGAAGCAAATTGAGTGTTAACTAGGATATTGATATTATAAACCGCTAGACCAAATATCTGAGGGAAAATTACCTTAAATATTTCTTTTGTTTTAGTATTAATGCATTGATTAAAATTAAGGTTATATGAAAGATTATTTCTAAAGATAAACGGTATTTGAAATAGATACTGTAGGAGCGCTCCAAAAAGAACTGCGTAAGATAGAACGTAAATGCTTAAAGAAAAATAAAAAGATGAGATTAAAACAATTAAAATAATGCCCACATTCATTAAGACCGGGGAAAAAGCTGGGGCATTAAACTTTTGAGCCGAATGCAATAGCCCCATATTTAGAGCAGACAACGAAATTAAGAATAAAAATGGAGACATCCTTTTAAGTAAATTGGCAGATAGTTCTTTTGTGGATTCATCGAAACCAAAAGCAAAGATATTGATAAGTTCAGCGGAAAAATAATAAAAAATTCCCGTGATTAATAAAAGTCCAACAAAAACAATAGTAAATACGTTACTCCTAAGAATCTTAAAAGCATTTCTATCCTTGGAAGTTTGTGCTTCCGTAAAAAAGGGGACCAAAGTTGTACTCAGTGTACCTTCCGCTAATAGTCTTCTAAATAAATTTGGAATTCGGTAAGCAACATAAAATGCATCAGTTTCTAAGTTTGCCCCAAAGAAGAAAGTGATTACTAAATCTCGAGTATATCCAAGAACCCTACTGAAAAAAGTAAGAATTCCTACCTTTATAGAAGGAGAGAATAAATTGAATATTTTTTTTCACCTCTTTACTTGGTATTATTACCAATTAAAATTATAAATTATTCTGATGGAAAAAAATATAAGGCAGCTCGATGACATAATATGGCAACTTGATTTAAAAGTTGATAATGAAACTGAGTTTATTGCACCATACTTAATTAAAGCCGAAGAAGATTATATCATAGTTGACGTTGGCCCTACATGTGGAATACCTGAACTCATTAGGCAACTTAATATTTTAGGGGTCAGCAAATCAAACTTAAAATATGTCTTCTTAACACATATACATTTAGATCATTCTGGTGGATTAGGAACTTTTATGCAGTCTTTCCCAGATAGCCAAATTATAGTCCACAGAAGAGGAACCCCTCATTTGATAGATCCCGATAAAGTTTTATGGCAATCGTCACTAGATACTTTGGGATGGGTTGCCGAGATGTATCAAAAACCTGCTCCAGTTAATGAAGAAAATATAATTTCTATTCATGAAAAAACCTTTAATATTCAAGTCAACAACCTTGAATTTAATTGGATCGAGACACCAGGTCATGCAAGTCACCACTTTAGTTTTATGTTAGAAAATAAGAATATTATGTTTTGTGGAGATTCGGTTGGAATGGTTGTACCAAGTCTTGATTTTGCCATGGTACCAACGACACCTCATCCTTATAGGATAGAATCAGGTATTGATTCTATTAAATTAATGCTAGAAAGATCTCCTGAGAAACTTGGTTTTGCTCATCATGCCATTAGAGGAGAAGCTGTAAGTCTACTTAATAAGCATATAGATCAACTTCAACTTTGGGAAAGCTGTGTTTCAAGCTGTTTAAAAAAAGGTATACAGTCTGAAGAAGAAATCGGAGTAGAAATTACAAAAATAGACAAAGAGTCTGGTAGGCTAATTAATGGCCCAGAAGAATTTGGTGGCTTACGAAAGGCTTTGATTGGCAGCATTACTGGCTTTAAAAACTTAGTTATCAAGAAAGAATCTGATTCTTAGATTATTTCAAGATTTACCCATTTCCCAATTTGATTAACTATCTCAACATTGCTTTTTATCAACTCTTTCGTTGTAAAAATTGATATTTCCTCTGGTATGTCCCTATTTGATCTGGCCCAACCTAGATGCTGGTGCAGAGAGTATAGGAATTGGAACTTTACAATCTCCTTTCTTTTTTTCAATTTAATCTTTAAAATCGCCACAAAACTACTTTATCATAGCCTTGACTTTAATTATAAATATTAATAAAATCATATATAAGGCGTAATTTGTCATTTTTTGGCATATAAAAGGTTATTATGTTTAGAGGTCAGTTTATACACAAAATTTCAAAAACTGGAAGAATCAGTGTACCTTCTAAATTTAGAGATAATCTAAAGAAGAAATATAGAACCAATTTTCTAATACTGTCTACTTTTGAAAATTCTATAATTTGCTACCCCCTTCCAGAATGGGACAAACTTGAAGATAAGCTTTCTAGACTCCCTCAATTTAAAAAAGAAACAGTTGAGTTTGAAAGATATTTAATAGGTAATGCACATGAGTGTGAAATAGATACTGAGGGAAGAATAATGATACCCAGCATATTAAGAAAGGATTTTAATATCAACAACTCAGCTGTTTTTGTTGGGATGCTATCAAGATTTGAGATATGGTCTGAAAAAGTGTGGAAGAAGAGCCTGGTCAGTAGTTTTAAAAAGTTTCAAAAGAGCAGAGAGGTAATAGATGAAATCTGATTACCACTTTACAGTCATGAAAAAAGAAGCAATTGATAATTTAAATTTAAAAAGCAATGGGACTTATCTTGATGCCACACTAGGGATGGGAGGGCACACTAGAGAAATAACAGATTCAAGAAATGATATAAATAAAATCATTTGTATTGATGCTGACAAAGACTCATTAGAACTGGCAAAGTTAAGGCTGGCTAACTCTGTGAACAAAATAGAATTTATATGTGGAAACTTTAGCAATATAGATGAACTTGTAAACGAAAAGGTTGATGGAGTAATATTAGATTTAGGTATATCAACATATCAACTTCAAAATATCAAAAGGGGTTTTAGTTTTAAGAAGGGCAACAAGCTCGATATGAGGATAAATCAAGAACAAGAACTGACTGCTCACAAAATTATCAACACCTACTCAGTAAAAGAACTTTCTCAACTCTTAATGAATTACGGTGAGGAAAAAAATCATTTCAAGATTGCTTCTGAGATTGCACGACAAAGAACCAAAAAAGAAATAACCACCAGTGATGAGCTTACAAAGATTGTTGGAAGAATTAATAAAAATTCATCTAGTATAGAGCCATCTACACGTACTTTTCAAGCCCTTAGAATTGCCGTTAATAATGAACTAGAAGCCATTATAAAATTTCTAGAAAAAAGTGAAAAAATCCTCAATAAAGGTGGGAGACTCGTGGTGATAACTTTTCATTCTTTAGAAGATAGGATTGTAAAGAAATTCTTCAAACTCTCAGAATCAAAATGTACTTGTCCACCAACCAAAATGACTTGTAGCTGCAACAAAAAACAGACTCTGAAAATTATCACAAAAAGACCTCTCAAGCCGACCAAAAATGAAGTGCTCATTAATCCAAGCTCAAGAAGTGCAAAAATGAGAATAGGTGAGGCGCTATAATGAAGGCCAGTTCAATACTACTAGAAAGGAACAGAACCCAAATAATTTCCTTAGTAAAGGGTGCAAGCAAAAGCATAATAATTGCAGGGTTGAGCTTATTCTTACTAATTTCAATAATAGGCCTTAAAGCTTTTAAGACCGAGCTAGGGTATGAATTAACAAAATCTAAAAACACTTACTCCAAAATCCTAATCGAGAACAAGAAACTTAAAAGTCAAACTCTTCAATTAAAATCTCACGAAAGAATTGAATCATTAGCAAGAAAGAACAGTATGAAATTTCCTAACCAGAGAGATTTAATAAAGATTAACAATGAGTAGCTTCATAAATGAGTTTAAAGAAAAAGATTCTGAATTAAGAAAAAGAGTAAGTCTTATAAAGTTCTGCATATTCCTTTTCTTGATTATAATTAGTATAAAGATATTCTCTCTTCAGCTAATTGATAATGTTGAACCCCTAAAGTTTTCTAAAATACAGACAAATCCATTCCAACTACTTGGAAACAGAGGAGAAATAAGAGATGCTGAGGGAAAGATTCTGGCAGTAAGTGTCGCGTATCCATCAATTCACCTAAATCCAAGAGAAATCAAAGACAAGATATATTATTCAAAGATACTTTCAAAAACACTAAATATTTCAGAAAGAGGAGTATTAAAAAAATTAAATAAAAAAAAATACTTCGTTTGGATAAAAAGACTCGCAACACATGAGGAAGGTGAAAAGATAATGGCCTTGAAACTTCCTAATGTTTCTATAAAAATGGAATACAAAAGAGACTATCCTTTCGGACATCTTGCTGGACAAGTTTTAGGGCATACAAACCTAGATCAAATAGGCATGGAAGGTCTGGAGTATAAGTTTAATAAAGAGTTAGCTGGTTCAAAGAAACTAATTACTTTAACGAGAGATGGCAAAGGAAAAATTATTACTGACAACCCTACTGCAATTGAAAATCCCGAGGATGGGGCCAACCTTAACCTTACTATTAAAAGTAAGTATCAATTCATTCTAGAAAGAGAAATTGCAAGAGCTGTAAAGAAATCAAAAGCTCTCAGAGGATATGGAGTGGTTTTAAATCCAAATACCGGAGAAATTTATGCCATGGGTAGCTATCCCTTCTTTGATCCAAATAGATACTCAAAATATCAAGACCCTATTACTAAAAGAAATCTTCCTGCTTGGAATACTTTTGAACCAGGCTCTGTGATGAAGAGTTTTTTAGTTGCATCTGCAATTAACGAAGGCGTTATAAATGATCAAACTATTATAGATTGCGAAAATGGTCAACGAAGAATAGGAAAGTATACGATTCATGATGTTAACAAAAAGGGGAAGCTAGACATATCAGGCGTACTAAGATTCTCAAGCAATATTGGTGCTTCAAAAATAATAGAACGAATCTCTAACAAAAAATACTATTCATACTTAAAAAGCCTGGGTTTTGGAACTAAAACAAATATCAAACTTCCTGGAGAAGCCAAGGGGATACTTGTTGCTCCAGAAAAATGGAGCCAGATACAAGCTGCCAATATAAGCTTCGGACAAGGAATGTCGACAACCTCGATACAACTTGCAAAAGCCTTGTCGATAGTGGCAAATGGTGGCGTATATATTGAGCCTTATTTAATAAAATCAATTACAAATTCAGAAGGTAAAATCCTATTTAAGAATAAAAATAGAGCAGGAAAAAGAATCTTATCTTATGCTACAAGCAAGAAAATGAGGCAACTCTTAAAGGCTGTTGTTGAAGATGGAGGAGGGTATAAGGCTCAAATTGATGGAATCAGTGTTTCTGGTAAAACAGGAACAGGGCAAGTTGCAATCAAAGGAGGCTATTCCAAAAAGAGATTTATTGTTTCTTTTATCGGATTTGCTCCTAGCAACAATCCACAGCTTGTTAGCGTAATCACCATTGACTACCCCAAAGGTGAAAGGGCTTATGGAGGACGTTGGGCAGCACCAGTTTTTAAGAGAACAATTGAAAAAATATTAATAGACGAAGAGAAAGTTAGAAAATTTGCGAGAGTAAAAGATGTTCCATCATTCTTAGGAAAAGCTAAAAGAGATGCAATAAAAATAGCAAAAGAAAAAAATGTCAAAATAAAACTAATTGGTAATGGTTTTGTAAAAAAACAAATACCTAGCCCCGGAAATGAATATAAATTTCAAGAAGAGATTAGCCTATTCCTTGAGCCAGGAATTTAAGATATGTATATCTCAAAAAATAATCAAATATTTAAAAAAATAAAGGGTCTCGGTCCTCCCTCTAATAACTCAAGAAATATAAAGAAAGCTGGTGTCTTTTTCGTTATAAAAGGAGAAAATAAAGACGGTAGCTTTTATATTAAAGATGCCATTAAAAGAGGTGCTTCTGCAATAGTGGGCGAGAAAGGTCTTGATATAAATAATATTCCAAAAGGAATCTTAGTTTATATAGTTCCAGATTGTAAAAAAGCTTATTCTATAGCTTGTAGTGAATCACTATCTAACCCTTCAGGTAAATTAGACATCTGTGGCATAACTGGTACAAATGGAAAAACCTCTATAGCTTATATGTTAAAGGAAATATGGAAAGAGAGAGATTCAGGGCTAATTGGAACAGTGGGCAGTAGGTATAGAAGTCAGAAAATACATTCAGAACTAACGACTCCTGACGCATATGAATTAAATAAGATTCTAAATCAGATGAAAAGCAAAGCTATAAAAAGAGTTTTTCTTGAAGTCTCATCTCATTCGCTTGAGCTTTCTAGGGCTGAAGGAATAAGTTTTAACTCCGCAATTTTTTCAAATATTACCAGAGACCATTTAGATTTCCATAAAACCATGAACAATTACTATAGGGCTAAAAGTAAGTTGTTTTTTGACTATTTAGTTAATAGCAATAAAAGAAATAAAATTGCAGTAGTTAATTTGGACGATAAATATGGAAAAAAGATAATCAAAAAATTAAGAAATAAAATTAAGACTATAACGTATTCAATTACAAATAAAAAAGCAAACTTCTATTTAAAGAAAACGCAGAAAAATAAATCTGGTACTAAATTAACAATAGAAAATGAGAGAAAAGAATTCTCTATAGATACAAAATTATTTGGTACCTATAATTTTCAGAATATCTTAGCTGCCTTTGCTTATTCAAAAACTAAAGGCCTGTCTATCGCTAAAATATCCAAGGGGATTAAGGAGTTTAGCGGAGCGCCGGGAAGATTAGAAAAAGTTTATAAAAAGAAATTTAATATATTCGTAGATTACGCACATACTCCAGATGCATTAGAAAAATCAGTTGTTTCTTTAAAAGAAAATTTTCCCAATCAAAGACTCATCGTTCTTTTTGGCTGTGGTGGTGATAGAGACAAGGGTAAACGTTATCAAATGGGAAGAGTGAGCACTATCGTAGCAGATAGAATCATAGTTACTTCTGACAATCCTAGGTATGAAGATCCCAAAGAGATAATAAAAGGTATAGTCTTAGGTGTTAAAGATAAAGACAAAAAGAAAGTAAAAGTTATTCTAAATAGGAAAGAAGCTATTAAGTTTGCGATAGAGAATCTTGAAGCTGGTGATCAGCTATTAATTACAGGCAAAGGTCATGAGGAATATCAAGATATCAAAGGGAAGAAGAATAAATACTCAGATAAAATGGAAATAAAAAAATGTCTAAAGAAATCCTCTTAGCCAAAATAAAATTAAACGAGTTTTTGAAAAATTACAAAGGTCTCGCCTACTCTAGTTCGAATATAGAACTTGGTAATTTTAATAATATATCTACCGACTCCAGAAAAATTAATAAAGGGGATATCTTTATTGCGTTAGATGGCGAGAATTTTCGGGGTCACAATTTTATCTCTGAGGCCTTAGGGAATGGAGCAGAATTTTGTATTAGTACTAAGAAAAGTAACGCTCCTAAGCAAATAATAGTGAATTCAACTTTAGATTTCATACAAGATTTTGCAGGCTATCTAATTAAATCTAATAGTAAATTAAAGACTTACGGTATCACCGGAACAAATGGTAAAACTTCAACAAAAGAGATTCTTAGAAATATAATGTCCAAACAATTTAATGTATTAGCAACTCATGCCAATTTAAACAACCAAATAGGACTGCCTTTGACAATATTTAATCTTTCTAATAAACATCAAGTTTTAATATTAGAAATGGGTACTAATTCCAAAGGGGAAATTAAAAACCTGGCTAAGATTGCGAAACCTAATTTTGCAACGATAACAAATATTGGGAAAGGACACACAGAAGGTCTAATAGACAAAAAGAATATTTTTCTTGAAAAATCAGATATTACAAATTATTTTCATTCTAAATCTGCTTTTTCATTTAATTTGGACGACGAATTTATGAATAATTTTTATTCAAAGCTTAATTGCAGGAAAATAAGCTATGGAATAACAAATAGCGCAGATGTAACTGCTCAGAATATTCAGAATGATTTTTCTTCTTTTAATTTAAAGTATAGAGATTCTAATTATCCTGTAAAACTTAAAGCTCCAGGTATAAATAACATATACAACTCCCTTTGCTCGGCAGCATTAGCGATAATAGCTAATGTAGAAATTGAATCAATCATAAGTGGTATAAATTCCTTCGAAGGAATAGAAAATAGATTTAGAATTATTAATCTTAAAAAAGGCAACGTTATTATAAACGATACTTACAATGCAAATCCAGATTCAACAGTTAGAGCTATTGAAATGGTAAAAGAAATGTTCCCAGAAAAGAAAAAAATTGCTATTTTAGGAAGCATGTTAGAGCTTGGTGAAACGTCAGGATTAGAGCATCAAGCAATAAGCGAACAAATAAAGCTAAATAATTTCAACGAACTTTTTAGCTACGGAAATAACGCTGCTGACTACAGCAAAAACTTAGACTCTAATACTACATTTGTAGCCCTAGAAAATCATTCTGATATAAAAAAGCATATAAATTTAAATTCTATAGATAACACTGTTATTCTAGTTAAAGGATCAAGGGGGATGAAAATGGAGCAAATTTTTAGCTCTTTAGATTTATAATGTTTTATTATTTGTTTGATTTATTTGTCAATTCTTTAAATTTTCTTAATATCTTTCAATATATCACCCTACGTTCAGCTTTAGCTGGAATAACATCTTTCTTTACAATCATAGTTTTAATTCCAAAGTTTATAGATTTTCTAAATGAAAAAAACTATGGAGAAAATATTAGCTCTTATCTTGAAGGCCACAAAAAGAAAAGGGGTACTCCCAATATGGGCGGAATAGCAATTGGCAGCAGTATTTTGATATCTTCTATTCTATTTGGAAATTTTGAAAATATAAATTTTATAATAGTACTTGGCACATATATACTTTTTGCCTTATCTGGCTTTATAGATGACTTTATTAAACTTAGAAGAGGTAGGGGCCTGTCAATTTCAAAAAAAATATCTTTTCAAACTTTAATAACTTTATCTATAGTCTTCTTTTTCATAATGAACGGAGAAGGCTTCCTATATAATAATGAAATTTACAAAAATACTTTTATAGGTCTTCCATTTACTAAAGAGCTCTTTGATTTAGGATCTATGTATTACTTCTTATGTTTCTTAATAATTTTAGGATCCGCTAATGCAGTCAATTTAACTGATGGACTTGATGGTCTAGCCACAGGGTCTTTACTTAGTACTGTGGGTGCGATTATCTTACTCACTTATATTGCGGGAAATGCAATCTATACCAACTATCTATATCTACCATATATTAAAGATGTAGCAGAAATCAGCATATTACTTTCAGCAATATTAGGCTCCCTATTGGGATTTTTATGGTTCAATGCAAATCCAGCACAAATCTTTATGGGAGACGTGGGCTCGATACCGCTTGGTGCAACGATTGGGCTAGTATCAATACTTATTAAACAAGAAGTATTACTACTTATATCGGGAGGTATTTTTGTCGTTGAAGCACTATCAGTAATAATTCAAATATTATCATTCAGGTTCTGTAATAAAAGAATTCTGAGAATGGCTCCATTGCATCATCACTTTGAACAATTAGGTTATTCAGAATCTAAAATCGTTATTAGGTTTTGGATTGTATCAATTATATTGGCATTAATTGCGCTAGCATCATTAAAAGTTAGATAGTATGAAAAAAGTTTTAATTTATGGAATGGGTAAAACCGGTATAGAGCTAATGAGGTTCTGCAAGAGAAAATCTATTGGCTACTTAACTTTTGATGATAATACGAATACCCCTGAACAATTTGTTCTATACTTATCACAATGTCATCTAATCATAACAAGCCCTGGTGTGGGGCTCAGAAATAAGAATATTAGGCTAGCCATAAAAAAAAAGATAAAGGTTATAAGTGAGATTGAATTCGCTTCAAGATTTCTAAGTAAACCTATCATAGCCATAACGGGAACCAATGGAAAAACAACTACCACACTGCTAACTTACAAATTATTAAAAAGCGCAAGATTAAATGTCTTTCTTGGTGGTAATATCGGCACTCCACTAATAAAAGCTGTAGAATCTCAGGATAAGTATGATTTCATACTAGTTGAGGTAAGCAGTTTTCAATTACAGTTCATCGATACGTCCTTTAGTCCATTTATCTCAGCGATTTTAAATTTTTCTGAAAATCATCTAGATCATCATCTAGATATGAATGAATATGCCGAGTCAAAAAGGAAAATCTTTAGAAATCAAACTACAATGAACTATTCATTATCAAGCATGTCTGAACTCTTTCACCCAGAATCAAAATCTATAAGGCTAAATCCACTAAAAAATAAAAAGATTTATTCTAAAGATAATCAAATTATAGTTGGTGACATAAAAATTATGGCTAAAGAACTAAAACTTCTTGGGCCACACAATGTTGAGAATATTCTGTTTTCTCTAAATATCTTTTGTTTAATCAAAAAAATAACTAACAAACAAATAATAGCCTTAAAGACATTTTCCTCGCCTCCGCATAGGCTAGAAATAATAAAAGGGGGCAAGTATATAGTTAATGACTCTAAATCTACATCTCCCCAGGCAACCGAGGTTGCAATAAAAAGCTTTAGCAATAAAATAATATTAATAATGGGTGGTAAAGATAAGAAGTTAGATTATGTATCCTTAGCAAGGCTTATAAAAAACAAAGTTAAGCTTCTTATACTTTTTGGTGAAAATAAATTTGAGCTGGCAAAAATTCTTAATCCAAAGACTATGTATTTGGCTCCAAGTTTATTCGAAGCAGTCTCGACGGGATTAAAGGAGACAAAAAGAGGTATCCCTTTGGTTTTTAGTCCTGGTACATCGAGCTTTGATGAATTTAGTTCATTTACAGAAAGAGGAGAGACCTTCAAGAAATATGTCAAAGAACTATCTTAATTCTATAGAGCCTAGAATATTATTTCTGACTTCTACGATTTTGCTCTCAACGATTGGACTCCTAATGGTATTCAGTTCAAGTTCAATTATAGCAATGGAAAACCATGCGGACTCCTTTTTTTATCTAAAAAGACAAAGTCTTTTTCTTTTTATAGGACTCATAATAATGATTATTTGTTCTAGGTTAAATACAAATGTTTTATCTAAAAACCATAAGTTTTTTTATATAATTGGCGTAATTCTCTTGCTTCTTGTTCTCGTCCCGATATTGGGTAGAAAATCTGGAGGGGCTACAAGATGGATACAATTTCTTTCATTCTCTATTCAACCAATTGAAATCGCCAAGTACATGCTTTTGATATTTATTGCGCAACATCTTAATATTAAGAATACTAGAATTAAGGAATTCAAAATTGGTGTAGTTTCTACTTTTCTTCCATGCTTACCATACATATTTCTTCTTCTACTGCAGCCTGACTTCGGAAATACAGTTTTAATCTGTTTAACTGTATTTAGCATGATTATCCTGTCTGGTGCGAAAATAAGCCACATATTAAGCATTTTCTTTGTCTTACTTTCTTCTTTCTTGAGCTTGATTTATATAGCTCCATATAGAATGAAGCGAGTGATGTCATTCTTGAATCCTTACGATGATCCACAGGGAACTGGTTATCAAATAATCCAATCTTTTGTTTCTTTTGCAAAAGGCAAACTTTTTGGTGTTGGGCTAGGGAATAGTTCTCAAAAACTTTTCTTCCTTCCCCAGGGCTATAACGACTTTATTTTTTCAATAATCGCCGAGGAACTAGGTTTCCTAGGTAGTATGATAATAATAATCCTTTTTGGAATCCTAATATGGAGTGGATTTAAAATGCTTGAAAGAGCAAAAGATTTATTTTCAAGAAATCTAATATCTGGGATAATAATACTTACTTCTTTGCAAATCATAATAAATATCTCAGTAACCATTGGACTAATGCCCACGAAAGGTGTTCCCTTACCTTTAATAAGTTATGGGGGTAGTTCGCTAATATTTACATTATTTGCATTTGGCTTAATATTAGCTTTAGATAAAAGAAAAAATTGAAGAAAGTTCTTATAACATTAGGTGCCACAGGTGGCCATATTTTTCCTGCAATATCACTGTTGGAAGCAATAGAAGAATTAGATAAAGGGTTTGATGTTCGCTTTGTTAATAGCTTAAATAATAAGATAACAATCCCAAATCTGAGAAACGATAATACAATATACAAAATTAATTCTGTTGGTTTTATTGGAAAATCCTTATCCTATAAGATTAAATCGTTATATTCGCTTCTTGTTTCTATAATACAATCAATGAAAATCATAGTTAATTTTGCACCTGATATAATAATAGGAACTGGCGGATTTGTTTCATTGCCAGTTGCACTTAGTGGGCTTATTCTAAAGAAAAGAATTTATATAGTAGAAGGAAACTCTGTTCCTGGGTTATCCAATAAAATTATTGCCTTATTTTGTAAAAAGATATTTATTAATTTTGAAGAATCTAAAAAACACTTTGGAGAAAAAAAGTGTGTTAAGTCTGGTTTTCCCATACGAAAATTAAGAATTAACAATGAAGTTGATAAAGATATAGATATTTTAATACTTGGTGGTAGCCAAGGTTCTAAAGTATTAAATAATAAAATCACTGATTCTATGTATAGCTTGATAGAAAAAATTAAGAAATCCCAGGGTAGAATTTATAAATTTAAAGTTGTTCATCAATGTGGCTCAGGAAACAAAGTTGTAATAGAAAAATTTTATTTAGATATCAAAAAAGAATTTCCTTTCTTTGAATTTCAGGTTTATGAATTTATTAATAATATTGAAGTATATTATCAAAGATCAAAGATATTAATATCTAGAGCTGGTGCCAGTACCATATCTGAAAGCTTGCATTTTAATCTTCCATCAATATATGTTCCAATTAAGAACTCGTCGGGTGATCATCAATTCTTAAATGCTGAAGAGGTTTCAAGTAATGAGCTTGGTCTCATGTCTGTAGAAAAAGAATTGTCAGATGTATTTTTAAATAAAATACATAATCTTTTATATAACCAAACCATTAGAGACACTATACTAAAAGCCATGAGAAAAAATGCTGAAGTACGCAATTCAGATTCGGCTGAAAATATAATTGAAGGTATCTTAGAAGATGTCAGATAAGAAAAGGATTAAAAATGTTCACTTTGTCGGGATAGGGGGAATTGGAATGAGCTCCTTAGCCTTATTCCTTCGCTCCAAGAAAGTCGAAGTATCAGGTTCTGACATAGGAAGGGATCCTATAATTAGGAAGCTAAAAAGATTGGGTTGTAAAATTAATCACATTCATACAGCTGAAAATATCAAAAGCCCTGATTTAGTTGTTTACTCTTCAGCGATAAAAAAGAACAATCCTGAACTTCTTAGCGCTAACAAAAAAGGAGTTAGTCTTTTAACTCGAGGTGAAGCGCTAGGCTTGTTTACTGATAGATTAAAGAACATTACTATAACAGGCTGTCACGGGAAAAGTACAACCTCATCAATTTCACATTGTATTATTAGGAACTCAAATATAGATCTTACAGCTTTCATTGGTGCCGAAGATAAAACCTTGAAGTCAAACTTCTACTTGGGTAATTCTAAATTCTGTTTAATCGAGGGGGATGAAAGTGACAATAGCTTCAATAAAATCAATTCTCAAATATCTGTTATAACAAATATTGACAATGATCATTTAGATTTTTATGGAACAGAAAAAAGATTAATTTCTGCATTCAAGAAATTTATTTCTAACACTAGAATTAAATGTATAGCAAATAACGACTCACCAATTCTTGCGAAATTATTAAAAACATTTGTATCTAAAAAAATCATAAAATTTGGTCAGGGTTTGAATAATAAAAATGACTATTCTTTTGAAATATTAAAAAATAAGTTCTCGACTATTAAGTTATATAAAAGACAGAAAGAGATTGGAGTTGTATCATCCAGGCTATATGGTGACTATAATGCTTACAATTTAGCAGCTAGCTCAATACTAGCACGTGAGCTACAAATACCTTTTAATAAAATTCAAGAAAATAGTCTAAAATGCAAGGCACCCGCAAGAAGATTTGAAACAATTATGAACAACAGGGAAGTCAGGATAATTGATGATTATGCCCATCATCCAACTGCAATTAAAGCTATTAGAGAAAACATTAATAAAAATTTTTTCAAAGATGAGGTAATACTGGTATTTCAACCGCATAGATTTTCAAGAACAAAAATTCTTATGAAAGACTTTGTTGAAGAGCTATCAAGTTGGAAGAACTTATACTTAGTAGATATATATTCCGCGTTTGAAGAAAATAATATTGATACAAATAAGTTATTTAATAAAATAAAGAAAAAAAACCCACGAGTTAAATTTTTTGCAAATAATAATCAACTTATAAATAAGATTGTATCTAAACTTAAATACAAGAAATATACTATTATTACTATGGGGGCAGGTGATATTCGTGACGTCGGCATTAAGCTCAAAAAGAAAATTTAACTTGTTTGAGGACTTTCTTATTGAAAGGAATATTAAACATTTCTCCAACTATGATATGAGTCAATATGCTTCATGGCGAGTAGGAGCTGTGGCACCATTAATTGTTTACCCGAAAAACTTAGGTGAATTTATCAATGTTATAAAAGAAGCAAAAGAAAGAAAAATCAAATTTTATTTGTCAGGGAATGGGTCAAATTGCCTCTTCGTTAAACTTTCAGAAACAATCATTATAAGCACAAAAAAATTAAATAGAATTAAATTCTTAGGTGAAGGAAGGATTGTTGTTGAATCTGGCGCTTCTTTAAATCTAGTTTTAAACACCTCTCTAAAAAAAGGTTTTGTTGGTTTTGAATTTTCTACTGGAATACCTGGAACAATTGGAGGAGCTCTTATTACAAATGCTGGGGCTAATGGAGGAACTATATCGGAATCTCTAGAATCAGTTTTTTTTCTTAAGAATAATAAGGAAATAGAAGTACAAAAAAATGCGCTAACTTTTGGCTATAGACATAGCTCTATCAGAAGAAAAGACATTGTCACCAAAGCCAAGTTTAAATTAACCGTTGGAGATACAGACGAATCTAGACGAAATATAAAAAAATATATTAAACATAGAAATGGTACACAGCCAGTTAAATACCCTAGCGCTGGAAGTGTTTTTATGAATATGGACAATGCTAAAGCAGGAAAAATAATTGAAGACTTAGGGCTTAAGGGATTATCTATTGGAGGTGCAAAAGTTTCAGAACTTCATGCAAACTATATAATTAATACCGGTAATGCAAAAATTGAAGATATCAAAGGATTAATTGAAGAAATACAGGAAATCGCTAAAACAAAAGAGGGGATACTTTTATCTACTGAGGTAAAGATAATAAACGAATGATGAAGAAAATATTAGTGCTTTTATTATCTGTCGTTGTTCTATTTCTTTATTTCCCAATCTTTTGTTTTGTAAAAGAAATAACAGTTGAAGGGAATGCTATCGTATCCGTAGATGAAATAAAAAAAACTTCTGAGCTAAGTGGAAAATTGCTTGCATTTCATAATAAAGAATCTTCTAGAGATAGAATCTTAAATATTAAGTTAATCAACAAAGTTTCATTCAAACAACTTTCACTAACAGAAGTTAAGATAATAGTTGAGGAAAAAAGAATTTTAATGTTTGCCAACGTAGGTAACATTTCAGGATATGTTGATGAAGATTCAAATTTAATAAGGAACATAGGGGAATATCTAACTATAAGCTATCCAATACTTTCCGTAAAATCAGAAACGAATATCAAGGAGGGTGTTTCTTTGTTCAAGCTACTAATAGAGGATCAAATTTTAAGACCTGATGATATTTCGGAAATTTTATTGGATGAAATCATAGGTGCTACAGTATTCATGTCAGATGGCACAGAGATATATTTAGGTAAAGGGAAAATTAGGAAAAAAATAAGTAATTTAACGTTAATATTAGAAGATGGAAAAAGAAAAGAAATGAAGGAATCATATATTGATATAAGTAATATTAAGAAGGGTGTTGTAAATTATAATCTTTAGGATTATAATGGCATAAATGGCAGATAGTAATGTAATTGTTGGACTTGATATTGGAACAACAAAAATCTTATGTTTAGTAGCTGAAGTCAGAGCCCCTGGCGATGTAGAAATTATTGGAGTTAGCTCTTACCCTTCTAAAGGTTTACAAAGAGGGATAGTGCTTAATATTGACGCTACAGTTGATTCAATCAGACAGGCTATTGAAGACGCTGAGAAAATGGCAGGCACAGAAATCACAAGTGTGATTGTAGGAATTGCTGGTGGTCACATCAGAAGTCTTAATGGTCACGGGATGATAACACTTAGAAATAGAGAAGTTACAAAGAGAGACCTAGACAGAGTTATTGAATCGGCAACAGCGGGCGCACAACCAGCAGATAGAGAAGTTATACACGTAATGCCTCAAGAATTCATAGTTGATGGTGAAAGAAAAATCAAAGATCCTGTTGGGCTTTACGGTGTGAAGCTAGAAGCTAAAATCCACATGGTTACCGCTCAAGTTACACAAGCTAAAAATCTTGTAAAATGTGTTCATAATTCTGGTGTTGATGTTCAGTCTTTAGTTCTTGAACAAATTGCATCAAGTGAAGCAGTTTTGACTCCTGACGAAAGAGATGTTGGTGTTGTTCTTCTAGATTGTGGTGGAGGTACAACAGATATAGCCGTCTTCTCAGATGGAGCCATTAAATATACTAGCAATATAACTATTGGGGGAGACTTCTTAGATAACGATATCTCATTTGGTTTAGGTGCCTCTAAGCAAGTCGCAAAAGAAATTAAAGAAAGATATGGAATTGCTTCTGCTGATCTTGTTGATGGTGATGATGAAATTAAAATTGATAAAATTGCTGGCACAGGTAGGAAAAAAATTAGTCAGATGGAGCTTGCCAATATTGTTGAACCAAGACTTGAAGAAATTTTTACAATGGCAAGAAGAGAAATAATGAGGTCTGGTTATCATGACATGTTGCCAGCAGGTTGTGTCATTACTGGGGGGTCAATGGCCATCAAGGGTGCAGATTATTTAGCTCAAAAAATACTCAACATGCCTGTCAGATTAGGAGTTCCGAATCAAATTACAGGCCTAGAAGAGCTTGTTTCAAAGCCAGAATGCGCTACTGGGGTGGGTCTGTTAATCTGGGGATCAAACAATCAGGAAGCTGCTAAAAGCTCTAAAATCAGAATTCGTGAGGCTCAAGTGTTTAAAAAAGTCTTCAGTTCAATGAAAACATGGTTTGCTGATCTTTTCTAAATAGTGCTTTTTCTATTATTTTATTATATAATACTAAATATAGTAGTTATTTTTAATTGATACACTACATATTGTAACTAGTAAGGGAGTCGATATGCCAACTTTTGAATTTTCCGGTGAAATTGCAGGGGCGCCTAAAGAAGATCTTTTTGATAATTTAGGAGCAAAAATTAAAGTTATAGGGGTTGGTGGTGCAGGTGGAAATGCCGTCAACAGTATGATTAATGATAAAATCGAAGGGGTTGAGTTTATTGCAGTCAACTCAGATTTTCAAGATTTACAGAAGTCACAAGCAAAACGAGTAATTCAAATAGGAAAAAATATAGCAAAAGGTCTAGGTGTAGGTGGTAACCCAGAACTTGGAAATGAGTGTGCCAAGGCAGATCAAAACGAAATAACAGAAGCTTTACAGGGTTCTGATATGGTTTTTATAACTGCAGGAATGGGTGGAGGAACAGGCACAGGAGCATCTCCTGTTGTAGCCAAACTAGCAAGGGATGCCGGGGCACTAACTGTAGCAATAGTAACAAAGCCCTTCACGTTTGAAGCAAATAGAAGAATATCTCAGGCTGATTTTGGCATTCAAGAACTTGCCAAAGAAGTTGATTCCTTAATAGTTATTCCTAATGACAAATTAAATGAAGTGCAACAGATTTCAGGAATCTTAGATTCTTTTAGAGCAGCTGACGATGTCTTAACGAATGCTGTAAGAGGTATTGCTGATATTATTGTAGGCTCTGGATTTATTAACGTTGACTTTGCTGACGTTAAAAAAATTATGAAAGAAAGCGGTGGAAAGGCGTTGATGGGTACAGGTGAAGGCGAAGGGACTTCGAGAGCTATAGAGGCTGCAGAAAATGCAATAACAAGTCCATTGCTCGAAGATATCTCGATTGAAGGTGCTACGGGAATACTTATCAATGTTTCAGCGTCCAGCAACTTTACGATTGACGAACTCAACGAAGCGTGCAGTCATATAAAATCTAAAGCTAATCCAAGCGTAGAATTAATTTTTGGTCTTGTCGTGAATGAAGTTTTAGGGGATAAAGTCAAAATAACAGTTATAGCCACCGGCATTGATGGAAACTCAAGACCCAATGATATCACTGCCCCAATAGTTGAAGAAGCTGAGAACAAAGATCAAATTAGTTTAAACCTTGATGATCAAATTGCTGATATTCCAAATAATGAAGTAGATGAGGATTTAGTGCCTGATAAAGTTGATGAATTGCACCCATTAGGAGACGATGAACACTTTGAAATTCCTGCTTTTATTAGAAAGCCTAAGAAGTAAAGTTTAAATCCCTGAAACTTTTTTAGCCTCATACCATAAAGATTCTAAATCGTATTTTTCTCTTGTCTCGGTATGAAAAATATGTACTATTAAATCGCCTATATCAATAACAATCCAACGGTTATCTGTAAGTCCATCAATTTTTACCTTTAATTTAAATTTCTTCTTTACCTCTCTAACTAGATTCTCAGCTAACGACTTAACCGCCCGCTCAGAATTAGCACTAGCAATAATAAAATAGTCTGCAATAGAGGACAATGATTGAATGTCTAACACTAAAACATCTTCTCCTTTTTTATTATCTAAAGAAGAGCATATATATTTTATAAGATCTTTTGTATCCACTACCTATATAGTCCTTTTTCTAAAATAAAATCCAATACCTTTGGCGCAAGAAATCTTCTAACCTCACCTACTTCACCTAAAGATAACATCTTCTGAATTACAGATGAAGATATATCAAACTTCTTAATTAAATCATAAAAAATCAACTCTTTATTATTAATTGACTTAAAGACATGGGTCCTATTTCTGCTATCAACCTTAGTATAGCAGAGATTTTTATCTGTAAAATCTTCTAAGTCTATGTTGTAAGTATCTCTAATAGCTATTATCAGATTGATTTGATCTTTTATTTCTTCTGAGTTCTTCCAATTAGAAAACTGTAGGAACTGATCGCTACCAAGTATTAAATATAATTCATTACTAGTATTTTCATTAATAAGTGTTCTTAAAGTTTTATATGTAGCATGGTCTTTATTAGAATTAGATTCCAAACTGCTTATCTCATAATTCCAATTCTTCCCGATTGCTAAGTTAATCATTTCTGAGATCAAATCAAAGCTTACTGTTTTATATTCCTTATAGTAAGGGTTCATATTTGGAATAAATAATACTTTTTCCAAGTTAAATCTAATTAACACTTCTTCTATTAATGACAAATGTCCAATATGAATTGGATTAAAACAACCACCAAAAACACCTATCTTCATGATTCAAAGACCATCATGGTTGAATTTCCAATTTTTTTAATTTTGGTGATATTTTTTTTTAATTTATATTGCCTATCTAAGTTATGTCCAATATTTAGCCCTGAGTTTCCCATAAAAATAGATGAGTAATATAGAATAAGTTGGTCACCTACGTTAGATTTTAGGAAGGAAGAAAAAATTGACCCTCCCCCTTCTACAAGAACAGTTTGCACATTGTTCTTTACAAGACTTTTTAAAACCGTTTTAGGTTCAAGATTCTTTAATTTAATAATTGTACACCCAAGATTTCTGAGCTTGATAGATTTATTACTATTCTCACTTAGTTTCGTGAATATTATAGGATTATTCTTAAGCTTTATTATTTTGCTATCCAATGGGGTTCTTAATGAAGAATCTAAGACTATAGGCCTTGGTTGCCATAAGTTTTTATCTCCTGTTCCTCTATAAGTAAGTTGAGGATTGTCAGCTATTATAGTTTCAACGCCAACTAATATTGAATCATAATTTGCACGAAGATTATTTGAGTCCTTTAATTGTTTAAGGTCGCCAATTGAACTTGAACAAGATTTCTTATTAAATATCATACCGTCCAAAGTCATACAGATTTTTAAAGTTACATAGGGGAGTTTTTTTTGTGTTATCTTTAGGAATCCTCGATTAAGTTGATCATTATTCTTCTGACTATCAACAAAGACTGTTTTAATATTACTACTTTTAAGCTTTTTTATCCCCCTACCCTGGACTTGAGGGTTCATATCTATGGAACCATAATAAACCTTCTTGATACCTTTGTTTATTATAATATTTGTACATGGCGGAGTCTTCTTTTTCCTATGGCAACATGGTTCCAACGTAGTTACCAAAGTAGCGCCCTTTACACTTATCCCTTTCAATTCAGCATCATTTATTGCATTTACTTCTGCATGTGGTCCACCATATTTCTGATGGAACCCTTTTCCAATAATCTTGTCAGATTTTAAAAGTATTGCTCCAACCATTGGATTCAAGCCTGTTAAACCTCTCCCCTTTCTTGCAAGAATAAATGCCTTCTTCATTAAATCTTTTTCTTTCATATAAATTAATCCAACCCTAAAAGTGCTTTAGAAAAACCTTCCGAATCAAATGGCATCAAATCTTCAACCCTCTCACCAACGCCAATCATTTTTATTGGCAGATTATAATCATACGAGGCTGATATTGCGAAGCCTGCTTTTGATGTACTGTCCAGCTTGGTAATAATTATCCCGGTAATATCAATATTTGATTTAAACTTTTCTATTTGAGATAAAGCATTCTGCCCTGAAGTTCCGTCCAGAACCAAAAGATTTTCAGATAAAGTTACATCACCTTGTTTTTCTATTACTTTTTGAATCTTTGATAACTCATTCATAAGGTCCTCATTGTTTCCTAACCTACCTGCAGTATCTACTATCACAACTTCAGAACCTATACTTTTTGCCTTAGCTATAGATGAAAAAACTACACTTCCTGGATCTTTCTCATCGCTAGAATAAAAATCAACATTAACCCTTTTAGACCAAACTTCTAGCTGCTCTATTGCAGCAGCACGAAAAGTATCTCCCGCGACTATCATCACCTTCTTTTCTTCAGATATAATACTAGCAAGCTTACCGATAGTAGTAGTCTTTCCGCTACCATTTACTCCGCTTACCATAATTACTGAAATATCTTTTGAGTTAATATTGATTTCTGAATCATCCATTGTAAGCATCAGTTGAATTTCTTTCTGAAGAAGACCAAGGTAGAGCTCTTTATTAACCTCTTTCTCGGTCTCATAACCTTTCATTTTATTCTTAAAGTTTGAGATTATTCTTTCCGAAGAATTATAACTTACGTCAGCAAGTATCAAGGACTCTCTCAGATCGTCTAACACTTTATCATCAATTTTAATCTTTGCCTTGAAAACTTGTACAATCGAAGATGTGAGAGTATCACTTGTTTTAGATAATTTTTCTTTAACCGACTTAAAAAAAGCCTTAGTTTTTTCAAACATATAATTTTATTCTGTACCAAATAAAATAATTATCAATTATATAACAACTTTATGTCCAAATATTATTTAATTGTTTATAATTATTTACAACCTAATGAAAAACGATTTTGTACACTTACACCTCCATTCTCAATATTCATTGCTTGACGGAGCAATTAAGTTTGATGAATTGTTTGAAGAAGTTTCCAAGCAAGGAATGTCTGCAGTAGCACTTACAGACCATGGGAACCTCTTCGGTGCGTATGACTTTTATAAACTAGGAAAGAAAAACAATGTTAAGCCTATTATTGGATGTGAAGTATATATCACCAAAGATAGAACAAAAAAGACTCCTGAAAATAACAAAACTCATCATTTAACTGTTTTATGTATGAACCTTAAGGGATACGAGAATCTTTGCTCATTAGTCTCAATGGGTCACCTTGAAGGCTTTTATAGAAAACCAAGAATCGATCGTGAACTTCTATTCGAAAAAAGCGAGGGCTTAATAGTTTTAAGTGGGTGTTTAAATAGTGAGGTTTGTCACAATATTCTTAAAGGAAAAAAAGATGAGGCTCTTAAAATAGCTAGCGAGTATAAGAATGTCTTGGGTGACAGATATTTTCTTGAGATACAAGGAACTTTACTAAAAGAACAGATAAGAGTTAATTCAACTTTAAGAGATATCGCTAAAAAGCTAAGTATACCTGTTGTTGCTACTAATGATTGTCATTACCTTACAAAAGATTGCTTCGATTCACATGATGCTTTACTTTGCATACAAACCAACTCTTTAGTTAAAGAAGAGAAAAGATTTAGATTTAGCGGAAATGAATTCTACCTCAAGTCTAGAGATGAAATGATGCTAGCTGTTGATAATTACGAAGAATCGCTTGAGAACTCTTTGCTAATTGCAGAAAGGTGTAACCTAGAATTTAATCAAAGCGATTACAGGTTGCCTAAAATTGATAACGGTAAAATCTTATCCAATGAAAACTTTGAATTTTTAATTGAAGAATCTTTGGACAAGAAAGCTATAGAAGGTCTTGTACCTAATTCGGAGATTAACGAATACAAAAAAAGAATAAAACATGAAATGAATATTATTAAGAATATGGGCTTTGAGGGCTACTTTCTTGTCGTGTCAGATTTTATTAAATTTGCAAAGTCATCGAATATCCCTGTAGGTCCTGGAAGAGGAAGTGCGGCAGGAAGTTTAATTGCCTATCTTTTAGATATAACAGAAGTTGATCCCATACGACATGGTTTAATATTCGAAAGATTCCTCAATCCTGAAAGAATATCAATGCCTGATATTGATATAGATTTTTGTGGTGAAGGAAGAGATGAAGTAATTAAATATGTAACAAAAAAGTATGGCCAAGATAAAGTTGCACAAATAGGTACTTTCGGAACCATGTCATCAAAGGCAGTGATTAAGGATGTGGGTAGAGTCTTGGGATTCAATTTTGGTGATGTAAACAAAATTACAAACCTAATACCTTCTTTTCGCGGTAAAGTCTATAGTCTTGATGAATGCTATAAAAAAATCAAAGAATTTAAAACCCTTATAAACTCAACGCCACAATTTGCGGAGCTATATAAATTAGGAGTTAAACTCGAAAACTCTGTAAGACATTCTTCTACTCATGCAGCTGGTGTAGTAATTTCAGATGAATCTTTAGATAAAATGATTCCATTATATAAGGGTTCGCGCGGTGAGACAGTAACCCAATACGATATGAATGCAGTTGAAGACTTAGGTTTCGTTAAATTTGATTTTTTAGGTCTAAAAACTCTGACAGTAATTAAGAAAAGTAAAGAATTTATTAGGAAAAAATCAATAGATATTGATGAAAAATTAAAAAGGGCGGACTTAAATGATAAAAAGGTTTTTGATTTACTCTCAACAGGATTAACGCGAGGAATATTCCAGATTGAATCCAGTGGAATGAAAGACGTTCTGCAGAATCTAAAAGCCGACAAGTTTGATGATCTTGTAGCACTCTTGGCACTTTATAGACCAGGACCTTTAGACAGTGGGATGGTGGATGACTATATTTTAAGGAAAAATGGAAAAAGAAATGTTAATTATCCAACACCTGAACTAAAGGAAATTCTTAAGGAAACTCATGGTCTTTTTGTTTATCAAGAACAAATTATGCAAACTGCCTCTATTTTAGCTAATTTTTCACTTGGCGATGCTGACTTGCTAAGAAGAGCGATGGGTAAAAAGAAAGCGTCGGAGATGCTAGCGCAAAAACAAAAATTTATGGATGGCACTGAAAAAAATAAAATTCCTGAGAAGATTGCCCTGGATATCTTTGATACAATGGAAAAATTTGCAGAGTACTCGTTTAACAAAAGCCATAGTACTGCATATGCTTACATAACTTTCCAAACCGCTTTTCTCAAAACGTACTTCCCATGTGAATTTATGTCTTCATTAATGTCATCAGAAATAAACTTGTCAGAAAAGATAGTTTCGAATATAAGGGAATGTAAAGAAATGGGCATAGAAGTCCTACCACCAAATATTAATGAAAGTGGCTCGGGGTTTACGCCATTAAAAGAATCAATTCGCTTTGGACTTAATGCTATTAAAAATATTGGGACAAATATTGTAAATAATATCATTGAGATTAGAAATGAACTAGGTGGTTTTACTAATTTGTTTCAATTCTTATCATTAATGGATTCTAGAAAAATGAACAAGAAATCTTTAGAAAGCTTAATAATGTCAGGAGCTCTTGATTGCTTTAATCATACAAGATCAACATTATTCGACAACCTTGATCTTCTTCTTAGCTATGTTGGTCAGAGGAGCAAATCTAATGACACAAACCAGGAGGCACTGTTCTCTTTGGAGGAAACAATTACAGAACCTAATCTTGTAATCAAAGATGAATGGTCCGACTTTGATATTAGTAAAAACGAAATTGAGACATTAGGCTACTCTATTAAGCTGAAACCATTGGATATTGTAAAAGATAAGCTGTCAAAAATCTCTTATCAAACTATTGATAAGATTAAAAGTTGTCAAAATAAGAAGATTGTTACAGTAGCGGCATTTATAACTTCAATAGAAATCAAAACATCTAAAAGAAATTCCAGCAAATATGCCCTGATAAACCTGGAGGATTCAACCAATATTATTGAAGCTATAATTTTTAGTGGTGAGCTTGAGAGACATGAATCTAAACTACAGGTTGGAGCACCTATACTTATAACTGGTTCAGTTGAACGAGAGGAAGAAAGCTTCAAATTAATTATTAATTCATATAATGAAGTAGACTCGATAAGATTAATATCAGACATTTTAATTCCAGTAACAATCAAGCTCCAAAAAGACCTTAACAACAAAGAAACAGAGGAGCTTAAGAATCTTTTCGCTAGATTTCCGGGAAACAGTCCTATCGAGATTTTTTATACATACAATGGTCTGAAAGCTAACATATCTATAAATGGAATTACTGTTGACAACTCTAAAGAATTCCAAGAGGCTCTTTTAGAGACTATTGGCCCCACTTAATCTTTAGTATTTATTTCTTCTATTACCTTCCTTACTTCGCTCGGGTTACTAGTAGAGATAAAAATTTCCTGATTAGAGTTTCCTGATGTGGCATTCAGTTTACACCCTACTAGGATATCCCCCATTCCTTGATACATCTCTCTACCATAGGTAACTTTTAGATTCTCTCCTTTCCCCTTTCCTACTTTAATTACTCCAGGAGTTATTAGCTTAACGCAGGAGATAGGCTCCACAAATTTTTCTAAAAAGGCGTCAAGATTTTTTATTCTTGCATGCTTCTTCATAATTTTACCTTTTCTATATTTTTTTATAACCACTTGATTGAGCACCCGACAGGAAAAGTATCTCTTGAGGTATATTTAGGATTTTTAATAGCGTCTTCTAGATAGCTATTCTTAACTTTATCTTCATCTTCCCAATTATCGTCCAACTTACCCTTGTATATTAATATCTTATTCTGATTGAACAAAAAAAATTGAGGTGTATGTGATGCATTGTAAATCTTTGCAACCTCTTGATCTAAATCTCTCACATAGATAAAATTAAAATTATTAGCTTTACTTCTTTTTTTCATATTATCATAACTATCTTCTGGATATTTCACATCATCATTAGAGTTTATCCCAACGAATTGAACAATGTCTGCATAAGACTTCTGTAATTTGATTATCCTTTTTTCATAAGCATGAACAAAAGGGCAATGATTGCATGTAAAAAAGATTGCAACCTTTTTTTTGCTATCAATATCAAGAGAATTGAAAAATAAATCGTCAACACCGAGTAAACTAAAATCTATTAACTTATCTCCCAAATTCAATTAACCGCTCTCCAAATCATGAATAAACACTTTCTTCCTAAACCCTGAATCAAATTGAACTAGAACTACATCCTCAATAGAATCGTCATCATTTAAGACTATCAAGCCTGAACCAAATCTATAATGAAAAACTTTCTTTTCCTCATTTCCGTTGTTACCGCCATCGGAGGAGATGTCGTCAAGTCTTATAATATTTTCTGAATTCGCTATCTCTTCAACAAATCTAGATTTACCTGAGGGTATAATTTGCCCAAAAACTTTTCTAAATTTCGCATAAGAAAGATGTAATTTTTTAATTGCTCTAGTAATTGCTACGTAGCAAAGTCTTCTTTCTTCTTCAATCTCATCTTCATTATCGTGAGTCCTGGAGTGAGGTACAATTTGATCTTCAATGCCAACAAAGAAAACACATGGAAATTCTAACCCCTTAGCTAAGTGAATTGTCATCAAAGTTATAGACTCTGTAGATGAGTCCAGTCCGTCAACAGAAGAAGAAATAGATAACGAGTTAAGAAATTCTGAAAGATTGTTTTCATTTATATTTTCCTCATAATCACTTATGACATTTATAAATTCAGAAATATTTTCAACTCTGTCTTCATCTTTAAGGTGTTCTTGGTATTGTAAATCGACTAGAAACTGTTCTGTACATTCAGAAATAATTCCTCCATTTCCTAAACTCATAGAGAAGCTGTCAATCGCAGTAATCAACTTTAGGACTAAACCTTCAGACTTTTTACTAAAAATTTTATGTTCCACACCAGCTTGTAACAAATCAAGATAGTCCATCTTTCCATCCTTCAGGTTCATGAGCTTTTGTAATGTTTTTGCTCCTATTCCGCGAGCAGGGGTATTAATTATTCTATTAAAGGCTATCCCATCCTGTGGGTTTACAATCATACGTAAATAACAAACCAAATCCTTAATTTCAGCTCTATCGTAAAAGCTAATATTGCCAAATATCTTATACTGAATCTTTTTCTTTCTTAGTTGATCCTCTAAAACTCTGGACTGAGCATTTGTTCTATAAAAAATTGCAATCTCACTTAATTTATAATCTTCACTGTATTCTTTAATTTTATTTGCCACATATTCTGCCTCTGCAATGTCACTTCTCTGACTAGCAAGTTCTACTAAATCACCCCTAGGATTACTAGTCCAAAGATTCTTCTCCATCTTCTTTTTATTATTAGAGATGAGATTATTTGCGACATCAAGAATCTGAGGTGTTGATCGATAATTCTGTTCCAACTTATATACTTTAGTTTTAGGGAACAATGTCTCAAAGTTTAATATTGTATCAACAGAAGCTCCTCTCCATCCATAAATCAACTGATTATCGTCTCCAACAACAAACAAATTATCTTCTGAATTAAGCAGAAGCTTTATTAATTTGAACTGTATATCATTTGTATCCTGGTACTCATCAACCAATATATATTTAAAAGTTTTCTTTAAATAATTTCTTACTTTTTCACTTCTTATGATTAGCTCATAGCAATTCAGAATAAGATCACCGAAATCCATAGCATTATTCTCTTTTAATCTTTTTTGATATGTCTCAATAATTTTCTTTCGATTCTTATCTTGTATAATCCATTCCCCGTAAGGAGTTGAATTCTTAAGCCCATCAAGAATTGTTTTTATTAATGCAGGGGGATATTGGTCTAAATCCAAATCTAGAGACTTAATCGTATCTTTTAATAAACGAGTTTGATCGCTACTATCGTAAACTATAAAGCCCTTCTTGTAATCTAGATTCAATTCATCAACAAATATTCTTAAAATCTTGTAAGAGATAGAGTGAAAAGTTCCCATCCATGGAAAAAGATTATTGGCGCCTAGCATATTAGACAATCTCTCTCTAATCTCATCAGCAGCTTTATTGGTAAAAGTAAGAGCCAAAATCTGTTCACTACCAGCAATGTGAGATTTCACCAAATTCAAAATACGTAAGGTTAGAATCCTTGTCTTTCCAGAACCAGCTCCAGCAAGAACCAAGGCTGGCCCTTTTATATGATTAGCAGCTTTTAGCTGATTAGGGTTCAAATTATATTTATCTAAAATGTTCAATTTCCTTCTTCATTAATTAAAATGATCTATAATCTTAATAATAATATCTTGACAAAGCAAGTAACATGCTTATCTTCTATATATCTAATAACTATACAGTAAAATAAGGAGGGGATTTTACATGAATATCAAACCTTTATACGACAGGGTTTTAGTTAAAGTTAACAGTCCCGAATCAACGACAAAGGGTGGAATAATAATCCCTGAAAGTACTACTCAGGAAAAGTCACAGGAAGGTACAGTTGCCGCAGTTGGAACCGGAAAACTTCTTGATGACGGTACTATAATGCCGCTTGATGTCAAAAAGGGTGACGCCGTTCTGTTTAACAAATACGGGGGAATGGAGCTTTCACTAGCTGATGGCGAATATGTTTTTTTAACACAAAATGAAATTTTAGGAATTATTGAATAACTTAGGAGGTTAAATTAAATGAGTGCAAAAGATATTTTATTTGGAAGAGAAGCTCAATCTTTAGTTAAAGAAGGGGTAGACAAGCTTGCTAATGCTGTAAAAGCGACTCTTGGACCAAGAGGTAGAAATGTTTTAATCGAAAAAACATTTGGTGCCCCTGTGGTAACCAAAGATGGAGTTACCGTGGCAAAAGAAATAGAGCTTGAAGACAAATTTGAAAACATGGGAGCGCAAATGGTTAAAGAAGTTGCTTCTAAAACCAATGATGTTGCAGGTGATGGTACAACTACTGCTACTGTCTTAGCTCAAGCTATTTACCGTGAGGGTATTAAGCTAACGGCAGCCGGACACGACCCTATGAAACTTAAAAGAGGAATTGACAAAGCAGTTCAAGCTGTTATCGATGAAATAAGAAAAGGATCTAAGCCTGTTAAGGGTAAAGATGAAATTGCATCAGTTGCAACTATTTCTGCCAACGGTGAAAGTGAAATTGGACAAATAATCTCCGATGCCATGGAAAAAGTTGGTAAGGATGGCGTTATAACTGTTGAAGAAGGAAGAAGCTTAGAGACTGAGCTTAATATAGTCGAAGGTATGCAATTTGATAGAGGTTACTTAAGCCCTTATTTGGTTACTGAACCTGAAAGGATGACTGTTGAGCTAGAAGATCCATATATTTTTATGTATCAAAAGAAAATAGCAAACATGAAAGACTTAGTTCCACTATTAGAAGAAGTTGCAAAAACTTCAAGACCTGTTCTTATAATGGCTGAAGACATTGAAGGAGAAGCGTTGGCAACTCTTGTAGTTAACAAAATGCGTGGAACCCTAAAGGTTGCAGCTGTTAAAGCGCCTGGCTTTGGGGATAGAAGAGGGGATATGCTTGAAGATATTGCTGTTCTTACTGGTGGTACTGTGATTGTTGAGGAAGCAGGTATGTCACTTGAAGCTGCGAATCTTCAACATTGTGGTTCCGCAAAAAGAGTTGTAATAGATAAAGATAATACAACTATAGTCGGTGGTGCAGGTAAAAAAGCAGAAATAAGCTCTAGAATAAACCAGATAAAAGCACAAATTCAAGATGCTTCTGGCGAATATGATAGAGAGAAACTTCAAGAAAGATTGGCTAAATTAGCAGGCGGAGTATCCGTAATACTGGTAGGTGCTGCTACTGAAGCTGAGATGAAAGAGAAAAAAGCAAGAGTTGAAGATGCTCTAAACGCTACACGTGCTGCGGTAGACGAAGGAATCGTTCCCGGCGGCGGAGTAGCCTTAGTAAGGGCAATAAAAGGCCTTGATAAATTTACTACAGGTGACGATGAGGAAGATGCCGGTGTTAATATTATCAGAAGAGCTCTTGAAGAACCAATTAGAGAAATTGCCCAGAATGCTGGTGCTGATGGATCAATTGTTGTAGAAAAAATTAAAGAATCAAAGGGTTCCTTTGGTTTCAATGCGGCTACGCTTGAATATTGTGATATGTTAGCTGCAGGAATCGTAGATCCTGCAAAAGTAACAAGGTCTGCAATTCAAAATGCTGGTAGTGTATCGGCTCTGCTCCTTACAACTGAAGCATTAATTGTAGAAAAACCTAGTGCTGATGAAGGACCTGCTGGTGGTGGTGGCGGCGGAATGCCTGGTGGACCTATGGGAATGGGCGGAATGCCTGGAATGATGTAATAATCATTTAGAAAAATAATAAAAGGGGCTTTAGGCCCCTTTTTTTTTCTTACTTAGACTATCTATAACTTTAGTGTGAAAAGAATATTCTAAATTAAATACTTGTTTAGTACATAAGATTAATTCTGCAATACTAGCTCCAGACTTCTTTTGTCCAACACTTTTTAGCAGTAATCCTATGTAATTCCATTTATCGGCAATAAGCTTCATATGGTCTTCTAATTTTAGCTCTCTAATTCCAGCGGATTTACTTTCAGCTATAGCTAAAAAATCTTGGTATATGTAGCGAAAACCTGCTCCTTTAGAACCGCGCTTTACTATAATTTGATAAGCAAATTGAAAGATATCCTTAGAATCTTTTAAAGATTCCCATCGATTTAAGTTGTTTGCCCACTCTAGAATCATAAAAATAGAACTTAAACCTCTTTCTGATATTTGTCCGTTCATATAATTGTATGAATTTTGTAGAATTGCTTCTTCTATTTTCCCTCTAAGATTTTTAAATGGGACAAATGACTTAACCTTGAAGTGGTTATATGAAAGTGGGTATGGCTCAGCTTTTGATGAACGAGCAAGATTCATATCATGAAAGGTCACTTCTTGTATATTTTTAAAGTTTGTATCAGAGACGAAAAAAACTTTCTTTTTTTCATCTACGCCCATACAAACAACAACGTGCCCTGGAAAATTAACATCAGAATTATAATAGTGTAAAAAAAATATGTCTGTTTGTAAAAAAACAGGGTATCCATTCTTAATATCTTCAATTAGTTTTTCTTCGGCTGCACTAGGAGTAGTTTCCTTGATCCATTCATGTTGTTGATTAGGGTCACTAAAAAAAATAGGCTCCATATTTGGTGCTCTTAAATGTATCACCTCAGAAGGACTTCCTTTTTTATTCTTAGAATAAAAGAATCCAAGGCCAGACCCTAAACCAAAACAGAGCGCCTCTTCATAATCAACACCAAAATAGCTGACAACGTTTCTAATTGCTACAGAGCCACAATGAACACCTGTAATATTTTTCCAATCTAAGATATGCAAATCTTATCTGTCACCTTGCTTATTTCTTTTTGTATATACTTCATAAGCTCTTTAAGATTTATTTCTGAATTTGCTTCAAATCTTATTGTCAATGCGGGCTGAGTATTGGATGCACGCACCAAAGCCCAGCCATCATCGGTTTCAATTCTAATCCCATCAACTGTTACTAACCTATGAGATGAGCTTGAGGAACTCTGCATTGATTTAGTAAATTCTTGAATAAATTTAAATTTTTCCTCTTCCGGAAAATCAATTCTCATTTCTGGAGTAGAATACATTTGTGGGATTTCACTCAACATCGAACTAAAAGTTCCATCATGAAATGAAGCCACCTCTGCCAACCTCAGCCCAGCATATAAAGCATCATCAAATCCATGATGTTTATCAGCAAAAAAGATGTGGCCACTTAGCTCTCCAGCTAATGGAGCCGACTCTTCCTTAACTTTTCTTTTAATATTAGAATGTCCTGTTCGCCACATTATTGGAATCCCACCATTTTTCTTAATATCTTCAAACAAGTTCTTTGAGCACTTAACTTCGCCAATGATTTTTGCACCTGGATTATCCTTTAAAACAGACCTCGCCAATAGCAACAAAACCATATCCGAATAAATAAAATCACCCTTTTCATCAACAACTCCAATCCTGTCCGCATCTCCATCAAACGAGATTCCAAAATCTAATTTTTCTTTTTTTACAAGATTTACTAAATCTTCAAGGTTCTCCTCAACTGACGGATCGGGGTGGTGGTTAGGAAAGTCTCCATTTGGTTCAGAATAGAGCTCATACACTTCGCAATTTGCATCACTCAAGATATCTTTAGCAAAAAGGCCAACAGGTGTATTCGCGCAATCAACACCTATTCTGATTCTTTTATTTAGATTAATTGATTTTAAAATATCTTTTTTATAAATATCAATGATATCTAACTCTTCTAAGGTTCCTAGATTTTTATCTTGAATAAAAGACTTACTTTTTATAATATTCTTAATTTCTTGAATTTGTTCAGCAGAAAGTACGTTCTTACCAATAGCCGCCTTAAATCCATTATAATCGGGAGGATTGTGACTAGCAGTTATCATTATTCCTCCATCAATCTTGATTCCATACAATGAAAAATAAAGAACAGGTGTTGTTACCATACCTAAATCAACAATACTTATTCCTGTTTTAATGATGGAGCTTGAAAGTACTTTGAAGATTCTTTCAGAACTTTTTCTACAATCTCTGCCAATAGATATCTTCTTAAGACCCTTCTTCGCAAATAATGTACCTATAGCTAGTCCTATATCAGCAACTATATCATCGGCAAGATCTTTATCAGCTATTCCTCTAATATCATATTCTCTGAAAATCGAACTATTCAATTTAATCTCCTATAAGATTCATTTTATTAATTATAATTAAAATACACTAAATAACCTTTGACAAAAGTTAGCAGTAATAATATATTGAATTTACATGATTTCATTAACTTTAGAAAACTTTAAAGCTCTAACAAGGCAAGGGAATCTGATACCAATATTCAAAGAGATAGATTTAGACTACGATAATCCTCTTTCAATATTAAGAAAAATCTCATCAAAAAAACATTGTTTTTTACTAGAAAGCTCCGCTGGTCCAGAAAAATGGTCTCAATACAGCTTCTTAGGTTTTGATCCGACATTAATAATTTCATCTAACCAAAGTGAAATAACAATAAAGTCCGGGAAAGGCGAAGTTAAAAAATTAAATAAGGATATCTTTTTAAAGTTAAAAGAAATAATGGAGAAGTTTAATCCTGTAAAAGTGAGTGGTCTTCCTAGATTTTATGGAGGTCTTGTAGGTTTTTTTTCATATGAAATAATTAACCAGATTGAAAATATTTCTAGAAAAGACCATGTAAGAGCTGACTTTCCCGATTCACTTTTCATGCTTACTGACTCTGTAATTATTTTTGACAATATCAATAAGACTGCAAAAATTGTCATCAATGTGCATATAAAAGATAAGAAGACTTATAAAACAAGCTACAAGAAAGCCCTAGACCAAATTAACAAAATAGAGGCCTTACTAAAATCAACAAAGAAAAATCCCTATAGGGAAATTGCTAGGTTTTCGAAAGAAACACACCCTATTATTTCTAATTTTACAAAACCAGATTTCCTCAATGCTGTAAAAAAAATAAAAAAGTATGTTAGAGCTGGGGATGTAATTCAGACCGTTGTCTCTCAAAGATGGGAAACCAAGTATCAAGATGACCCTATAAATCTTTATAGAGCATTAAGAAAGAATAACCCCTCTCCCTACATGTTTTATATTAAAATGGATAAATCTTTAATTGTAGGAGCGTCTCCTGAAGTATTGGTAAGGCTGGAAAATAATAGGGTTGAATCCAGACCTATTGCTGGTACAAGACCAAGAGGTTTGAACGAAGAATCTGATTTAAAAATGGAAAAAGAACTCTTATCTGACCCTAAAGAATTAGCAGAACACGTTATGCTAGTTGACCTAGCTAGAAACGATATAAGTAGAGTATGTAAAAATGGGTCTGTTCAAGTTTCAGAAATGATGAACATTGAAAGATACTCTCATGTTATGCATATAGTATCCCATGTTGAAGGTGTCATGAAAGCTAACAAGGATTGTTTTGATTTGCTAAAATCTACATTTCCGGCGGGTACATTATCTGGGGCGCCAAAAATAAGAGCTATGCAAATAATCAATGAACTTGAGCCTAATCCTCGAGGTCCCTATGGTGGATCAGTAGGATATTTCGGTTTTTCTGGAAATATGGACATGAGTATAGTTATAAGATCTTTTTATATCAAGGGTGATAAACTATACTTTCAAGCAGGTGCCGGGATTGTAGCAGATTCTGTTCCGAATAGTGAGTTTGAAGAAACTAAAAGCAAATCTAAAGCAATGTTAGATGCAATTAAAAAAAGTTTAGTGGAAGAATAGAATGAAAAAGAAAATATTAATGATAGATAATTATGATTCATTTACATATAATTTGGTCCACTATATTGAAGAGCTTGGAGCAAAAGTTACAATTAAGCGTAACGACGCTGTAACAATAAATAGCATCATTAAGATAAATCCCGACTTAATTTTTATTTCCCCGGGCCCATGTACTCCTAATGAAGCTGGTATATCTTTAGAGCTAATCAAAAGACTTTCTGGGAAGATCCCGATTTTTGGAGTTTGCCTTGGCCATCAATCAATAGGAAATGCTTTTGGTGCAAAAATCGTAAAAGCTAAAGAGCTTCTACATGGCAAAACCTCTGATATCTATCATAACAAAACGGGCATATATAAAGGCCTTCCAAATCCATTCAAAGCTACTAGATATCACTCATTAATTGTTGACAAAAAAACATTGTCTAGGGATTTCTCGATAACTGCAAGGACAAAAGATGGAACAATAATGGGCATAAAACATAAAACACTTCCGGTCGAAGGTGTACAATTTCACCCGGAATCAATTCTTACAACCTTTGGAAAGAAACTAATTAAAAATATTATAAAAAAATAGAATGAACGATAAGGACATAGAGTATTATTTAGGGCTGGCTTTAATGCAAGCAAAGAAAGCTGAAAAGTTAAACGAGGTACCTATAGGTGCAATTGTAGTGAACGACAGTAAAACTATTACTGGAAAAGGTTTTAATCAAACAGAAAATAAATCTGACCCTACGGCTCACGCTGAAATATTAGCAATACAAGATGCGACCAGGCTAAATAAGGATTGGAGACTTGATGACTTTACTTTGTTTTCAACTCTAGAACCCTGCCCCATGTGCTTAGGGGCTATAAAAGAAGCAAGAATTAAAAGAGTTTATTTTGGGTGTGAAAACAGTAAAAAAGTTGGACAAGGAAAAGAAATAATTATTTCAAACATTAAAAACAAAAGTTGCCAAGAGATCTTGAAAAACTTCTTTGTAAAGTTAAGATAAATTTTTATCTATTACTTTCGGCAAAATAGTTATCTTCTTTAACATCCCAACTTCTTTTGTTTTATAAGTTACCTCAGAATTCTTCTCTATTTCCAGATAACATATTCGTCTCTCATAAGAATTCATTGGATTTAGACTTAAAGGTCTATTTATTGAGACAACCTTATCAATCAATACTCCAACCCTTTCTACTAACTCTTTATCTTTCTTCTCACGGAAAGAGTTAATATCTATTGATACGAAGACACTCTCAGAGTTCTGTTTACTTACAATCCTACTAAGTAAAAACTCTATATTCTTAATCATCTCACCTTTCTTACCAATTAAAAAACCAAGATTTGATTCACTCTTTAATTTCAATAAGATATTCCTGTCATTTGTTTCAATCTCAATTTTTGAATCATCTACAAACTGATTAACTATCTCATTAAAAATTTCTTGGACTTTTACCGTATCAATTGGCTCTTGATTAGTCAAATCTTTAACAGCCTCAGGTTCTCCTTTTGGGGATTCATTTATCACTTTTATTACAGCGTTTCTACCGCCTATTCCAAGTAATCCTCTTGAACCTTCGCTTACTACCTCAAACTCAAGCTCTTCTCTATTTATGCCCAAATCCTTACATGCTTCAATTGTTGCATCTGTTACTGTTTTTCCTTCATATTCTCTTTGAATTGACATTTTTATGCTCCCTGCATTTTTTCAAATTTTTTATTTATGTAAAGTTGCTGAAATATTGAGATAACATTACTAATAGTCCAATATAAAATAAGTCCTGACGGTAGTCCCCAAAACATAATAGTAAACATTATTGGCATATATTGGAATATTTTTGTTTGAAACTCGTCAGCACCAGGATTTGGTGGTGTAAGTTTCTGAGTTAAGAACCATGAAATCCCCATAACTAAAGGTAAGACTCTAAAGGGAATACCAGTCCCAGGTATATCAAATAACATTTCAGGTGAAGACAAGTCTGAAATCCATAAAAACTCAGAGTGTCTTAAATCAAGCGAATATAATAAAACATTATACAGTGCTACAAAAACTGGTATCTGGACCAACATTGGTAGGCACCCACTTAAACTCGACAGAGGGTTAACTCCCTCCTTAGAGTAAAGCTTCATTATTTCACTATTCTGAGTAGTTTTATCATCTTTATATTGCTCTTTAACTGCATCAAGCTTGGGCTTCATCAAGGCCATTTTTGACTGCATCTTCTTCATTGACATCATGCTTTTAATTGTTAGAGGAAGAAATATTATCCTTATAAGTAATGTTATAAAAATAATTGCAATTCCATAGTTGTTAACAAAGCCATAGGACATCTTTAGTAATTTCTCTAACGGCCCAGCAAGCCATCCAAACCAACCTAAATCATGTGCTGTCGCAAAGTTCTTTCCAAACTTCTCTAAAACTTCTGGATCTTTAGGTCCCAAAAATATCGTTGAAGATGTTGAGTAGCTTGCACCTGGCATTAGATTAATAGTTTTATAACTAAGAACTGAACGTATAGAGCTTTTTGAATGCTTGCTATATTTTAAAGCTTTCTCTCCAGTATTGCTTAAAATATTAGACGCTAGGAAATATTTTTTAGAGAAGCCGTACCAGTCGATATCGCCTATTACCTTTTCAGTTTCAGAAGGGGGTGAATCCACTTTTTCCATATCCTCGTCTAGAAAATATCCCATCACATTATGTTCTGCGGCATCAACCTGTCCAACTGATTCTTCAAATACTCTAAAAACTAAGTTGCTATTAGACTTGTTAGAGACAACTATCTGCTGTTCAATTCCATAAGAATCAGAATTAAACAAAAAAGATTTTTGAATCGTGATGCTTCCAAATTTAGATGTCAGATTAAACTGCCTTGCTCCAGCAAGAAGATTGATAGTGCTATTTTTATAATTGAAATTTATTTCCTTCGGAATACCAATATCTTTAGCTTTAATAATTGTATTAGATATAAACTCTCCTGATTCCATTATTTTAGTTGGGTTATTAGAGTCAGGAGCGTCAGAATACCTCTTTAACTTAACATCAAAAATATAGCCTCCAACTTTTGAAATCTTGCCATCAAACAATGGGGTCGAAAACCTAATGCTCTCATTTTGGAATGTTTCGCTAATTTCAGGAATGTCTTCTGTAACGACTAATGGGTTCTCCGAAACTTGGTACTCTGAATTGGATTTTACAGAATTATTGGTGTTTAAAGACTTTTCTTGTGGAACATCGTCCTCGACAAAAAAATTTGACCCAAAAATAATTACCATAGAAGCTAACAGAAAAATTAAATAGTTCTTTTTCATTACTTGATAGCTCCTGGAACCCTATCTTCTTTAGATTCAAAAAAAGGGTTACATCTAAGAATTCTAAGAAAGGCTAAATACGAACCTTTAAAAGGTCCATGGATTTTTACAGCATCTAATGCATATTGTGAACATGTAGGAGTAAATCTACAGGAAGCTGGCAACAAACGAGACAAAGTAAGCCTATAAAGTTTAATCACCAAGATTAATGCTATTTGAATTAAGTTTCTCATCAACAATTTGCTCTCTAAAATCAGAAAGCTCTTTTCTTATCCTATTGAAGTCTAAATCTAAAATCCTTTTATTAAGAATAAAAACTAAATCTTTATATTCAACTGATTGAAAATCTAGTCTAAAAATCTCTTTTATGTATCTTCTATATTTGTTCCTTACAACTGCCAGATTGCTTACTTTTTTAGATATTATAACACCAAGATTACTACTTTTGGTATTTTTGTTCTTGACATAGATACTAATGCCTCTAACGTTAAACTTTGCGCCATTTTTAATTGCTATATTAAAATTTATTTTTATTTTCTTCCTAGTAACAGGAAGGGTGATCACTTCGAGTATCTCGAGACAGTTAGACTAGCTCTACCTTTAGATCTTCTAAGAGCCAAAACCTTTTTTCCTGCTTTCGTCTCATTCCTAGACCTAAAACCGTGGGTTCTTTGTCGTTTCATCTCACTAGGCTGATAAGTCCTCTTCATAAGACCTTAAATGTAACATTGTCCTCTTAAAAAGCAATATATTATTGAATATTTGGCTCTGTTACTGTTTCTTCCGATACTGATTTTTCCTGGGCACCACATTTACTGGATATTTCATCCCATTTTTGTTTATAAATCCTTAAATCTGAGCTTGCCTTAATGTAATCTCCTTCGCATATAAGGCTTGATAAAGACCAAAGGTCTTGAACAGAATTTTCATTTTTAAGTGTAAATTCGTGAATAACAGATGTTATCTCCGCATAATTCAAGACAATCATGCTATCATCAGCAAATTTAGAGATCCATAACAAAATCTCTGACAAGCCGAACTGGAGGTCTTTAAGAAAGAAATCTAAATCTTTAGGAATATCTTCTTGATTTAAATTGGAAAAATTCTCCATTATTTCTCTTATTCTCTTCTTCGAGCTTGAAGAGTCAGTATTATAATAAATCCCATCAGGCTGGACAGCCCCATCTCCTGCATGTGAGTAAAAGAACTTTTTTTCACTTTTATCAAAGAGAAAAAACCACTGGGGAGGAATTAGATTGTCTGATTCTTGAATATACTTGTCTGAATCGACTCCCAGGGGTGTCAAATAATATTCACCATTCTCATGTTTTGTAAAAAGACAATCTTTGATTTGTTCGTCCTCTATTTCTAAATACTTAGATAGAGAGCTTCTGTATTCCTCGTACTCGCGTCCATAAAAAACATTTTGAGAGGCATTAGGTCCATCCCAATAAAGCTCGTGGAACTTAATATATTTTTCCCAATAGCTATTATCCTCTTCAATACTATTTAAATTTTGATAAACTAAAAGTGCTGCCTTCTTTGACATATTAATAAGCTACCAGAAAAGAATTTTTTCTCTAGGACAAATCTGGAACCGGACCAGCTGGGACAATGTCATCGGGGCCAAATAGCATATTGTCCATTGTTCCTCCTGGAGTAAGCATTGGGTATACCATTTCTGTATAATCCACAACAATCTCCATTAATACTACACCTTTTGTAGAAAAGCCCTCTTTAATAGAGGCTTCAAGATGCTTAGGGGAATCAATCTTGAAAGATTTTGCACCGTAAGACTTCGCAATCTTAACGTAATCTGGGTTTAAATCAAACTTACAGCACGAATAGTTTTTATTAAAGAATAAAGTTTGCCATTGCCTTACCATTCCATGGTGACCATTATTTATTAGAATTATCTTTAAGTCTAAGTTGTTCTCCACGGCAGTAGAAAATTCCTGCATGTTCATCTGAAAGCTACCATCGCCACATACAGCCAAAACCATATCTTTAGGTCTTCCTAGCTTAGCCCCTATAGCTGCAGGAAAACCAAAGCCCATTGTTCCAAGTCCTCCAGAAGTGATTTGATTTCTAGGATTTTCAAATTGGTAATATTGAGCTACCCACATCTGATGTTGTCCGACATCAGTTACAACAACCGCCCTCCCTCTTGTTATTCTAGACAATGTATCAATTGCATAGCTAGTTTTAATTGCTTTCCCTTTTTGATTTACAACAGTTGGATGAGCAGATTCCCATTCTTTTATTTGAGCAAACCATTCGTCTCTTTCAGCCTTATCCGGTTTAAATGAAAGTGGAATTGATTCATCTAATTGTGTTATTACTGATTTGGCATCACCAACAACTGGACAATGTACCTTGATGTTTTTATTTATTGTTGACGGGTCAATATCAATATGAATTACCTTGGCATTAGGAGCGAATTTATCAAAAACTCCCCCAGTAGACCTATCATCAAATCTGGCACCAATACAAATAACAAGATCACTATTATGGACTGCCATATTAGCAAAATAAGATCCATGCATCCCAATCCAACTTACTCTCATTGGATCATCTGGTGGATAACCTCCAAGTCCCATTAAAGTTAACGTAACAGGTATTTTTAACCTATTTGCAAACCTTTGAAGGGCTTTAGTTGCCTCAGATATTACTATCCCGCCACCGCCAAAAACGATTGGACGCTTAGCGTTCATTATTAGCTTAATAGCCTTTTGTATATCTTTTTTAGGTGCTAAATTTGGGACCTTGTATCCGCTTATATTGTCAACGGAAGGAAATTTAAAATTAGCTGTATCATCTAAAGCTTCTTTGGAAACATCAACAAGTACAGTCCCAGGCCTACCTGTTACAGATAAATGTAGTGCCTCACGAATTGTTCTTGAAAGATCATCTATTTTTTTAACTAAAAAATTATGTTTCGTACAAGACCTTGATATTCCAACGTGATCTATGGTTTCAAAGATATTTGTTAAATCTTTATCTTCACTAAAGTGGCAGACAAAGACAACCAAAGAAGCGGAGTCCATATTTGCAGTTTGAAGACCTGTAATTGTATTAGTTGCACTTGTGTCAGAGTCGCATACCACTATTCCAGGCTTCCCTGTAACCCTGGCATAGCCGTCAGCCATATGACTGGCTCCTTGCTCAGTACCTGAAACTATTCGCTTTAAGTAGTTAGATTTACTGAATTTTTTTTCAAAGAGCTCCTCAGCAGACCTTCCAAAACTATTTGGAGGTGAAAACAAAAACTCAACTTTTTCTTTCTCTAATGTTTTAAAGAAAATTTCTAAACCTTTCATGAATTACATTATAAATAAATTAACAATAAAATAACAATTTTATTTGCAAATTTTTTTTATTTAGTTAGATTTTGATTTATCTTACTGTCGCTAAAATCTTTTTATAGGAGGCACAATTATGCCAAGTCACTTAAACGTTGACACAAAGTATTGGACTCTCACAGACGAGATTCCAGCACCACCAGTTGAAAGAGACATCAAGTCATGGATTATCGGAAATCCTTCCGATCCTCTATGGGACATTGATGTTCTTCCTTTAACTTATTCAGATTCAAGATGGTCGGCTTTTATTTTACAAAGTCCAATGGATTGCCTACAAAGGCTATGTCCAAACCCACCTTTATCTGTATATGAGGGTGATAATGGTGATTTAGTAGAATATTGGTATGTTCAACATAACAATACAATGCTAGGTCCTTATTTAGAAATGGGTGTAACTGTTTCAGCTACACACAGATGCTAAAGGTAATACATGGAAAGGGGGATATTATCCTTACATGTATTTAACTCAAGACTCCGCTGTTGATGCTGGTCGTGTTTTAGGTTTCCCTAAAAAAATGGCTTACATCAGAGCAACTGAACATGGCGGCGAGAAAGGAGACGATTTCTATGCGTTCTCAATGACAAGAAATGGTTACTTAATGCATGCGTCACAAGGTAAATATGATGATGCCGCAGTAACTCCTCCGTCATTCTACGGTAAAACAGACTGGGGTAGAATGAACATGAAGGTTGTCACACGTCCTGATGTTGCAAGTTCAGAATGGCAGTTAACATATCTTCCATCTAAACTTCCACCTGCATTCAATGTAGAAGGACACAGGTTCCAAGTTAAGAGTGAGCTTACTAGAACAGCTTCTGGTGATTCAGTCGATTGGTTCCAACAAGCAACACCATTTGATAATATGGGTGCCGAGTTAAAAATAACTGAAGTTAAAGGTTTAATTTCATTTACATTTGATTTAGTTATCCCTCCAGCTGAAGTAGCATGGTCAGAAACATACGAAAGACCTGCAAGCTATAGAGGATATGCAACACCATATCAGTATGGTTTAAGACAACAGTTCCCAATACACCAAGGTGCATAGGAACTAAATTAAATTTAAAAATTTTTTCGGAGGAAAATAATCATGGGAAAACAAGCAAACGAATATAGCTATCCATGGCTCGAAGAAGGAGAAGTTCCACCATTA
>JABILG010000009.1 GCA_018654605.1 bacterium
AATCATAGCTTCTTGAAAAGTACTGAGTGGGTGTGGTTTTTTCTCTGACTTATACGATAAGTTTGTACCCTTTAATTCAAATCCGAGTCCAAAACGTCTTGACCTTCTATTAAAGAGAGCGTCAAATAATGGATAATTGAGAGCTGCGTTGTAATTTACTTTTGACATATCATACTCCTTTTTGCTAAGAGTTATATGAGCATAGACAGAATTCTTCGAGAAAAAATTCTAAAAAAAATATTTCATATTAAGAACCATAGCCCTCTTATTATAACATAAGTAAATCAAAATTTCACATAGAATGAAGTAAGCCGATATTCACTTAGTTGCTTAACAAGCTTGTTTAATTAAGAAACTAAGACCTAAAACCAGCTACAAAAATGTATTGGTTTGGCTTACTCTTCAATAAATGGTGCATCGTGCATTTGATTTTACATATCAAAATAATAGGCAATCATAGCGCCTACTGTATGTTTTATTTCATTTGCTTCATCAGCCTTCTTGTAACCTATATGAAGATGTAAATTATTGTTAACTAGATAGCCTAAAGAGACCTGGTAAACTTTATCATCTATTGCTTCGTCTGCTTCTGCTGCCTCATTAGTTTCTTGGGTATATGTTCCGCCAACATTTATCTTCTTATAATAAAAATCTAAACCGGTTGTAATATAATCTCTATCATGAGACTCCTCACCAGTAAAGTGCTCTATTTTCATAAATTCAGTAAGGATTCTCATACTTAGATTTGGTGCAATTATTGATTTGTGCACTAAAGAAATAGAAGATCTCTTTTCATCATGAGTTAAATTAACATTATCGTTAATAGCTGAAGAATTTGCAGAATTGCTTCCAAGGTTCTTTACAGCTTTAGACTGTTTCGCATGTCCTACTTTATATGAAAGACCGTCAACAAAATTATTGCTTAGCGAAAAGAAATCCTTTCCTTCTATAGAAATAGCATAGGATGAAAAATCTTGAGTATTAGAAACTCCACCATCAGATTTCTTTGTTTTACCTCTGTCAGTTATGACAGAATTACTCAATGAAGTATTGTCTTTGAAAAAAGTAGAAACATTTAATTTGTGTGTGCCTAAATCTTCAAAATTCTGCTTTAAAGCTATACCATAGCCTAACCTCTCAACTATTGCATACTCTTCTATTTTTTGATAACCCCATATTCCAGGGAATGCATGATAATCTAAGCCAACTGAAGGTGCAAATTTCCCACCATAGAGAGTTATACCAACATCTGTAGAATAGGACAATATTAACTTGTCAATAAATAGCTTGTGGTCGTCAAAAAACTTATCCTCAGGTAATTTCGAAACTGTTGCCTCACCATGTGAGTGTCCACCCGATTCACCTTCTATTTTAATGTCAGTGAGCAAAGAAAAGTTCTTATTTAAATTGTATCCCATTTCTATATGAGAATGAGTATAAGATTCATCAACTTCCTCATTTTTTTCATGTGCTTCTGCTATAGTATCAAAATGCATTTTAATACCGCCATGAATGTAGAACTTCTTGTCAAATTTTGCATGGCCTGAATGATTATGGCCCTCATGCCCGTCTTGCGTATAGGAACTTGTAGCGCTAATACTAAAAAATATTAAGGTAAAAATTAACAGAATGGTGTTCTTAATCATATTTAGATTCCTCCAACTCAAAATGTTATATTATAACATAACAACTTTTTATCTAGAATCAAGTATTTTTTAATTTAGAAAGTGGAAAAATAATTATGAAAAGGATGACCAGCATAACAATTATTGTGGGGCCTGTGGGAGTATCGAATAAAACAGATGAATACAATCCTAGGATTATCGAAATGATTCCAATAATAGATGAACTCACGCCCATTTGAAGAGGGGAACTTGATATTTGTTTTGCGGTAGCGGCTGGAATAATTAACATAGATGTAATTAACAATATACCCACAATCTTAACGCAAGTAGCTACAAATATTATAAGCAAAGTTAGAAAAACTGTTTGAACGACATTTGTATTTATTCTTTCTGATTTGGCTATATTTTCATCAATTGTCATTAGAACTAATTTGTTCCAGATTAAATATAAAGCTGCCATCACCAATAAAGTTGCAATAAAAAACCAGGCTACTTCTTCCGTAGTAACTGTCAAGATATCTCCAAATAAATATGAGTCTAAATTTACTCTTTTATTCAGCAAACTTATTGAAACAATGCCGATTGATAATGATGAATGTGCGAGTATACCTAGTAGGGTATCGTTAGAAAAGATCTTTTTATTTTGGAGATAGACTAAAAACGCAGCAAATACAGAACAGACTAAAAAAGTTCCAATGGTCGTGTTAATTCCAAGTGCTATCCCTAAAGCTATTCCTAATAAACTGCTATGAGATAAGGAATCTCCAAAATAAGCCATTTTTTTCCATACGACAAAGCAACCTAGGCCCCCACCAATCATAGCCACGCAAATTCCTGCAAATAATGCATTAAGAATATATGATTCAAGCATGAGAATGTCCTTCATGTTTATGATCAAGATCATGCTTGTAAACTGACATCATTTCGGCGAAATCCTGCCCAAACAATGAAATAAATTCTGGATCTTGAGTTATAGCAAGTGGTTCACCAGAACAACAAATATGGCTCGATAGACATATGACTTTCTTAGTAGACGACATAACCATATGTAAATCATGAGAAACCATAAGGATGCTCAACTTTCTTTCATTAAATATGTCATTTAAAAACTTATAAAAACTTAACTGACCACTAACATCCAGGTTTTGAGTTGGTTCATCGAGAATAAGTAGATTTGGATTCTCTACCAAAGACCTTACTATTAATACTTTTTGTAGCTCTCCGCCTGATAAATGTGAAATCTGCTTATTGAGTAAAGCTTCTATATTAAACTCAATAGAGATTTTCTTAATTTCCAATTCACTAACTTTCTTATTAAGTTTAATAAAATCATAAGCACTTATTGGAATAGATTTTTCGGGAACAAAATCTTGTGGTGCATAAGACACCTTAAGTTCAGGTGATCTTACAATCTTTCCTTTATCAGGTTTAAAGAAGCCCATTAAACACTTTAGAAGCATCGACTTGCCGGCCCCATTTGGACCTATAATAGTTATAAAATCATCATTATCAATCTCCAGATTAATATTTTTGAGAATATCTTTTTTTCCACGAATAACGGATATATTTTCGGCTTTGATTAACATATTAGCGCCCTATTGGCCTTCTGAACATTCATGACAATTACCACTAATTTCAATAGCGATATTTTTATGAGAGAATTGATTGGAATCTAATGTTTGTCTTATAACATTAGTAATTTTGTCGTCACAACATTCTTTTATCTCATCACAATTCCTACATATCATAAAATAACATTCACTATGTTTAAGTGGATGCGAACAACCAACAAATGCATTCAGGCTATTTATTTTATGAATGAAACCGTTATTTAATAAAAAATCCAAGGCTCTATATACGGTCGGAGGCTGCGGAGAATAGTCCATGCTAGGGATTTTATCTAAAAGCTCATATGCTTTTGTAGGTTTATGGTTCTCCCAGACCATTCTTAATATAAATTCTCGAATTTCAGTAAATCGTAACTCTTTATCCTTACAGATGTCCTTGGCTTCTTTTAAAGCTGTATCAATACAAGCTTTATGGTTCCTACAATCGTGCAACTTGCAACCTCCTTTACTATGTTATATTATAACATAATGAAATTTATAAACACACTCTTAATTACTCTATCATGTTTATTTTTAACTAACATATCTCATGCGAACGATACAAAGATTGTAGTGTCAATAAAACCACTCCACTCTATAGTGTCAAACGTAGTTGGTTCAGATAATATAAGATTGCTTGTAGACAAAGGTTATTCTCCACACGATTTTCAATTGAAACCATCACATATGAAAAGACTTCAGAATGCTGATATAGTTTTCTATATAGATGACCTTTCGTTGGAGGCCTTTCTTGCTAGACCCTTAAGGACTACCAAAAAAAATACCATCAAAATTTCTATAGCAGATAATAGCAAATTAAAGTTTTATCCAATAAGAAAAGGTGGTATATGGGAACAGGAAGATAGTAACAATGTTCATAACCATACTCACGGGGAATTCGATCCTCATTTTTGGCTTGATACCAGGAATACTATTAAAATTACAAAACAAGTTGTCATAGAGTTATCAAAGATAAACCCAACAGAGAAGAGTAATTATAAAAAGAATGCTAAGATTTTTATTCAAGAAATAAATGACAAAAGAATAAGCATAGCTAAAAAGCTTGATTCAATAAAAGATAAACCTTTTATTGTTTTTCATGATGGGTATCAATATTATGAAAAAGAGTTTGGATTAAATTCAGCAGGTTCAATATCTATTAATCCTGAAATATCACCCAGCCCAAAAAGGATCACCGAAATTAAATCAAAAATCAGGAAATCAAATATAGCATGTGTTTTTAAAGAGCCTCAGTTTTCAAGTAAGGTGGTACAAACAATCATTAAAGATACAGATGCAAAAGAGGGCATATTGGACCCAGTTGGTTTTAATTTAGAACCGGGGAAAGATTTATACTTAAAATTAATCGATAATCTTACAAAAAGTTTAATAAGTTGTCTTTCGTAAAAATTGTAATTAAAATCTATTTTTAATTGTCTCAGGCGGTGCCCGGATTCGAACCGGGGTATAATGGTTTTGCAGACCATCGCCTTACCGCTTGGCTACACCGCCAATTAAATAAAGGAATATTTATACAATAAAAAAAAGGCTTAGTCTATTTCTAAAGTCTTATGAAAATTATCCGAGACATGAACCTCTAACAAGATAAGATCTTCATTCTCTAATTTGCTAACAAATCCTTCACTTTTTCTATAAGATTGCTGAAAAAAGCTGATTTTTTTTGTGAAATCTAATCTTTTTTGTAAAAAAGCATACAATGAGGACAAAGCGCTTCCAGTGCCAGGATCTTCTTTGAAACCAAGAATGGGACAAAAATACCTAAAATAAATATGATCTGTCTGTTTATCCAAAAAACACACAATCAGTCCTCTTTTTTTAATTTTAACAAGTTCTAAAAAGTCTATTTTAATCTCATTTAACTTATTTAACGAATCTACCTCAAAAACATAATCTAAATCTGAACATGAAATTCTTTCAATTAAGGCAATATCGGTTACTAAGCCTAACTCATCAACGGAACATTCTTTTAAATTAAAGACAGGTAAGAGCAAAGAAATAGTATTGGACTTGGAATCTTTCTTTAATTTAAAAGTATATTTACTAGCCTTAATTTTTATCCATTCATCTAGACTAGAAATATTTTTAATTGTTAGTATCTCAAATGCAGCAATAGTACCATGGCCACAAATATCTACTTCTGTGGTGGGCGAGAACCACTTTATAAAAGATTTACCATTATTGAGATTTATAAATGAAGTCTCAGAGAAATTAATTTCCTTAGCGATTCTTTGCATTAAAGATTTATCATTAAAGTCATTATTATCGAGAATAACTACTGCTGCTGGGTTTCCAGAATCATATTTTCTACTAAAAACGGATAAAAAAAAACATCTACTTTATTCATATATCTTTAACTCATTGTACAAAGCATCTCTTTCAACAGGAACATAACCTGAGTCTTTTATCATGTTAACAAAAAAATCCCTTGTATGTCCAACTTCAGACTTTGCACCAGCATCATGTATTATTTTCTCAGAAATTATTGTCCCATCAGCATCAGAAACACCATAATGAAAAGTAACCTGTGCAGCCTTCTCACCTAAAGTAATCCAATATGCCTTAATGTGTGGAAAATTGTCCAAATAAAGTCTTGCAAGAGCATGAACCTTTAAATCATAAGAGAAAGGAAAAGGTTTTAAGTGCTTTAACCTTGTATTATAAGGTTGGAACAGAACGGGGATAAAAGCAAAAAACCCATTTGTTTGATCTTGGAGACTTCTCAGCTTGTCAAAATGGTCTATAACATCATATTTAGACTCAAGATGGCCATATAAAATAGTAGCATTAGAAGGAAGTCCAAGTTTATGAGCTGCTTTATGGATACTTAGCCAAGAGTCTCCTGTAGTTTTAGGAGAACATATCTTTTTTCTTACCTCGGGGGCAAAAACTTCAGCCCCACCCCCAGGTAAAGCATCCACTCCAGCTTCCATTAACTTAACAATTACTTCTTCAATCTTATAGCCTGATATTTGACTAAACCAATCAATTTCTACGGCCGTGTAAGCTTTAATGTGGGCAGTAGGAATAGCATTATTTACTTCTCTGATAATCTCAAGATATTTATCAAATTTCCAGTCAGGATGAAGACCTCCCACAATGTGTATTTCTTTTAGCTCTTCATCTAACAAAGATAGTATATGATCTATGCTCATCTCATAAGCATCCGGGGACTTCTTGTTCTGTCCAAAAGCACAAAACTTACAAGATATTGCACAAATATTTGTAGGATTAATATGTCTATTTACTACAAAATAAATCTTCTTTCCATCTTTAGAGAATTTCTTGTACTTTGCAAGCAAACCTAGAGAGTTTAAATCCCTAGTATTCATAATCATCTCAGCTTCTTTGAATCCAAGCCTCTTATTGTTTAATATTTTTTCTTTAATACCAATTAAGTTATCGTCAACACAGAGAGTATCAAAATTATCTAATATTTTTTCCAATTTTTCTCAACCTTGTGAACTACATCTGGACTCATATGTAGAACCTTAGGATACCAGTCTTTTTGTGTGGCATCGATAATCATTGTTCCTGAAAATTGAACGCTTGAATTCTTTATATTACAATCTTTAAAATAGATATCTAATGTAGGGTCAAATCTTGTAAAGATTCCCCACACCAAATCAATATCATCGTGAATTTTAATATCAATGCCTACTATAAAAATTATTTTAAAATTCTCCAGAATATTGGACTCATGAATTTCTTTTGAAACTATCTTGGAATCAAATTGAGAATTAATGATAATAATATTTTTGTTAATCACCCTATAATCTTTAATTTTATTATATTTATTCCTCGGGTCCTCAATTGATATCTCTACAAAGTTATCCTGGGATATCTCCCTACCATCTCCTACTGCATTTATACCTATCTTGCTACCGACATTCATTTTTCCACTTGTAAAATCTAATGTATCTAGTGGACTAGTTTGGAGAAGAGTTAGGTCACTTGCAGGATTGAAATTCGCACCCAAATAACCAAAAACTTTTCTAATATCTCTAGGATCAATGAAGCTAGGGATTGTAATTATACATTTAGTTAGCGAGAGTTGGCCAGTTCCCCAAACTGACATCATAGCCTTAACTGAATTCTTTGGATATCTCTCGTCAATAGACAAGACAAGCAAATTGTGAAACCCTGCCTCATAATAAGCCCATAAATCAACTATTTCTGGTGTTACCAATTTTAATATTGGAGCAAAGATGTTTGTTGCTGCCATTCCTAAAAACATATCCTCTTTTGGAGGTCTGCCAACTACTGTGGCTGGAAATATTGCATTATGCTTTCTAGTAATAGTTTTAACGTTCATATACGGGAAATTTCCTTCCATTGAATAGTAACCAAAGTGGTCCCCGAAAGGTCCTTCAAGCATTGTTTTATCCAATGGAACAGTACCTTCGATAATAAACTCAGCATTTGCAGGAACTCTTAAATTTGAAGTCTTTGCCTTACATAAGGTTATTGGCTTTCTTTTAAGGAATGCTGAGAATAAAAGTTCATTTATATTTTCAGGTAATGGTGCAATCGCTGCGAATATCAACGATGGGTCACCTCCCAAAACGATTGCCGCTGGAAAAGTTTGACCTAATTGTTTTGCCTCGTGGTAATGTGTAGCACCCCCTTTGTGCGGATGCCAATGCATGCCTAACTTGTCTTTTTCATGCATTTGGAGTCTATACATACCCATGTTTGATTTTTTATTTATGGGACTTTCTGTAATTGTTAACCCCATAGTAATAAACCTTCCTCCGTCTTCAGGCCAACATTTAATTATTGGCAAGTCTATTAGATTAATTCCATCCTCAATTTGCTGACATGGTGGGTTAAAAGCTTGCTCCTTGGAACGAAAGTTAGTAAGCCTTTTTATAAAAGGGATAGATTTAAACAAGTTGTCGAGCTTTGGGGGCATTGCTTTTTCCGCAAAAGACAAAATTTCTTCACCCAATTCTTTAGGATTGCATCCTAAGGCTAACCTGAGTCTTTCATCAGAGCCAAACAAATTAGTTGCTACGGGGAAAGATGAGCCTTTAACATTTTCAAAAAGCAAAGCAGGGCCATCTTGCTCAATTGTCTTACAACTAATCTCACTTATTTCAAGAATTGGATCTACTTCGGTCTTTATTCTTTTTAAATCACCGATCTTATCAAGAAAATTAATATACGAACTTAAATCATCAAAATTTTGTCCGAGCAATGTTATATATCCTCATTCTTCCAACCATTTTCTTTGTGGACTCCAACTAAGCTAAGAAGTTTATCTGAAAAAGTATCTGCCAAATCGACTATAGAAGTTTCCTCTAAATATAAGCCAGGAGAAACAGGAGCTATAATTGCGCCAGCCTGAGAAAGTTTTAATGCATTTTCTAGGGTTATAGAATCTAATGGGGTTTCTCTTAAGGCAATAACGAGCTTTCTTCTTTCTTTAAGCGCTACTTGTGCCATTCTTGTGATAAGAGTATCTGATATACCTGATGCTATTTTATTTAGAGTTGAAATAGAGCATGGAACGATTACAAGAGAATCAAAATGATTACTTCCAGAAGCAAAGGGCGAAGCTAAATCGGAGTCTGAGTAGCTGTTATCAACCATAGATTCAAGCTCTTCAAATTTTAGACCTAACTCTTCGTGAACGACTCTTCTGCCCCACTTTGAGACTACTAGAAACTTTTCGCTCGGGCACTTTGTGATAAAATTAACTGCAAAATTAGAGCCAGAAGCTCCAGTAATTGCTATTACAGTTCTCATATAAGTAATATATCTGAAATAATTAATATTAAAATTAGTAATCCAACATAAGAGTTATACCGGAAAAAGGAATAGTTGCTTCTTGATGAATTAATTATCTGGAAGGAAAAATTTAAGGCTATTAATAATATTATAAAAAAACTTAGAAAATTACTTTTATATAAGACAGTATAGTAAACTAAGCTGACTATCGATAAAATAAAACATAAAGATGACGTAATAATAGCATTTTTAGTTCCATAAATTGAGGGCAAAGAGAATATCCCATTGTTTATATCATGATTGTAGTCTTGCAGAGCATATAAAATATCAAAGCCAGAAATCCAGAAGAAAGTAAATATACCTATTGGTAAAGTCAAATAGAAACCATCAATATTACAGCTTGCCGCTACCCCCCCAGCGATAGGTCCTAAGAATAAAGTCGCCCCCAGGAAGAAGTGGCAGAATGGCGTAAATCTCTTAGTGTATGGGTACATAGCAAAAAGAATTATTGGAATTGGGGAGAGAAAAAAGACGAAATCGCAAATGAACGAACATGTTAGAAAAAAGATTAAAGAGCTTAACAGAAGAAATAAAAATAAGAATCTTTTAGAAGCTCTTCCAGATGGAATAGGCCTAGTCGCAGTTCTTGGATTTTTCTGATCGATTTCTGCGTCTATTATCCTATTGAGTAGCATACCTATTGTCCTGGCAGATATTGCAGCAATTAGAATCAGAACTATGTCCTTTACTATGATTCTGTCATAAGTAATCATGTAACCTGAGAAGATTAGAGGTAATACGAATAAAGTATGCGAGAAGGTGACTAGTTCAAAAGCTAGCAAGGAATTCCTTTTAAGTAACATAAAAATATATTAACCTATAGATTGAATATTTTGGTGAATTATGAATCTAGAAATACATGAAAAATTATTAGACTTTATTGATAGAAAAGACTTTTTATCTATTCAAAAATTATTCAAAGATCTCAACCCTGCTGATATATCTAATGTATTAATTAGATATAATGAAGAAGAAATTTGCAAAATCCTTTCTGCCTTAGATGCCAATATATCGTCAGAAATTATTTTAGAACTACCAGAAGATATTAGAACCAATATTCTAAGAATTCTAGATAGTAAGTCTATATTAAACGTCGTAGAAGAATTAGAATCTGACGATGCAACCGATCTAATATCTGAACTAGACGAAAAGAAATCAAAAGAAATCCTTGAGAATATGAATCCTCAGGATTCTAGTGAAGTTCAGGCGTTACTTCAATACGGAGAAGATACAGCTGGTGGAATTATGCAAACAGAGCTTGTAGAAGTTAAGGATTCATCAATTATCAAAGATGCAATCAATTGGATTAGGCTCATAGCTAATGATGTTCCTGACTTTTATTTAATATATGTCACCAACGAGAATGATAAGCTTGTAGGCTATGTATCCCTTAGAAATTTAATTCTTGCAGATCCGGGGTCGAGAATAAACACAATAATGGAAGAAATAGAGGTTTCAGTTCCCCCCTATCTTGATCAGGAGGAAGTTAGTATCATTTTTGCTAATTATAATATTGTTTCCCTACCCGTAGTAGATGAAAATCAGAAACTTTTAGGAAGAATAACTTCTGACGATATTATCGATGTTATAACTGAAGAGGCTGAAGAAGATATATATTCTTTAGCCGGTGTGGGTGAATATAACCACCCGATATATTCTAGCTTCTTTTCTAAGACCAGATCAAGACTACCGTGGCTTTTGATAACCCTTCTGGGTGAAATTGTTATAGCCTTTATAATCTCAATATATTTCAGTGGAACCTTGGAAAATTTTATACTACTCGCAGCGTTTATGCCCGCAGTTATGGCCACTGGTGGTAGTGTTGGAATTCAAACATCTGCAATAATCATTAGAGCACTTGGAATGGGGACTATTAATACATCTCAAGCAGTTAAAGTTATATTCTCTGAACTTAAATTATCTTTAGTTCTAGGGGCAATATGTGGCCTTATTGCAGGACTATCGGGATTCTATATTAATGGAGATGCTCAATATGGATTTAAATTCTTCACAGTTATATTCTTTTCTTTATCTTTAGCTTCTGTTATGTCTGCAATCTTTGGCGCTGCCTTTCCATTAATACTTAATAAGCTTAAAATGGATCCTGCAAATGGTTCTGGGCCTTTTGTAACAATGGCAAACGATATGTTCTCTGCAATATCATACCTATTTATAGCTTTGTTGATTATATAAAATGAATATAGAAGATAGAGGATTTATATTAAAAAAAATAGAATATGGTGATTATGATTTTATAATGACTATTTATACTGAGAAATTTGGAAAAACTTCTACTATAGCTAAAAATGCCAGAAAAAGTAAGAAAAGGTTCTTAGGTAAGCTTGAACCATTCAATCTTATTAATTTTACTTTTATGAACAATGGTGCTAGTGAATCAACAAAGATGTTAAACGAAGCAGGCTCAAGCTCTGACTACAACAATACAGATTTAGATAAAGATGTAATAATTCTTTGCTCTTTAGTTAACGAATATATAGATGCCTTTGAAATAAATCATGTCCAAAATAATAGTACATTCTTAATTATGGAAAACTTTTTCTCCCAGATTAGCAAAGGAAACTTGATAAATATTCTTGATTCTGTTCTTAAATTCCAAGTAGGATATCTCACAAGCCAAGGGTTAAAGCCCACACCCGAAGAACTAACGAAAATAAATGGTAAGAAAATTAGCTTATCCAAGGATGAAATTCAAAAAGATATAGGCTCAAGAATTAAACTAATAAAAATAATTGCAAAATTTAGTCAGTTCCACTCTGGAAAAAAGCTCAATTCTATTCAATACTTAGACTTATTATGATTAAGGTTAAAGGATTTAAATTTTCAGGTATCTCAATTGGACTAAAAAAGTCCGGTAAAAAAGACTTAGGTTTAATATTTTCCGAAAAGCCATGTAAAGCTCATGCAGTATTCACAAAGAATAAGGTTTTGGCAGCACCTATAATAGTTGGTAAAAAAATAATAAAAAAGAATAATATACACTCAATAATTGTTAATAGCGGTAGTGCTAATGCATGTACTGGCAAAGAAGGTATTTTAGCTACAAATAAAGTACTCAAAGAACTGTCTTTAAACACGAACATGGACGCTTACAACTTTTTTCCTTCTTCGACTGGAATGATTGGCCAACAATTAGACTATCAACTAATCAATAAAAATATTCCTAAATTAATAAAAAGACTTAAAGGTACCTCAATAAAGGATTTCGCAAATGCCATTACGACTACAGATAGATTTACAAAAGTCTCTCATAAAAAATTAAGAATTGGAAGAAATAATTATAATTTTCTAGCAGTCGCAAAAGGTGCTGGAATGATCCATCCTAATATGGCTACCATGCTTTGTTTCTTTCTCACTGATTTAGATTTTGAGATAAAATTATTTAGAAAGATTATTAATAATGCCACCGATATGTCTTTTAACTCTATTAGTGTCGACGGAGATATGTCAACCAACGATACCGTCATCGGATTATCAAATGGTACGGGTGGTGACGAAATTATAACAAATAAAAGTAAAACTCTTTCAACTATATCTAATACTATTAATGGTATGTTTCTTGATTTAGCTTCTTTAATAGTTAAAGATGCAGAAGGTGGTACGAAATTCTGCAAAATTAATGTACATGGTGCTAAATCTAAAAAAAGTGCTAAGCTTGTAGCTAGAAAAATCTCGAACTCTCTATTATTTAAAACTGCACTGTTTGGCTCGGACCCAAATTGGGGAAGAATAATTGCGGCTATCGGTTCTTCAGATGTAGCCTATATTAACCAAAACAAAATAGATATCAGCATAGGTGGTCATTTGCTAGTTAAAGGCGGTCTTGAATATAGTAAATCAAAAATTGCTGACAAATTAATGAAGAAGAAAGAAGTGGAGATTAATATAAATCTTAATTCTGGTAAACATTCTTCTTATATGCTCACAAATGATATTGGAATTAATTATGTGAAGTTCAATTCATACTACACAACATAAATATTCTAATATTAGTTGTCGAAGTTTAAGTTCTATAACTTTTTGGGGTGGAAGACGGGATTCGAACCCGCGACCCCCGGAACCACAAACCGGTGCTCTAACCAACTGAGCTACATCCACCATGTAAATTTACGCCAGGAGGGATTCGAACCCCCGACCTAAGCATTAGAAGTGCTTTGCTCTATC
>JABILG010000011.1 GCA_018654605.1 bacterium
AATTGAAAGCCCAAGAGCGGGGTTGAACCGCCGACCTCATCCTTACCAAGGATGTGCTCTACCACTGAGCTACCTGGGCAAAAAAGCGGGAAACGAGACTCGAACTCGCGACCCTCTGCTTGGAAGGCAGATGCTCTAGCCAACTGAGCTACTCCCGCATGCTTTCTTTTTGGGGATAGATGGATTCGAACCACCGTACGCTTGCGCGGTCAGATTTACAGTCTGATGCATTTGTCCACTCTGCCATATCCCCATTTATAAGCTGGCGAAGGGATTTGAACCCCCGACCGGCTGATTACAAATCAGCTGCTCTACCCCTGAGCTACACCAGCATAAAATATAAAGCCCTATATTAACATGATAGATTATTTGTTTCAATTTTCTTAAGAATTACTAATTAGACATTATAGTTGCAGTTATATCTGCTTGAACTACTAGCTTGTCATTATTGAATGCTTTAGCCGATAGCTTGAATATATTTAGCTTGCTTTTTACTAATATTGTTTCAATTCTCAACTTATCTCCTGGGAAGGTCGGAGCTTTAAATTTAACATTATTTATTCCTACCAAAGCAGGAGTTAGGCCAAGAAGCTTGCTCTCAAATGATTTATATATAAGAACACCTCCTGCTTGAGCCATTGCTTCAACAATGATTACACCTGGAACGACAGGATTATCGGGAAAGTGCCCCTCGAAGAAGAAAGAGTCCTCATGAAATGTGACATTAGCAGTAATAGATTCTTCAGGAATCAGCTCAACTACTTCATCTACAAAAAGAAAAGGCTCTCTGTGTGGAATATATTTCTTAATTTGATCTTTATCAAGAATCATAATCTTATCTATTCATTCTATCTAAGACTTTTGAAGTTATATCCATTGACTCACTTACGTACATCAAACCAGGAGAAGCTTTAGATATTACTATATCATAACCTAATTGTTCAGCTACGGACTTAACTTCTTTCATGAGCACGCTTAAGATATCTCTTTGGAATTTTCCGTCAGCAATTTTAACTTCAGCTTGAAAATCTTCACTTTTTCGCTGAAGTTCCTTCATTTTATATGAAAGCTCTTCTGCTTTTTGATCTCTTACTTTGTCATCTAGAACTAACTTCTGTTCATTGAACTTGTCTCTCATAGCTCTAACTTGGTCTTCTAGCTTAGCAAGAAGTGCTTGCTTCTTCTCTATACTTTTCTTTGCACCTTTAATATAATCTTTACCTAAGCTTGATTCCATCAAAACCCTTTGAAAGTCTACAACGGCAATTTTAACACTATCACTATGTGAAGCTCCAGATTCCTGATGGCCTTCACTAAAGGAATTTGGTGAAGATAATAATAAAACTAATAAAATAATTAAAAATTTATTCATGATATTTCTCCGTACTCTGAATTATACTAAAAAAGTGATCCGATAGAAAATTGAACTTCATATTTACTTTCACCAGACTTTCTTTTCCCTAAAGGAAACCCAAAGTCAAGTTTCAGTGGACCCATAGGTGATAACCATCTAAAGCCAAAACCCATATCTTTTTTCATATCGTTTGGATTATAATCTATATTTTCCGTTTCGTCATATGTATTTCCAGCATCAACAAAAAGTATTCCCCTCAATCCAGTTTCCAAAGCTATAGGAAAGAGATACTCCAAAGTGTTAAAAACATACTTATTCCCACCTATTCTGACAAAGTTGCCTGTGGAAAGTAGTCTTCTGGGAGACACTCTAGAAGCTTTAAATCCTCGAAGATTATTAGGGCCTCCGAGATAATATCTTTCTCCAACGATAATCCTATTTCCAATCTCTCTAAAATCTACAAAACCGCCGTCAATCTTATATGCTAAAGTATGATTTCTTTTTATTGAATAGTACTTCTTAAAACTTGAACTATATTTTGTATAATATAAATCTGCACCAAAAACTTCATTAGACTCTTCTACATTGAAATTCGCACTAATGCCTTTACTAGGATTAACAAAGTTATCTCTAGTGTCATATGTAACTCCTAATGCCAGAGAACTTATTTCATCAGTACCTTCCTCAAAAACCTCACTAGCAGCCAATTTTAATCGATCGATTCTTATACTTTCATACCTATATCGTAAATTTATAAAACTCCAATTACTAATTGCCTTACCAAATCTTAGCTTTCCACCATATGAATTACGGTCAAAGTCTACATACTGATATTCACTGTTAAAAACTTGAAATCCAAAAGTATAGCTTGTATCTAGAAAGTAGGGGTCACTATAGTCAACAGAGAAGTTTTTACTTAAACCCCCCACTGTAGCCGAAGTGCTTAACTGTTTTCCATACCCAAAAAGATTAGATTCTTGAATCTGTATTCCAAGTAATAATTTTTCTGACGAGCTATAGCCACCAGCAATACTAAAGAAGCCCGTAGCTTTTTCTACTACATCTACATTTAAATCTAAGTATTTTTCTTTATTTTCTACTGGTACTTCTGAAATCTCCACTGTTTCAAAGAAACCACGTCGATTAATGCGTTGCTTTGAGGCTTTTATTTTTGATGCTGAATAGTCATCATTCTCGTTTACTAAAACCTGCCTTCTTATTACCTTGTCTCTTGTTCTAGTGTTTCCAGAAATATTTATCAAATTAACCTTAAACTTCTCACCTTTTTCTATCACGAATTCGATTTTAACCTTATCGTTTGATTTATCTTTCATTATATTGGGACTAATGTTAGCAAAAGCGTATGACTTGTCGCCATAAATCGTATTTAGCTTCTCGATGTCTTCTGTTAATTTGCCAGTACTAAAAAAATCATCTTTCTTTAATTGCAAAGAGTCCTTTAAAACTTTTTCGTCTTCAATTAGATCACCTTTAATTGCAATAGACTTTGTGCGATATCTAATTCCCTGGCTTACCTTAAAAACTACTCTATATCCATCCTTACCTTCATCATAAGTAACTTTTGGCTTATCAGTCCTTATGTCTAAGAAACCCTTATTTAAAAAGAACTGTTTAACATTTTGCTCATCCATATCTACAAGTTCAAGGCTCAATCTTCCTCTGCCTGTTATTGGTGACCAAACCCATCTAACTTTAGTTTCGATTGACTTTAGGAGCTCCTTTTTAAAAGCCTCATCAACTCCAATGAAGTCAATTCCTTTTACATACCCTCTTTTACCTTCCTTAATTGAAATAACATATTCAATTTTACTTTCACCTATTGGAAAGATAGCATCTTCAACAACAACGTTGTTAAATCCTTTATAGAAATAAAACTGTTCAACTATCTTCTTTGATATATCTAATTGTCTTCTACTTATAATTTTCCCAATAGAAAGGTTCAAAGGCTCAGATAAATCTTTAACTGAGACTTCATCGTTGCCTTTTATTGTAAAACTTGCTAGTATAGGGTTTTCTTCAAACCTTATTATAAGGACTAGCTCTTTATCAATCTTTTTAATTACGGCATCAATTCTATAAAAATAATTAGTCCCATATAAGGCCTTGATGCCTTCCTTAAGATCTTCATTCTTAAAAACATCTCCCGATTTAAGCGAAAAAACTTCTTGAATCTTATCTAATAATATTATTTTATTTCCATAGAACTCTACTTTATCTAAAGTAGAACCTTCATACGAAATATTTTGCTCAGAATTGAAACTTACTGAATTCACAGACTCGCTTCTTGAAGGACCAAGAGGCGTTAAAAAAACGAAGGAAATTATAATAAAATATAAAATTTTTCTCATGTTACTCCTCACTCAGATTTCCATCTTCGATTCTCAAAATTAAATTAGTCTTATTGTAAATATTATCATCATGAGTAGCGATTATTATAGTTGTTTTATTTTGCTCATTCAAATTACATAATATATCGATCATATTTAAAGCATTTTCTTTATCTAGATTTGAAGTTGGCTCATCAGCTACTAATACTGTAGGATTCAATATCAAAGCTCTTGCTAAAAGAACTCTTTGTTTTTCACCTGAGGATAAAGAGCTAACCTCGTTTTTCATGATATTATCAATTTTAAGCTTCTCTATTAGACTATCATAATAATCATTATTCAAATTTAAATCAGAAATAATAGTTGGCAAAAGAATATTGTCTTTAATATCAAGATTTGGTAAAAGATGAGAAAATGTAGACATTATACCAACACTTTTTCTGAAACTTCTTATTTTGCTAGTGCTATTTAAGATATCCTCAATATTCTCTTCATTAAACCTGTATGTTCCTGATGATTTCATTGATATTGATAATATTATATTTAATAAAGTAGTTTTTCCTGAACCTGAAGGTCCTACTACAGAGACAAAGTCTCCTTTATTTATATTAATATTTAGGTTCTTCAATATCTCTTTATCGTCAATTACTTTAAATAAGTTTCTTATTTTAATCATAACTTTTAATATTTTCTCCTAATTAAGGATTCTAAATCTTTATTTAAAATTAAATAGGACGGAATAAAAGAAGAAAGCAGTACCGCAATTAAAGAAAATAAACTAATGTATATGAAGTACTCAATTGAATAGAGAATTGGAAATCCTTCAATCTGATAAAAAGAAATATCAATAGCAAGGCTATCTACTACTCCAGTGTTGATTATTATATAAATTGTAATCCCCGATAGGATGCAGCCTATGAGAGTCCCAACTAAACCTAAGAATAATCCAACGAGAGTAAAAACTGTAACAAGATTCTTTTTAGATGCGCCAAGAAGAGTTAAGGTTCCAATTTCATTTTTCTTCTCAACAATAAAGCTAACGATATTGGAATAAATATTTGTAGCTGAAAGTATTATTAAGAACATTAAGAACATTGAAATTGATAATCTTTCTAGTTTCATTAAACTAAAAAAGCTACTATTCATTGTTTGCCAATCTATCACCTTAAATTTAAGGCTTGGGTAGGCAAGGACTATTTGTTTAGATATTTCTTTAGACCTATAAGGTTCCTCAAGATTTATCTCTATAAAGGTTCCCCTTGTTAATCCTAATAGATCTTTATGTTTATTGTTTATATAAATTCTATCAATTTGGCCCAACTTAGAATCGTCAATAGCTGCAATATAAAGTTTAACTTTCTTAATATCTAGCTTCTTATTTGAAAAGTTAGCCGCCATAATTTCTATTTTTGAATTCTTTTGTAGTCCAAATTTAATTGCAAAATCTTTACCTATAAGAATTGGGTAATAATCTTTCCTAATTCTTGCTATGTTCATCAAAGGGTCCGCAGAATCTTCGAACCCTTTAACTTGTATCAGGTTAAAATTATTTCTTGCTAAAAGTGCAGCATAATCTTCAGATGTTCTTTCTGTAGACTTTATACCTTCAATATTTTTAAGATTTAAATCTTCTTCTGTCTTAATTATTATATGAGGGAAACTTCTTAGAATTTTATCCTTAACCTTTACCTCAAATCCTTTCATAACTGAAAGCACTATTATCAGAGAAAAGACAGATACTGCAATGGAAAATATAGATATTCTGCCTGGAACTGAATTATTTCTTTCTTTAAAAAAATTTTTAATATAATTTAGGGTTATAAGTAAAATAAATTTATTCATTTCTCATATGTGGAAAAAGTATGACTTCTCGAATAGACGCACTATCAGTCAAGAGCATTACAAGCCTGTCGATTCCCAACCCAGCGCCTGCTGTAGGCGGCATTCCGTAACCTAAAGCGTTGATATAATCCTCATCCATATCATTCGCTTCATCATCACCCCTAGATTTTAATTCTAGTTGCTTGTTAAATCTTTCCAATTGGTCTTCGGGGTCATTAAGCTCGGAGAAAGCATTAGCAATCTCTTTTTCATTAATAAAAAGCTCGAACCTGTCAGCGATCATAGGATTATCATTGCTTCTTCTTGCTAGAGGTGAAACGTCTATAGGAAAACCGAAAACAAAAACTGGATCCAAGACTCCTTTTAAATATTTTTGCTCAAAAATCTCAACTATAGCTTTTCCTGGGACATTAAAATGATTAATCTTCATCTTGTCTGCTTCAGAAAGAATTTTATCCGGATTATTTAGGACATCATACCCCATAGATTCTGATAACCACTCAATCATATTGACTCTTTTCCATGGTCCATTAAAATTGATTTCATTATCTTGATAAATAATCCTTTCATTTTTTGAGAACAACCTTACACAACTTATAATCAGCTCCTCTAAAAGATCCATCATTTTTTCATAATCTGAGTAGGCCTCATATAGCTCAATCATCGTAAACTCTGGATTATGCTGAGTGGATATACCTTCATTTCTAAAATTTCGTCCTATTTCAAAAACTTTCTCCATTCCGCCAACCACAAGTCTTTTCAAATGCAGCTCGGGAGCAATCCTCAATGTAAGATCCATATCCAAGGTATTGTGATGAGTCTTAAATGGCCTGGCGGCCGCACCCCCTGCGATTGTATGAAGGATTGGTGTCTCAACCTCTAAAAAGTTCTTCATAATAAGAAAATTTCTTATCTCGGCAACAATCTTTGAACGAGACAAAAATATCCCTTTAACGTTATTATTTGCAATTAGATCAACGTATCTCTGACGATATCTAGTCTCAACATTTGTAAGACCATGCCATTTCTCAGGCAAGGTATTTATTGATTTTGTTAAAAGTTGAAGATGATTAGCCTCTAAAGATAATTCCTCTGTCCTAGTAAAAAAAGCGTGTCCTTGAATTCCAACAAAATCTCCAACATCAACATATTTTTTAAAGAAATCCATTTTCTCCTTGCCAACAGAATCGTTAGATATAAAAATTTGGATTTTATGCATATTATCAATAATCTTAATAAATGCAGATTTACCAAAACTTCTTATTGCGGTAACTCTTCCAGCAATTTTGAAAATTAAGTTATCTGGCTTAAATGAGCTAGGACTTGTTCCTGAGTACTTTGAAAGGATATCCTCAACTGAATTTTCTCTGTCGTATTTATTAGAAAAAGGATCTATCCCCATGTCTCTAAGAGATCTAATCTTTTCTTTTCTTTTTTCTATGTATTGATTGTCATTACTCATAAGATATTTCCTTTTCTAATAGTTTCATAAAATAGTAGAAACCTAAAGTTACTATTATACTACAAGATAGAAACATAACTTTAAAACTATAAGTTTCTGCAATTAATCCATATATTACAGAAAATATCATCCCACCAGAAGTAAAAGAAACGCTGCAAATGGAGAAGGCTTTTGATTTATTACTTATATCGCTAAACCTCAAAGCCAAAGTATAAATTGATGGATACACTAACGCATGAGAGACTCCAAAAAGAAGCCCGGCAATCATAACTCCTATAAAATTAGAGGATACCCCTAGGACCCCTATTGAAATTCCGTAAAAGATTAACGCGGGCTTGCAAAAAGTAACTTGTCCATATTTATCAGGTAACCATCCAAAGAATATTCTCATTATTAAAGCAATAATTGTATAGGATAGGAAGAAAATAGTTATAGGCACGACGCTAATAGACTTACTAAATACAGCAGTAAAATTTAAACAAGTTAAAAAAGACCCGCCAACTAAAAACATTATTAAGCAAATTAATTTTAATTTTTTATTTTCCAGTAGCTCTAAAAAATTTTTTTCATTACTTATCTGACTCGATTTAGAATAATCAACTCTAATAATAAAAATAATTATCACTGATATTAAACTTGCTAGAGCTGTAGATATAAAAAAAGATTCATATGACAGCAAGTTTATTATTTCAATTGAGACAGTAGGGGCTAGAGCATGGTTAATAATTGCAAAAATTCCAAAGAACCCTAAGGCTTGAGTTTGATTCTGCTCTAGTGTGTTCTCTGCAATTAATGTACCCGCTGAAACAAAGAACAAGGAAAAAGCGCATCCTTGTAAAAACCTAAGAATTAAATATGAATAATATATAGAATCAAAATATATAAAAAGTAAATTAGTTAACGCTAAAAGCAGCGCTCCTGACATTAAAAGATATTTTTTTTTATATTTGTCGCCCAATATCCCTGAAATTGGAGTTACTAAGAGTGTGCTAATACCTGCCATCGACATTATCAGTCCTATATCAAACTCTGAACCACCTAGTGAGATTATTCTTATAGGTAAGACTAAAAAAGCATGATAAGCATAAAAGAAGAAGAATGCAGAAAGAGTTATCAGTATAATATTTTTTGAAAATTTCAATTTATTTAAATAGAACTATATACAGTCTTACCTTTAAGAATTGTTCTAATCACTTTTCCTTTTAATTTGATTCCATCAAATGGAGTATTTTTACTTTTAGAATACATCATTTTCTTGTCTATAATTATTTTCCTGTTCATATCAAAGATAACTAAATCTGCATGAAGACCTTTTCTAAGGCTTCCTCGATTAATATTAATTATTTTAGATGGCTTCGTTGACATAAGTGAGATTAAATTACTCAAAGAAATCTTCTTATCATGGACCAACTTTAAAGATAGTGGTAGTGCTGTCTCTAGCCCAGTTATACCAAATGGTGCATTTTTAAATCCGGCCTTCTTTTCTTCAGCACTATGAGGTGCATGGTCTGTTGCTATAACATCAATTGTACCATCTATAAGGCCTCTTTTTATGGCCACAACATCTCTTTTAGCTCTCAAAGGAGGGTTCATTTTATAATTCGAATCACAATCTTTAATATCATTCTCAGAAATAGTAAAATGGTGAGGTGTTGCTTCACATGTAACATTCACACCCCTAGATTTAGCTTCTTTAATTATTTCAACTGAATTCTCCGTAGATACGTGGCATACATGTAAATGAGCATTTGTATATTCCGCTATAGCTATATCTTTTATAATTCCTAGTTCTTCAGAAATATTGGGTATCCCTTTTAATCCATACTTCCTAGAAAAACTACCTTCGTTTGCTACACCATCGACAGAAAACGAACAATCTTCACAATGTGAAACAACAGGGAAAGAATTTTTCTTTGCCAATATCATGGCGTCGAACAATAACCTAGAGTTAGAGACTGGAAACCCATCGTCAGAAATTGCTACACAGCCAGCTTTAATATTTTCAATAATCTTTGCTAACTTAAGATTGTTCAAAGACTTAGTAATTGCACCAATCGGAAAGATGTTCACCAAACCTACTTTTTTAGACTTATCAAGTATATATTTGGTAATTCTAGGTTGGTCATTAGCAGGTGATGTGTTGGGCATACATGCAATTGAAGTAAAACCACCCGCTACTGCTGCATGAGAGCCTGTATCAATTGTTTCCTTGTGTTTAAACCCGGGGTCTCTTAAATGAACATGGATATCAACTAGACCTGGCGCAACAACAAGACCTTTAGCATCTATCACCTGGTCAAATATTTTCTCATTAATATTTTTTTTTGTATGAAGATTTGAGATAATCCCGTTATGAATTTCGACATTCATAATTTTATTAATCTTTTGTGATGGATCAACTAGCAAACCATTTTTTATCAATATCTTCATTTATTTCATAACTCTTTCTAGTAGAATTTGCCTACACCACAGACCATATCTTATCTGCTCAAAATACTTGGCTCTTCTATCTTTATCAAATTCAACAGGGATTTCATTAACTCTAGGAAAGGGGTGCATCACTATCGAACTTTCAGGCAAAGATTCAAGTTGTTTTAATGTTAAAGAGTAATCATGAACACTTCCTCTTTCTTTTTGAACTCTTGTTACATAGAGTACATCTGTTTCTTTTAGGACTTCATTGATATCACTAGTCTCATAGGAGCTTTTAGGCAGGTCCAATGATAAGCTTAAATTTTTAGGGCTCACGAAATTAAAATGATTATTATCAAATCTATTCAATAATTTAACTAAGCTTTTAACTGTCCTTCCATTCTTTAAATCTCCAACTAATGTAACTCTTAAATTTGAGAGTTTCTTATTGAAAAAATTATAGATTGTAAAACCATCTATGATAGTCTGGGTAGGATGCTCGGAGTTACCATCACCAGCATTGATTATTGGAACAGAACTTACTTTTGCAGCAATATCTGCAGCGCCATTATCAGGATGCCTTACCACTATAGCATTGCTCATGGCTGACATAGTCATAACGGTATCTTCAAAAGACTCCCCTTTTGCAACACTAGAAAACTGAACATTATTAATCGGAATTACGCTACCACCACAGCTGCTCATGGCACTATAAAAAGAAGAAGAAGTTCTAGTGGAGGGTTCATAAAATAGATTAGTTAGAACCTTTCCCTTTAAAGAATTATTACTCTTCCCTTTTCTTTTACTTGCATCTGACCACAAGGAATATAAGAAATCATCAGTTAGGTCGTTAACACTTAAGATATGTAGCATATTGGTTATTTAATTGTATTAAAAAACCTCCTTAATCTAAGAATATCTTTAACATTTTTAAAATTATTATTCCACGAGAAATGTATTAAAAAGGCCTTCCCTATAATATTCTCCCTTGGAACAAAGCCCCAAAACCTACTGTCCATACTATTGTCCCTATTGTCACCTAAAACAAAATAGCTTTCAGGAGGTACTACCAAGCCTTCTATGTTTCCCAAAAAGTTCCCATCTCCTGAATAAATAACTTCTGTTTCAGACTGATTTAACATATTTACATATACCTGGTGATTAATACCATCTAAGAGATAGTTTTTTGATGTTTCTTTAGAAATTAGATTTCCATTTACATATAAATCATTTAAATCTATTGAGATAATATCTCCGGGAAGACCCACAACCCTTTTAATGTAATAAACACTTGATAGTCCTACAAATCCGCCATTTGGACAACTTGTTGAGCTGAGGTCTTTAGGGTACCTAAAGACCACAACATCTCCTCTTTTGATTTCTTTAAATGCCGGAACTATTTTAGACTTTGAACAGGGCATACCTATCCCATAACTTACTCTATCAACTAGAATCTGGTCACCTACCATTAGTGTCGGATACATTGACTTTGAAGGAATCTTAAATGGTTGAATAAAAATATATCTAATAAACAAAGCGACAATTAAGGCAAAAAGTAGAGATTTAATCGTTGAGAAAAATTTAGAGGAACTTTTGTTTTCTGAATCCATAACTGGTTAAGCTATATTCTACTATTTTTTTCGAATAAGTTAAATTCTGAATTCGGCGCTAGCAACCTTTCTACGCTATAAACATCTGGTATAGAATCTAAACCACGAGTTATTTCATATAAGTGCTTAGCATTTTTAACTAAAATCTCTAAATAAATCGAGGACTTGGAAGAAGATATTTTTTTTGCATTAATTTTTATTATATTTGATTCATGTTTCGCAATTAGATTAGATACTTCAGACAGTATTCCAGTTTTATCATTACAATAAAGCCTTAAACTAGTAGTAGATTTAAGGTCATATGTATTATCCCATAGAGCTTCTACAAGCCTTGTAGAGTCAACTTCTAGAATTTGTTTACATGAAATTCTATGAATAGATATCCCCTTGCCTAGTGTGATAAAACCAATAATCTCATCCCCATAAATGGGGCCGCAGCAATTTGCCATTCTGACCATAACATTATTTGCCCCGCCAACAATAATTGCATTATTCGGGTTCAGATAATTTCTTTCTTTTGATTCTAGGTTTGTTTTTACGCCTAAATTAAAACAATTTAGTATCTCAACAATATTAACTTTTGAAAGACTGTAGTTTATATAGAGATTTTCAAGATTTTTTAATTTTTTTTCTACTGAAAAAACTTTAAGCTTTTCAATTACTGTGGGGTCAGCGATATTTAATCCGTACTTTGCCAACTTTTTACTCAAGATTTCTTTACCAATCTTTTCAGAATCTTTTGAAACAATACTCTTTATCGAACTTCTTATTTTAGATTTGGCTTTTGAAGATACCACATATTTTAACCAATCTTTGGAGGGTTCTCGGTTCTTGTTCACTATAATCTCTATAGCATCCCCGCTTTTTAACTTATATGAGAATGGAACTATGGCTCCGTTCACTCTAGCTCCAGAGCACTTGTTGCCTAAGTCTGTATGAATTGCATATGCAAAATCAATTACACACGAATCAATTGGTAGTTCTTTCAGTTCACCTTTAGGGGTAAATACATAAACAAAATCGGTAATCAACTCATCTTTAATTGCATCAATAAATTCTCTAGGGTCACTTAAGGTTTGGGTTTCAAAAATATTTTTTACACTTTCCGGTAAATCGATTAACTTCTTTCTTTCTTTAGTATCAATTTTATATTTCCAATGAGCTGCAACACCATACTCTGCAATCTCATGCATTTCCTCAGTTCTAATCTGAACTTCAACCTTGTCCCCAAAGGGGCCTATGACGACAGTATGTAAAGATTGATAACCATTACTTTTTGGCAAAGCAATATAATCTTTAAATCTTCCTGGTATAGGTTTCCAAGTTGAATGGACAGCCCCTAATGCTGCGTAACAAGAAGCTATATCATTTGAGATAATTCTAAATGCTTTAATATCAAGAACTTTATCTGGGTCCAAATTCTTCTTAATCATTTTTTTGTAAATACTATAAAAATTTTTAAATCTTGTGTTCACTGATGCATCCAAATTAAACTTATCTAATTCAGATTGAAGCAAGCTTTTAATCTCAGATGAATACTTCTCCCATTCATCCTTTTTAGAATTAAACATTCTCGAAATCTCGTCATATTCATTAGGTTTTAAGACTTCAAAGCATCTATCTTCAAGTTCTGTCCTGATCCAGTAAATTCCTAGCCTATCAGCTAATGGAGCATATAAATCAACAGTTTCTTTAGCAAAAATTCTTTTTCTTTCCTCAGGAAGATGCGAAATAGTTCTTATATTGTGAAGTCTATCGGCCAATTTGACCAAGATTACCCTAATATCTTTTCCTGTTGCTAATATCAGCTTTCTAAAATCCTCAGCCTGTTTTTCAAAGGTAGAGCTAATCTTTAACTTACTAATCTTGGTTACACCATCGACAAGAGCGCACACTTCTTCACCAAATATTCTAGTTATATCATCTTTTGTAGCGAGTGTATCTTCTATTGTATCATGTAGGAGACCTGTAATTATAGACTCCTTATCGAGTCTAATATCAGCTAGAATCGAAGTTACTTCCATGGGATGTATTAGGTATGGTTCACCAGAATATCTTTTTTGTCCTCCATGTACCTTGGCAGAATAAGCATAAGCTTTTGTCACCTCTGCAATATCTTCAGTGGTTAAATAAGGATGAACTTTTTCTAGAATATCATTAAATCTAATCATTTACATGCTCGATAATATTCTCTCAATCTCACTATAACAGTCATCAAAGTTATCGTTCACAATAAGATGATCAAAATGAATTGATTTCATTATTTCATTCTTTGCTTCTATTATCCTTTTTTCAATCTGATCTGTTTTCATATCACCTCTATCTGTCAATCTATCTTTTAAAGTTTCAATAGAAGGTGGTCTTATAAAAAAGGATATAGAATCAAAGTGATTAGTGTTGATAATATTATATGCACCTTTAACATCTATATCGAGAAGTATGCTATGTCTAAACTTTAAAGAATCTTCTATTGGTTTTAAGGGTGTACCATAATAATTTCCATGAACCTCCTCATACTCAAGAAAAGCGTTTTTGTTGATTAAATCTTCAAATTCTCTTCTTGAAATAAATACGTAATGATCATTGTTTAATTCACTAGGTCTTTTTTCTCTAGTTGTATAAGAGACAGAAAAATCTAGATTTTTAGAACTTGCAAGTAATTTAGAAGTTATAGTAGATTTACCTACTCCAGAAGGGCCAGAAATAATTATTAAGTAATTACCTTTGATTAACATAGTAATATTATTCTAATGTAAAATATAAAATAATGGAATTATAGATTACCAGCCCTTAGTGTACCTTCACATTCAGAGCAACTAAAGCTGTTGCCAGTACAAGTAGAAAGTCTCTTTTCCAGAAGGTCTAATATTAAATCATCTACACCAAGTGGTTTTGCAACATGATAATTTGTACCAGGAAATTTCTTAGAAGCCTCAAGTGCCAAACAAGGAATATCTTGTTGCCAATGTCTTCCGGGTCCAAGAAAGAAGGGGCATATTACGATGAAATCAGCCCCCTTTTTGACACAATTGCCATAAGCTGTTTCAATGGAAGGTTCAGCAAGCTCCATATGAGCTGGTTCAATGATACTATATTTTAAGGAAAATCGCTCATAGAAAAGATTCGTAACATCTAAGAGCATTTGGTTGCTTTCAATTTTTTTTGATCCATGATCAACAATAACAATTCCCTTATTCATAATAAATTATAACTGAAAAATTTAAAATTGCCGAAGGCGGGACTCGAACCCGCACATCCGAAGACACCACCCCCTCAAGATGGCGCGTCTACCAATTCCGCCACTTCGGCAAAGAAAATTAAGCTCCGAACTTACTAAGCATTTCTGCATGAGCAAGAATAAAATTCATTAAATTTTTACCTTCAAATAAGCCCATCATTCCCTTTATACATTCTTTTTCTGTAAATCTTTTGGAAGTTCCATAAAAGCTGTTCTTAGAATTTATAATTACTGGAACAGGGTGCCAGCTATGGCTTTTCATTTTTGACGGTGTAGAGTGGTCGCCGGTAATACAAACTACATCAAATCTTAATTTTAAAACTTTTTCTAATTGTTTATCAAAGTTTTCAATCACTTTTATTTTTTCTCTAAAATTTCCATCTTCCCCAAAGCTATCAGTTTTCTTAATGTGAAAATAGAAAAAATCATAATTATCGAACTCTTCTTTTAAGGTTTGTACTTGTGACTCAATACTAGACCCCTTAACCCTAAGAGGGGTCATTCCAACCAGCTTAGAAATACCTTTATACATGGGGTAAGTCACTATTGATGCTGCCCTTAATCCATAAAGTGATTGAATAGTTGGAATTTTAGGAAAGACAGAAAATCCTCTTAGTAAAACATAATTTGCTCTTTTTTCATTCTTAAGAGCAATTCTTATTAACGATATCAACTTTGTAATTATCTTAGAAACTTTAAGAGACTTCTTGTTAATATTTTTAGGTGCTAAAGGTGGTACTCCTACCTCCTCAGGGTCTGTATCGACAATCATAGACTCAGTGCTTTCAAGTTTTCTCTTAAATTTTAATTTACAAACGAATCTATGTTCAAGGCCAGGAATAAATTCCACGCCAACTCCATCAATGTTTTTAATTTTAGATTGCAATATTTTTATTACTCTTTTATTAGTTTCGGTTGTAATTCTTCCAGCTCGTCTATCAGTAATGATGATTTTAGCTCCATTTCCTTTTGCAGTTGAGAAATTACCTCGTATAAGTAAATCTTTGTCCGTGACATGCACATCTAGTCCTAATGCTTCAAGGATTCCTCTACCGATGTTGTAACTTAAAGGATCATATCCAAACAAGGACAAATGAGCTGCGCCACTCCCAGGGGTAAGACCACTTAGAATTGGAATATGAGCTCCGGTCTCTGATTTTTTAACTAACTTATCTAAAGATGGGGTCTTGGCAGATTCAAGTTCTGTAAGCTTAGGATAAGGAATTCCACCGACTCCATCTAAAACGAAAAGAACAATTTTCGATTTTTTATCTTTTGTTAAGTTACTCCTAAGCTCATGCATAACAAAACCTAAATCTATAAATTTACTACTAAACCATCATAACCTGGTTCTATTCCTTTTGGAAGGTACCCAAGCAGCTCGCTATATTTTAAATCTGAACCCATATGCGTAAGTATTGTCCTTTTTGCGCCCACTTTTTTTGCAATTAATATGGCTTCGTCGACTGATAGATGAGCATCGTGTTTCGAATATCTCAGTGCATCAATAACAAGGAGGTCTAGGTTCTCAATCTTAGACAGTGTTTCATCAGGGATAAAACTACAGTCTGTAATATAAGCAAAATTGTTAATTTTATAACCTAATATATCCCAATTTTTATGTTTAATTGGTAGAGGAACTATCTCCACACCTTGTTCGATGAATGAGCTAGTAATTTCCCTTAAGTCTAGTCGAGGTCTACCTGAAATGTTCTTTTTGTTGAAAATATAGGAAAAATTCTTCTTTATCTCTTCTATCGTGAATTTATTAGCAAAACAGTTAATTTTATCTTTTTTTATGTAGCTAAAGATTCTTAAGTCATCAATTCCATGGGTATGGTCTGCATGAGAATGCGTATATAAAACAAAATCTATATTTCTAACATTGTTTGCTAGAGCCTGTTGCCTAAAGTCTGGAGTTGTGTCTATCAATATATTTACTTCTTCAATTGTGACAAAAAGAGAACTACGGGTTCTCCAATCTTTTTGATGAACTCCTTTGATATCTCTCCCTAAAACAGGAGACCCCACTGAGGAGCCACAGCCCAACATTAACACTCTCATTTAAAAAATATATCATCACTCATTAGTAATTCAAAAAGGCTTATATATATTGTATTCTTATAATTAATGAATTTTAATGCTAAAAAAAAGAGAATTGATGATTTAATAAAACTAATCAATTATCACAATAAACGCTACTACCTTGAAGATAAACCAGAAATTAGTGATGCAGAATTTGATTTAATCTTAAGGGAACTGCTAGAATTAGAAGAGGAAAATCCGACACTAAAAGATCCAAATTCACCTTCTCAAAAAGTAGGTGGGTTTATCTCAAAAAACTTTCAAAAATTCAAACACTTAGAAAAAATGTATAGCCTTGAAAACATATCAAACAAAAATGAGCTTGAGAAATTTATTATTAAGATTCAAAAAACTATTAAAGATCCCTCCTTTATATTAGAGCCAAAATTCGATGGATCATCAGTTTCAATAACATACAAAGATGGTATTTACAATTCTGCTGCAACTAGGGGTGATGGTTCGACTGGTGAGGATATAACTGCAAATATTAAGACAATAAAGAATGTCCCTTTAAAGCTTCTGGATAATGCTCCACAAGGATTGATTGAAATCAGAGGTGAGGTAATATTTCCGTTAAAAGAATTTGCTTCTTTAAATAAGAAACTGGAGAAAAGTAATCAGGCTTTCTCTAATCCCCGTAATGCTGCAGCTGGATCGCTAAGACAATTGGATACTAAAATAACCGCAAATAGGCCACTAATCTTTATTCCATGGGGATTAGGTATGTCAATGAATCTTAATATTGAAACTGAGCTTGAGCTCATATTAAAGTTTAAGGAATGGGGCTTTTTAATTTTAGGAGAATTCATAAAAGCTGATAATATAAATTTTATTCAAGAGCACTTTGAAGCTGTACTGTACAAGAGAGCCGAATTAGATTATGAAATTGATGGATTGGTAATCAAACTAAACAATTTTAATGATCAAAAGATATTAGGTTTTACTTCTAAATATCCTAAATGGGCAGCAGCAATTAAATTCCCATCAATGGTAGCAAAAACCAAAGTTAAACAAATTACTTATCAAATTGGTCGAACTGGAATGATTACCCCAGTTGCCGAACTACATGAGGTAACTCTAGGAGGGGTTAAAGTAAGAAGAGCTTCGCTACATAATTTTGACCAAATAAAGTTACTTAATTTGAATACTAACGATGAGGTCTTAATAGAAAGAGCAGGAGATGTGATACCTAAAGTCCTAAAGGTTTCTAAAAAAATTAACTCTACTAAATTTAAACTCCCAACAAAGTGCCCATCATGTAAATCACTACTATCGAAAGAAGGTTCTTATCTTTTTTGCAAGGAAACAAATTGCATTGAAGTATTAAAAAGAAAAGTAGCTTATCTTGCATCTAAGAAGTGTTTTAATATAGTTGGCTTGGGTGAGAGCATTGTAGACAACTTAGTCTCAAGCAATATTATTAAAGATATACCTGATGTCTTTAGCTTAAAAAAGAATAAGCTTTTAGAGCTTGAAGGTTTTGGTGAAAAACTTGCTGAAAATTTGATTCTAGAAATTAACAACAAGAAGACTATTCCTCTTGCTAAATTTATAAGCTCTCTTGGAATAAGGCATGTAGGTGAGAATATCTCAAATCTTTTAGCAAAAAACTTTGTAAACATTGATAAAATATCATCTGCAAAAGAAAATCAAATTGAGTCTGTAGATGGCATTGGCACAGAGATTGCAAAAAGTGTTGTCGAATACTTTTCGGTTAATAAGAATAAAGAAGAGATTAAAACAATGCTAGATAGCGGAATTAAGATCAGTAAAGATAGCCTCATTGAAGGAGATAAATTTCTGGGAAAGTCAATTTGCATAACTGGGAAACTTAAAAATTATTCTAGAGAAGAATTAAGTAATATTATAGTCAAGCAACAAGGGAAGGTTGTCAGCTCTGTAAGCAAGAATACCGATATTCTTATTAGTGGCGAAAACTCGGGATCAAAGCTAGAGAAAGCTAAGTCGTTGAATATAAAAGTTATGAATGTAAATCAATTTCTAAATTTGTAAAAATAAAATTAGACCCAACAATACTCTATAAATTGCAAAGATAGCAAATCCACTAACTCTAGAAAATTCGTAGAAGAGCCTTAAAGTAAGATAGGAACTTAAAAAAGAAAAGGTCAATGAAAGTATTATATCGACCCAAATATCATTAATAATAATTTTATCAATATCGACCTTAAGGATTGCAATGGAAAAAGCTCCAATAATAACTGGCACTGAAAGAACAACTGAGTATAATATTGAACTTTCCCTATCTATATTCAATATTCTTGATAAAATTATTGTAGATGCAGATCGGCTGACACCAGGAATCAAAGAAAGACATTGGGATAATCCTATCAACAAGGAATCTCTATAAGATATATTTCTTAAGGACTTATTACTTTTAGAAAGACTGTCTGAGAAAAATAATGCTAATCCAAAAAAAACTGTAGTAAAAACCATCAAGGAGTTAATCTCTCCAGTATTCTCAATTAAGTCATACATAAAGATTCCAACTATAAAAATTGGAAGTGTAGAAATAATTATTGATTTTATAAAATTTCGATTCTTTAAAATTCCTAGCTTAGGCTTTGTATCAATCAAGAAGAAACAAGAAAGTCCTAGAACAGAACCCATATGCATAGTAGCAATCATTAGCAAACTTAGTGATTCAGCAGAAAAAAATTTACTATAGATTATCAGATGTAGAGATGAGCTTACAGGAATAAATTCAGTTATACCCTGAATAATAGAAGCTACAAAAAGATCAATCAACTTAGGAACCTACTAAGTAAGATTGCAGTTGCCACATTAACATTAAGAGAGTTCGTTAAACCTTTCCTTTTTATTCGTACCAATATATCACAATTTTTACTAATTAACGGACTCAGACCTTTCTCCTCGGATCCCATTACAATAGCGATTTTTTCATCAATAAATTTATCATATTTTGCATCTTTATAATCATCGCCATCAAGGTGCGCCCCAAGTATCCAATAATCTTTACCTTTAAGCTCATCAATAGCATTTCCAAGATTAGATACTTGGTAAAAATTTACAGAGAAAATTGATCCAGAAGAAGATTTTACAGAGCCAGGTGAAACAGAAGCGGTTCTGTTACTTGGAAGAATAATCGTAGATACTCCAAAAAAAACAGCGGTTCTTGCAATTGCACCTATGTTTTGTGGGTCCTGTATATGGTCCAATATAACCACTTTACCTAAATCGTTAATATTCTGCTTTAATTCGCTCAACCCCATAATAGGATTTACTTTAATTTCTGCAGCAACCGATTGATGGTTATTAGTTTTTGATAGATTTTCAAATTCTCTATCTGAGAGATATTCAATACTTATGTCTTTTATCATCCCGAGTTGCTTCTTAGAAAATTTATTAATACTTCTTTTAGATACATATAATTTTACAATCTTTTCTGAATATAAGTTGATACAATCTAAAACAGGATTGACACCGTATATAATCATTCAGCCTTAAGCCTCCCTTCACTATTTGAATTAATCTTTTTTGAGTTAATAAAATTCTTATACACACTTAACACTTTCTGGTTGAAATATTTTTTATCCCAAATCTCATTTGAATCAAAAGGTACACCTTGAATATATGAGCCAAAATGCAAATGATCTCCAAAAGCAAGACCTGACTGTCCTGTTTTGCCGATTACTACTTTACTAGAAACTGTGTCCCCAACCCTAACTGATATTTCACTTAAATGGCTATATAGAGAATAAAAACCTAGCCCGTGGTTAATTACTATTGTTTTTCCATATATCCCTAGACCATCATTACTCAAGAAGGACACAACGCCCTCCGACGATGCATAAACTTTAGCATTCTCGATAGATGACAAATCGTATCCCCAGTGATAAGTACTCATCAATGAACTTTCCATATCATCAAAGAAGTAATTTCTTTTATCACTAAACCTTGAAAAAACTTTTGAATTTCTCAATTGGAAGAATTTACCCAAAGTGATAGGTTCTTTGGTTATTTTTTTAGTTTGAGAAGATATCTCTAAATTATTCTTTTTTCGTAATTCTAGATTTAATTCCAAAAAATTATCGACAGAAACAGTTTCTATGTTTGTATTAAAAATCTCATTATATTTATTCCTTACGAAATCTAAATCAATAACAATATCCGAGGTTTTCCATTTTTTATTTCTCAGTGTCTTTACTTTTTTAAAGAGGACTAGTGAGTTACCAGACAGGTCTTCAGCAATAATTTTAATTTTTCCATTTTTGCAGGGCTTGTTTCCGCAAGTAAAATAAACTAAATTTGAGATGCTGTCCTTATTAATCCTGGTTATGGGGTAAAATTTATTATCTAATCCTGTATCAACATATGAACTGTACGTATCACTGCTAGTTTCGTAGGTTACATAACCTATTCCACCAAGATACAAATATGAATCTGTTTTTACTGACTTTATACTAGGTGGTTCAAAGTCTATGCTAATCTTAATTTTCTTATTAATATCAGAATCAAAAAATTTATTACTGTAGTTAATTGAATAATAGATATATAAAGATTCTAATTTATTCTTCTTTATAAACTTAACGGCTTCGTCTTCGGGACTTAAAGGAATAGAAATAAATTTTTCTTTAAAATCTTTATCTAAGCTACTCTCTTCGTAAATTGGATAAATAAGATTCTCTTCTGTACCTAAAGAAACCTTAATTAAAGAAACTCTAGTATTGCCTGAATTAACTTTGGCCCTTAAACCTGAGTAAGAAATTGTATTCTTTGATAATAATTCAAGGCTAGGGGTGTGAGCAAACATAACATATAAGGCATGCAGGGCGTAAATAAAAATCAATAGTAATATTGCAGCTGTTAATTTGAATTTCTTTTTCTTTCCAAACATATTAATATCCTAGATAAATAGCAACTAAATAAAAAAAAGGTAAGATTAATATTAAGCTATCAATCCTATCCAAGACTCCTCCATGGCCAGGCAACAGATCGCCAGTATCCTTTACACCGGATTTCCTTTTTATAAGAGACTCTACTAAGTCGCCAATAATTCCTAAAAAAGAAATAATCATTCCAATAAACATTGATTCAAATAATGTAGTCATAAGATTCAGATAGTCAAAAAGAAATATTGTGATTAAAATTGACGATATAATTCCTGCAATAGAGCCTTCATAAGTCTTATTAGGGCTGACTCTAGGGAAAGCTTTAGTAACACCAAAAAATTTTCCAACTATATATGCAGATATATCATTAATAGATGAAACAATTAGTACGCAAGACAATAGAACTAATCCATTATCAAGATTCCTAATTAAAACTGAAAAACTAATTCCGAAACCAATATATAAGATAATAAACATATAAGAGTCCCAAAAACTTTGAATTTGAACCCTTTTGAAGAAAATCCTGATTAACCAGATCGTGAAAATCAAAGTAGACAAATAAAGAAATAGCTGAGGATTAACATAAGACGAAATACATAGGGTTAACAGTATCAAATAAGAAACTATGGACATTCTTTTGGAACGTGATTTTAATATCTTCTCATGTTCCCAGAAGGCTAAAGAAATCACTATCAGCACAAATCCAGTAAAGATTATCCCTCCCATAAAAACTGAATAAATCACTATCGGTAGAAGTACCAAGCATGTTAGAAATCTCTTTAAAAGGTTACTCATTTATCTAATTAATAATACATTATCAATATAATTTCAATTTTTTTAAGAAGAATTCAATTTACTAAATAAAATATTTGGCTAAAATTTAAATTTAGAAATTATACTTAAATAGAGAGGGTATCTATGGTTCCAAAATACGCTTTTTTCACTAAAGGCAAAGGTCAAAGTAAAGAGAAGTTGACAAGTTTCGAGATGGCTCTTAGAAATGCAAAAATAGCAGAATTTAATTTAGTTAAAGTTTCCAGCATTATGCCCCCATATTGCAAAATAGTCACTAGAGCTAAAGGTCTTAAGATGCTTTCTGCGGGACAAATTGTATATGTGGTTTTAAGTGATGCATCAACCTCTGAGCCAAAAAGGAGAATTACTTCATCGGTTGGCATTGCAATGCCTGAGGATAGAAGTAAGCACGGCTATCTATCTGAACACCACAGCTATGGTGAGAGTAAAAAAAGATCAGGTGAATATGCTGAGGATTTAGCTGCATATATGCTTGCGACTACTATTGGTGCACCTTTTGATTCAAACAAAAACTATAACGAGCAAAAAGATATTTGGAAAATAAGTGGGAACACCGTAAGGACTCAGGCAATAACTAGTGTTGCCAATGGACCTGAGGATGGCAGCTGGGTCACTGTCGTAACTGGAATAGTATTTATCATTTAATCATCTTATTAGCCAAAATTAAAGCTTCTTCTTCTATCTTTCTTCCGCTTATCATCCTGGCAATTTCATTCACTCGTTCTTCCTTTGTAAGACTTTTTACATCTATATGAGTTACCCCTTTGTTTAATTTCTTTGAAATCAATAGATGAGTATCTGCAAAAGATGCAACCTGGGGTAAGTGGCTAATACATAGCACCTGTGAAGACTTAGACAACCTCGCAATTTTTTCACCCAATTTTTCGGCAACAGCTCCACCTAGTCCAACATCCGGTTCATCAAATAAAACAATCTTACTTTCAAAAACTTTGGAGATTTCTAAAGAAATTACTAGCATCATTCTTGATAGTTCACCTCCTGAAGCAACAGACTTTAATGGCTCTGGAGAGAAATCTGGATTCGCTGAGAAAAGAAATTCAATATCATCAACACCATTATTAGAAATTTCTATCTCCCGAAAACTAACAATCCAATTTGAATTTGGTATACCCAAATCAACAAGTCCTTTCCTAATTAATTTACTTAAAAGAAGAGAGCCTTTTTTACGTTTTTTTGAAATGATAAAAGCTTCATCTAAGCAAATAGTTTTTAAAAGACTATTCTCTTTCTGAGTTTTAGAAATCATATCATCAATACCAGCCTCGCGAGAAAACATCCCCTTTATATCATCTCTTTTTTTAATTAATTCATCTGTAGTCAGCTTATACTTTCTTCTAAGATCTTTTAATAAGAATAATTGCTCTTGTTTATTGCTAAATAATTCATCAACAGAAGCTTCATTAGCCAGCATAGACACTTGATAAGACAATTCACTTATATTGGAGGATAGTTCCTCAACAATCTTATTTATGTTTTCATCAAGAAAGCTTGTTTTCGCTATTTTGGTTTGAATCTGATTAATCGTATTTGTTCCATCACTATCGATATATGAAATTAATCCTGCGATGGCCTCTTTATTTTCATTAATCATCCTTTGGTTCTTTACTTCTTCTATAAATTCCAACTCCTGGTCTACATTTTTAATATCTATTTTACTAAGCTCATTGAATTGAAAATTTAGGAATTCTCTTTTTTCATCAATTTCTTTTTTTTCAGCGATTATCTTATTAAGCCGCTTTAATGATTCCACATATTTAATATAATTAGATTTATAAGACAAAAGTAAATCTTCAATATTAACAAACTTGTCTAAAACATAAAGTTGATAGCTCTTATCTATCAAAAAAGATTGTGCTCCTTGCACAAAAAAAGAAAAATAATTTTCAAATATCTGAGTCACTATATCTGCTTTCACTTTTACATTATTAATATAATATTTAGTTATTTTATTGGAACTAATTTTCCTCACGATTTTAAATAAATCATTGCATTCAATCTTGAGATTGTTTTCTAGAAAAATCTTTTTCATATTTTTACTTTTTAATCTAACTAGAACTGATATTACTGTCTCATCATCTTTATTCTTAATTAGTTCGAGGGGAAATTTCTTGGCTGGAAAAAAAACCAGGGTACTAAGCATTAAAGACTTTCCAGCCCCAGTTTCTCCTGTTGCTATATTAAGCCCATTACTGAAATTCACTTCAATACTACCTAGAATAGATAAATTTGTAACTTCTAGCTTCTCAAGCATTTTGCTTAATTTGCCCTTCTCCTAAGATAACAAACTTTTTAGTTGTTAGCTCGTTAAGTCCCATAGGGCCAAAAGCATGAAGCTTTGTCGTACTTATTCCGATTTCAGCTCCTAAGCCTAACTCGTTTCCATCATTAAACCGTGTCGAGGCATTGTGCATAATGGCTGAGGAATTTACAGAGTTAATAAAGTACTCAGCACTTTCCTTATTGTCAGTAACTATTGATTCAGTATGAAGGGACCCATATTTCTCAATATGGTTTATAGCATCATCAATATTGTTAACAATTTTAATGTTCATTTCTAAGTCTAGGTATTCTCTACACCAGTCGTCCTCAGCTACTTGTATTATATTTTCATTATTAGCTATTTCTTTAATCTTGTTATCCGCATGAACCTTTACTTTTTTAGATTCAAGCATTTTAAATAACTTTGGAAGAGTTTCTGAGGCTACTTTCTCATGAACCAAAAGAGTTTCCATTGAATTGCAGACCCCGGGCCTTTGAACCTTAGAATTGACTGCTATTTCAATTGCTTTCTGAATATCTGCAAACTCATCTATATATACATGACAAACCCCTTTGTAATGTTTTATCACAGGTATTCTTGAGAAGTTAGATATAAACCTTATAAGGCTTTCACCCCCCCTTGGTATTACCAAGTCTATATATTCATCCAAAGTAAGAATAAATTTCAAAGCCTCTCTATCAGTAATAGGTATCATGTTAATTGAATTGGAATCAAAACCACTTTCAGTTAAAGCATTCTTAATTATTTCTATAATACAAAGATTAGTATTAAAGCATTCAGAGCCGCCCCTGAGTATTGTTGCGTTTCCTGACTTGAGGCATAAGACTGCTGCATCAGAAGTAACATTCGGTCTAGACTCATAAATTATAGATATAACACCTAATGGAATCGACTGCTTATATACACTTAATCCATTTGGTCTTTTAGAAAGAACTTCTCTCTTTCCAACAGGATCATCTAGCAGAATAACGTCTTCAATATTTTGCTTCATTTGATTAATCTTCTTTTCATCTAGAGTCATTCTTTCAATAAAAGCGTTATTAAGATTTTTCTTTTCAATTGATAACAAATCGACCTTGTTCGCCTCTAGTATCTTGCTCCTTGAGTCCTCGAGACCAGATATGATTTTCTTTAAAATATTATTTTTTTCTTCAGTCGAAGCCTTTGCTATTTGATATGAAGCCAATCTCGTCGATTTAGCTAAAGCTTCAATTTGTCTCATAATTTTATCATCCATGATTTATCGCCCTTTTTTCTATAATAAATCAACCTATTTACAAGGTCAAAGTTTCTTGAGTATATTAAAGATGCATAACTATAGTTCTATAAAGGAGAAACAAAATGGAAGAAACACTATCTATCATAAAACCTGACGGAGTAAACAAGAAGCTGATCGGAACAATTTTAAAAAAGTTTGAAGATAATGGTTTTGAAATAATAAACATTAAGCGTTTAACATTGACTAACGAGCAAGCCGGGGAATTCTATTCCATTCATAAAGAGCGTCCTTTTTTCAAGGAACTAGTAAGTTTTATGACTTCTGGTCCTTGCGTGCCTTTCGTGATAAAAGGAGAAAATGCAATATTGAGAGTAAGAGAGATAATGGGTGCTACCGACCCATCTGAAGCAGCAGAAGGAACAATAAGAGCTGATTACGCAGACTCAATTGATAAGAATATAATTCATGGTTCTGACTCTAAGGAATCAGCAGAAATAGAGATTCCGTTTTTCTTCGGTTAAGGAAAATAGAGTTCTAATTCATCGACAAAAAAACTACTTAATTCTCGAATTAGCATGCTTCTTTCTATTTTGTCCAATATTTCCAAATTCCCCACCTTTATACTTGAATCACCACATGGATTAATCAATTCAAATTTACTTAAATCGCACTTTATATTCAATGAGATTCCATGCAAAGTGATGCCCTTTTTAACTGCAACTCCAAAAAATGATATTTTATTATCATCAACCCATAAACCGGGTCCTTTTTTGCTCCTATGTGCAGAAATATCTTTTGATTGTAAAAATTTAATTAAAAAATTATGCATTAAATCAATAAAATCATGAAGAGAAATCCCTAGTCTTTTTATATTAAGGACTGGATAAAACACTTGCTGTCCATGACCATGGAAAGTTATATCGCCACCACGAGAAGAGCGAACAAATGGTAGGTTTTTGTAGTTCTTGTTTTTAGTAAATCTACCAACGGTATATACGTCATTATATTCAAGAAAAAGTAAGTGGCCTAAGGAGTTGTCACATAAAATATCAAAGTGGCTACGATTTAAAAGTATATCAAAATCTTCATAATTTTGTGGTGTATCGAAATACTTTATTAAGATTTTATTTATCACTTTGGGTTATTATAACTATAATAATGAAGAGTATGAATATCAGCATAGAAAAGTTTATAGAACACAAAGAGGCAATTACACTTAAAATAGTTGATTCCACAAGTTATTCGCTACATGCTATTAAAGAAGCTCTTAACTTAAAATCAGATGATGCTCTAGACAACATAACCTTCTTCGACTTTAACAAGAATAAAGATGTACTAAATTTAATTAGTACATTTAACACCTATCCCTATTCTTCCGAATTCAGATATGTAATTGTAAGTGGGATTAAAGAAAAAGATTCTGAAATAATAGAGCAAATACAAGAGTATCTATTAGATCCGATGAAAACTACAAAACATATTTTTATCCTTGAAAATAAAAAAATAGATATTGAATGTGATTTTGAAGATTCTGAGGATGATTCAATAAAAGGAACAATAAATTTCATCAAGAATCAACTTAAATCTAGAAGTGTAGAATTAAAAGAAAAGAACATAATAAAGTTAGCTGAGAAATCTAAGAATAAATTAACAATCATCTCTTTTATCGAAAAAATTCAGACCTTAAACAAAGCTAATTCTTTAAATCAGAATCTAGTTGATGATTTACTCGAAGACCAAAGAAGTGACTCCTTTAAAGAGAGCTATGATTTAATGAATTATATCAATGATAAAAATCTAAAAGCTTGTTTGCTTGAGATTCAAAAAACTAATTTTAAAGAAAATATATTTCTTGAAATATCAAGAATAACTTGGAGATTTAGAACTTACTTGAAAATTAAAAGCTTAAAGGGTGCATCCTATTCTAGCGAAGAAATAATGAAGTCAACAAAGGTGTCTAAATATCAGTATAAATATTTTGATCAAGAGACTAATCGTAAGAATAGTAACGAGATACTAGAAGGACTACGGGCACTAAGAGAAGTTGACGTTTTATTGAAAACTACAAATCTAGACTATGACAATATCTTGTTAAATTTATTTAAAAAACTATGTAAAAATTAAGATAATTTTGAAATTCTTGAAATATTTCTAGAAGCGTTTCTTTTGTGAATTATTCCTTTCGATGCCGCCTTATGAAAAGCTGAAACAACACTACGTAATAACTCATCTTTATTATCTGACCCCTCAGCCAGTGATGCTTTATAAGCCTTAAGTTTTGTTTTAATACTAGAAAGAGCAGACTTATTTCTCAGTCTTCTTTTGACATCTTGTCTAACTCTCTTCTTAGCTGATTTACTTTTATTCGCCATAATTTATTCCTTTATTTTCCTAGTTTTATCATTTTTGTCAAACTTTTATTTAAATTACGAAAAAATAAAGTATTATTAGTAAATGAAATTCTTTCTAGATAGTGCAAATTTAAACGAAATTAGAGAGGCAGAGGAATTAGGACTTCTTGATGGAGTTACTACGAATCCTTCTTTGGTAGCAAAGGAAAACAAACAAAAGGACTTTAGAACAACTATTAAAGAAATATGCAAGATAGTAAAAGGTCCTGTAAGCGCAGAAGTAATTTCTACAGATTTTAAATCTATGAAAAAAGAGGCTTTAGAGCTTTCAAAGATAGATAAAAATGTTGTCATAAAGCTTCCCATGACTGTTGATGGAATAAAAACAACTAAGTTTCTTTCAAAAAAGAAAATCCCAGTTAACGTAACCCTGATTTTTAGTGCTCCACAAGCTCTGATTGCTGCAAAGGCAGGAGCGGCTTATGTAAGCCCTTTTGTAGGAAGACTTGATGATATATCTTCTAACGGGATGAATTTAATTACAGATATTTCTGATATTTTCTTAAATTATGGTTTTGCCACAGAAATCCTTGTAGCAAGCATCAGGAACCCTATTCATATTGTTGAATCTGCAAAAATAGGAGCCGATGTAGCCACACTTCCCTTTAAAGTTCTTCTTCAACTCTTTAAACATCCCTTAACAGATATTGGTTTAGAAAATTTCTTAAAAGATTGGAATAAGAAATAAGGCTAATTCTTAGCACAAATTAAATATTCAACATTTCCCTTTGCCCCTTTAATTGGAGATTCAATGGGGATTGCTACATTCTTATAAAAACCTTGAATAAAAATTTGAACTTTTTCTATAGCTAAATCACGATAAGATTGCTCTTTTACAATTCCATTCCTGCCTATCTTTTCTTGGCTTAGTTCAAATTGAGGCTTAATTAAACCTAAAAAGATATTTTCTTTATTGCTAAATTCATTAAAAAAATCTTCAAACTTTGTAATAGAGATGAAAGAAACATCCATAACTATAATATCAATCTCATCATCAATTAGCTCTTTCTTAAGATATCTTGCATTCAATCTTTCATAATTTATGACTTTAGGATTATTTCTTAAGTTATAGTCCAATTGACCATAACCAACATCCACACAATAAACTTTAGAGGCACCTTTTTTCAGTAAGCAATCAGTAAAACCACCTGTAGAAGCCCCAATATCAAGACAGACTTTACCTTCAGGGTTTACATCGAAAAATTTAATAGCTTTCTCTAATTTAAGTCCTCCTCTACTAACGAAATTATTTTTTAAAAGTTTAATTTCTATTACTGATTTATCATCAATTAACTTTGATGGAACAAGAACTTTTTCACTGTTGACAAAAACCTCACCCGAAAGTACATGAACCTGGGCATTGTTCCTAGAAGGAAATATATTCCTTTCAGCTAATAATAAATCAAGTCTTTTTCTCATAATCTTAACTATTTACCAATAAAGTTAATATTAAGTATTCTAAACTTAATTATGAAGGAAATAATTGTAAACAGGAAAAAAAACATTAAGGTCTGTTGCTGTGTTATTCAGTTTCAAAAGAAAATACTGATTCTAAGAAGAAAACATCCTGGACCAAGGGATGGATTATGGGAGTTCCCTGGTGGCAAACAAGAAAATGAAACATCTGTTGAATGCGCAAGAAGAGAGGTCTATGAGGAGATTGAATTTAAAATAAACAATATAGAATCTCTATGTAAAGTAACCAAAGAATATAAAGATATAAATATTGAATTAGAAAGTTTTATTACTTTTACTGATTTTATCTTCAAACCCGTTCTCAAAGTTCATGATGCTTATAAGTGGGCATCTTTATCCGAATTGACCAACTATGACTTTCCTTCAGCAAATCAGGAAATTATTGATATACTTACTAACAATGGATAGAAAAATTTTTCCAGACGTGCTTGAAAATGTATCAATCGATCATTCCATCTTGTATTCAGAGAATCCTTCAATTTTATATTTTTCAATGAACCAACTTGAAATCTACCTAGAATCATATGCATTTGACAACCTTATCGCAGCAGTTTCTACTTGCCCTCAAATTTATTTAGAAAAGGGCTTAGACCTAAATGAAACCTTTCACAAAATTAGTCCATCAGAAATAGACTTATCAACAGAAGAGTCTAAATACGTTGTAGATAGAATTGTATCGCCGGCAAGTATAGCTTGGACTACTCAACAATATTTGCTTCATTTGATTCAAAATACAAATAATCTAAAGAAGCAGTCAGAATTACTACATAGAAAAAACCTCTTAGAAAGCTCCTTAATTCAACCAGCAAGAGCTGTATCAAAGAGGAAATTTGAGGAATTTCTTTATGGTGTTCGAAAAAAAAGAAAATAAGAAATATTAGTCTTTCTAATTATATTAGTTATTATTCTCACTAAAGTTGGCGTGGAATTGCCATTAATATCTTATATCTATAGGGAGGAATATTATGAATTTTAAAAATAAAGTAATTATTGTAACAGGGGGAGGAACTGGGATTGGAAGAAGTACTTGCATTGAGCTCGCGAAGACAGGTATCAAACAGGTTATAGGTAATAGAAACGTAGAAAAGGGGAATGAAGTGGTAGAGATAATAAGAAAGAATGGTGGAGAAGCCGAATTCATCCAAACTGATGTATCTAAAGCTGAAGACGTTAAGAATCTTGTAGAGTTTACTTTGAATAAGTATGGTCAATTCCAGTATGCGTTCAACAATTCAGGGCTACTTGGTGATGTCGAGCCTATTGCTACACAAAAGCCTGAAGATTCATCATATATTGTAGATGTAAATATTAAGGGGGTTATTTATTGCTTACACTACCAAATAGAAGAAATGTTAAAGTACGCTTCAACTGAAAACCCATGTAGCATAGTTAATAATAGTTCTATTCTTTCTCATGCAGCATATGGTGGACTAACAGTCTATTCTGCAACAAAACATGCTGTAAGTGGTCTAACAAAGGGGGCGGCTTTGGAGCTTGCCCAATCAAACATTAGAGTTAATGCTGTGGGACCAGGTCCCATTAGAACACCTATGCTAGAAAATCCTACTGATGGTCATCCAGAACAATTTGGTGGAATGGTTCCAATGAACAGGATTGGTGAGCCAAGCGAGATTAGCGATGCAGTTCAGTGGCTTTTGTCAGAGGAATCAAGTTACGTAACTGGTCACACACTTATGATTGACGGTGGTTTTTGTGCACAATAAAGATTTGTCTAATCAAGGACTAATAAGATAAGCTTAATTTGATTGTATGCAAAGTATTAGAAGCTCTGAACAAATATATAGTTTCTTGGTTATTGTATTCAAATGAATTTTTTACTTCTATATGTATTCTTAGATGTAGTGGCTTTTAGTTCTGTAATAATCTCAGTCCTTCCTTTTCATGCAAAAATGCTGGGAGCCGGTCCGTTTTTGGTAACAATCTACATATCGACTTTTTCATTTATACAGTTTTTTGCTTCTCCATTCCTCGGAAGATTGTCTGACAAGCTAGGGAGAAAACCTCTTCTTGTTTCATCATCCGTCGCCGATATGATCTCTCATACAATTATGGCCTTTGCTAGCACATTGCCTATGCTATTTATTTCTCGATTGGTAGCTGGGTTATTTTCTTGTAATATCTCCGTTGGTTCAGCACTTGTCTCAGATTTAACCTCTACAAAAGAAAGGACAAAACAGGTAGGGAGGTTTAATTCAGCATATAGTTTAGGATTTGCGATTGGTCCTCTTATTGGGGGCTATTTAGCAGGAACAGATAGCTTGAATCCAACCTATTTCAACTCCTCAATCTTCGCGGCTTTAATTAACATTGTTAATATCTTTATATTAATATTCTTCTTGAAATCACCAGATAACAAAAAGACTAATATTAACTATCCCTCTGAGAAAAAAAACACCATTCTCTCTTTGTTGAGAATAAAGAACCTTACTTATCTGTTTGTCCTATATTTTCTAGTTAATTTCGTCTTTTCTGGATTAAATGGAATCTTCGCGTTATGGTCCGAAGCAAAATTTCAGTGGGGGCCTCAGCAAATAGGCATAATGATGTCTTTTGTTGGCATACTACTTGCTTTCCACCAAGCTGTAACAATTAACCTTTTTATTAAGAAATTGAACGAAAAGAAAACCATCTTTATTTCGATACTTTCTATTTTTATCGGCATTTACACATTAACTATATCTTACAATTATCTGTTTTTATCTATAGCTATATTCTTCTGCACTATGGGTATAGGGATACTTAACCCTACAATTAATAGCTTAATAACTATGAGCTCAAAGGAGAACCAGACTGGTTCTGCCTTGAGTATAAATCAATCTGGTCTAAGTATAGCAAGATTCACCGGTCAGCCCTTTTCTGGATTTTTCTTTCAAAGTTTTACTATTAATACTCCCTTATATATAGGACTGTTTATCCTCCTACTAATTAAAGTAATTTATTTCAAGAGACTGATAAAAAATTAAGTGTCTTCGGAAGCAATTGAATCGACAACTCTATAACTAGAAACTATTCCGGCAACATTCTGAAAAAATCCAAAATGCTCTTCTTTAAGTATGTTCATCAACTTGTCGCCCTCTTCATGCATATTGTTCTGAAAGCATGTTGAAGCAGCAATTGGATAAAGCTGATAGAAGTCTGGCTTTGCCCTTAAAGCTCTTCCAAAAGCCCGTATGGCGTTAGTAAGCTCCCCTAGTCCTTTATAGGAAAGCCCCAGCAAGTAGTTTTTTTCAAACCTATATGCTTTATCTTCAAGCTTGGAAAATATTTCTACCGAAGTTCTAAAGAAACCCTGCTCAAGGCATTTTGAACCTATTTGGACAATAGTATCTTTATTTAAAGGGAGTGCCTTTGAAATCTTAGTGTAGAGATCCTGCGCTTCAGCATCTCTGCCTAAACTAAAAAGACAGCTGGCCTCAATAAGCATCTTGTCAAAACCATGAGGACTTTCATATAAAATCTCAGACAAACAAAGCAAGGACTCACTGTATCTTTTAGAATTCATAAGAGTTATAGATTTGTTTACTAAGGCATCAGAATCATCGGGATTCTTACTTAAAAGTTCATCATAGATTTCAATTGCTCTTTTGTGATTCCCAGCCCTTGTTTCTTCAAATGCATCCCTTAATGAATTGTTTAATTTTCCTTGTTCTTCCATATATTAAAAATAACATATTTACTGAATCTTTTATGAAGCCTAAAAATTATGAAATTGATTAAGGTATATTATGTCAAACTTATCATCTGAAAAAATAGAAAACGATTTATTGTCATCCAATATTGAACTCCAAAACTCGAAATATTCTTTTCTTGGGTAGCCCCATGGAGTAACTTTGGATTTAGGAAAGATTAGCAAGAAACCTTCCTCTACCTTTAATTTTAAGAAAAGTTTATATTCTTTAGCATTGTAAGCATTTGATGTAAAAAGAAAATAATCAATTGGTGCGATATCGAGTTCAAAATATTGTATATAAGAACCTGCACCATAGATTATCACCTTATCTTTCGCTGCTAATATTTTTTTTAGATGATTAATTTGTTTAACATCAGTATTAATTTTTCTTGCTTTAAAAGCTGAGTTGGATGCCAAGAATCTATATTGATTATTAATTATAGTTGGCACTCCATACTTGTTAAAAGCAAGTGGAAAAAGTAAAAGGATAATTGGCATTACCTTTATTATTTTAAATTTTGAAAATCTCTGACTAAAGGATTTGAAAAACTTCGAATTTAAGTCTATATAAATAAAAAAAAGTATTAAGAAAGAAGTGCTAACACTAATAAATGAGAGAATAGTATTTTTATAGAAACAAAAAGTAAAATTAACAATTGTTAAGAATATTAGGAAGACATATGTATTTAATTTCTCTTTTCTTATTCCTGAGATTTTAAGCGCAATATTTGAGGATAGTAGTCCCATGAACAATAGCGCTAGCCAAATTATAGAAAATTTTTGAATTTTATTTGATTGAATGGAATATTTAAGAAACTGCTTGGTCCCAATATTCTCTCCAAAGGAATAGACATAAATATAAATGAGACTAAAGACTGTTATAAAGATTACTAATTTAATTAAGTTTTGCTTAATCCAGGAAACAAAAGCGCTTAATATATTCATTTTCGCCTCGAACAAAGAGATTACAAAAAGAGTGACGAAATAAGCTATAGAATACAGAATTCCCATGTTGAATGAAAAAATCAGTACTATTATCAATGTTGCAAATAATCTCTTTGATTTAATGCCACAAATAGCCGCGACTAAAGCTAACAGTAACCATAAGTCAGCTCTTAACGGAGAATATTGAACAAATACGGACCCGAACTTCATATCAATTAAATAAAATCTTAAAAATACTATCGTAAAAGAAGCTAGTATTAAGATATATTTGCTTCTTATTAACAAATCTAATAATTTATAGAGTCCTATTAGGTAGATAAAAAGAACTAAATTCAAAAAGACATAAAAATTATAAATTTCAAAACCTATCATGTCCCAAAGCGCGATAAGTAAGGGTATTAGCAGGTCATATTGAAAATAAACTGAACTAATATCAACTTTATTTAGTATCCCCAATGCAGGAATAGCAAAGAACTCCAGATCATATTGTTGCAAAAAGCCAACAGGCAAGATGGAACAGAAGAAAATAAGAACGATGTAAGAGTACAGCCTTCTTTTGGAATCATCTCTAACGATAGCTATATAAAATAAGCAAGTATAAAAGAAAAAAAATAGCCAAGAATTAAAATTATATAATTGATATTCTTGAAATTGCCAATAAAAATTAGAGGCTTTTAAATTACTACTTATCCAAATTGTAAGAAAAATTAAAATAAAAGAAAACAAAATATAATTTTGTAAAACATTATTCACTTTTATTAACGAAAGATCTCTTTTTCTTGTTAGGTATAAATTTAATAATATATATAAAAAAGCCAAGATAGTAAGAAGGAAGGACTCTATTCCAGTATTAGCTAAAGACCAATAATTATTAAAAGATGGAAAAAAGTCTGGATGAGGGACTTTATACATTGGAATATTAACTAAGAAAGGGAAAAAACCAAAAAGTACATAAATAGGTAAAATAAATATGATTGGATAATAGGCATGAGCATTAAGATTCTCGCTACTATTATCACTATTCATCTCACAATTATAGTCATATTATCAAAAAAAGTACCTAAAAAAATAATTGTAGTTTGTTTTTTTGTATCTCAGGGTTAAAATACAAAATATTAATTTTGGTTAGGGATTTAATGAAAAAGAAAATAATTATATTGTCTGGCGGTTTTGATCCTATACATTCTGGTCATATATCTATGTTTGAAGAAGCACGAGAACTTGGAAGCATTGTAGTGTTGCTAAATTCTGACGAATGGCTTATAAGAAAGAAAGGTAGCTTTTTTATGGACTGGGAAGATAGAGAATCAGTTGCAAAGAATATTTCTGGAGTTATAGATGTTCTTCATTTTAATGATGACGATGGAACGGCGGTTCAAGGTATCGTCGACGTAGCTAAAAAATATCCTAATCATGATATTTCATTTGCAAATGGCGGAGATAGAAACAAGCAAACAACTCCTGAAACTAAATTCTGCTCTAAAAATGGAATCAACGAAGTATTTAATGTTGGTGGAGGAAAGACTCAATCTTCTAGCAACATCTTAGACAAATGGAGGGACTCACCTATGCCCCGTCCTTGGGGAGAATGGCATTCATACAAAGAATTTGATATAGATAATGCTAAAGCAAAATTAAAATCTTTAATTGTAAAACCTGGCCAAAAACTATCTTATCAAAAGCATAATCAAAGAAGTGAACATTGGTTTATAATAAAAGGTAATGCAACTATTGTTTTAAATGATAAAGAGTATACCGTTAAAACCTTTAAACATTTTGATATAGCAGTAAACGAATGGCATCAACTTGTAAATAACGGCTCCGAAGAACTCATAGTGGTTGAGGTTCAATACGGTAAAGCATGTGTTGAAGAGGATATAGAAAGAAAATAAATTGAAATCCTTAAATATTGTCATACCTTGCTTAAAAGAAGCAGAGAATCTTAAATTCCTGCTTCCTCAAATTATCGAAATTTTAGATTCTACTAACGTTGAATATGAAATCATTATTGTTGATAGCTGTACACCTATGGATGATACCCCAGATGTATGCTCAACATTTCAGAATGTTACTTATGTAAACACCCTAGGTGTAGATAATTATGGAAGTGCTGTCAAAACAGGAATTAAGACAATATCTAAAGAGTTCACATTGTTTATGGATGCAGATGGATCTCATAACCCTAAATTAATACCTAAGATAATGGAAAGAATCGGGGAAAACGGTATCTGCATAGCGTCTAGGTATTGTTTGGGCGGAAAAACAAACGATAAAGTCACCTCGATTTTCTTATCAAAACTTTTAAACTTTGTTTATTCACTCATTTTAAGAATTAATTGTTCAGATTGGTCAGGCAGTTTTAAAATGTACGAGACTAAGCTGTTAAAAGGAATTAATCTCAAATCTGAAAATTTTGATATAATCCCCGAAATTGTATTTAAAACGACAAAATTAAACAATATAAAAGAAATAAGAGAAGTTCCGTACACCTTTGATACTAGGGTTCATGGTAAGACTAAAAGGAAACTAAAAACTTACTTAGATTTTTTTGTAACACTGCTTAAATTAAGATTCAGCTAATCAATCTAAGTTAAGCTCATATTTAATCATCATTTCAGCTAACGACTCAAATTTAGTTTTAGGTTTCCAACCTAATTCTTTACTTGCTTTAGAGCAATCGCCAAGAAGCAAATCAACTTCAGCAGGCCTATAAAATTCCTTACTGCAGACAACTATCTTCTTCCCGCTATCCTTTGCAATAGCTACAGTATCTACTCCTTCTCCTATCCACTCAAAAGCAATCCCTGCATGATTTAAAGTAACCTCAACAAACTCTCTAACAGAATGGGTCTCGCCCGTTGAAACAACATAATCATCAGCTTTATCTGCTTGAAGCATTAGATGCATAGCCTCTACGTAATCACCTGCAAAACCCCAGTCTCTTTTGGCTTCTAAGTTACCAAGCACTAATTGGTCTTGCTTCCCCTTCTTAATTCTAGCTATAGCTTTAGATATCTTCTTTGTAACGAATTCATTTCCTCTCAAAGGTGATTCATGATTAAACAGTATTCCACAACAACCAAATATATTATATGATTCTCGATAATTCATAGTAATAAAATGCGAATAAACCTTGGCTACTCCATATGGGGACCTAGGGTAAAAAGGAGTCTCTTCATTTTGAGGAGTTTCCATGACCTTCCCGAACATTTCTGATGATGATGCTTGATAAAACTTAGTTTCTGGGGAGATTGATCTTAAAGCCTCTAGTACTCTTAAAGTTCCCAACCCGGTTACTTCTGCTGTATACAAAGGAGTATCGAAACTGGCACCAACGAAACTTTGCGCCCCAAGATTGTAAACTTCATCAGGGCTTACTGATTCTATAACATTTCTTATGTTGGTCTCTTCTAATAATTCGAACTCTTTAATCTTAACATCCTTCTCAACACCTAAGATTTCAAGTCTTTCAGTATTATAATTAGAATTCCTTCTTGCAGCACCATAAACTTCGTATCCTTCTTTCAATAAGTGCTGCGCTAGATATGCTCCATCTTGTCCAGTAATACCTGTTATTAAAGCTTTTTTCATTTGGAATTCTCCTTTCCCTGATATTATAAAGTAATAATAAAAGATTTAAACTTAATCAATTTATACATTAAAATGAGTAAAATTTATACATTGCATTAAACATTAAAGAAAATTGATTCTTAGACCCCTGCCTTTTAACAAGTTGACTATTCCCTGCATCGCCCATTAGACGATTATATCCTATATTAAGCAAACCAGTAATATTCTCACTTAAAGGAAAGACGACATTGTTTGATAATGAAGCTTTGTATATCCCGGACTCTGGTTTATAAAATTTATACATCGCATTAGGGTCATTAAAAGCAGGGTATGGGGTCCCATACCATTCGTTCAAATAGTCACCATTTGCATAATTAAATGAAATTGAAGTCTTATTAATCAAGGGTTGATCAAAGTTTACCCATTCTATTATTTTATGATTTAATGAAAATTCGCTATCATATGAGCCACTATAAAAATCCTTCGTATCAGTGACTATTGAATATCCAAGAGAAAGTCTATATGGAAGAGAGTACTCCAAATCTAAACCAACTTGAAAATGTGGGTCTATTTCTTCAAGACCTACTAAAGAATTGTCATCTCCATTCTGCCTTCCAAAATCATACTCACCAAATATACCTACATCGAATTTCTGACTATCATAAAGACTTAGATTTGCATATGGTCCATAAAAATTAAATTCATTTAGAATCATTTTGCTTTTGTCCTCATATGTTAAACCGAACATAGGAATCCACATGAACCTTCTTGAACTGGAACCATCATATGTAGGCTTTGATATAAAACCTCCGCCTGCATAAATAGATGTTTTAGGTTTAACGTCATCACTTCCTTTTGAATAAGTCTCAAAAGTTGAGCTTATTAGTACTATTAGTAAAAAAACTATAAATTTATTCATGACTACCTTCCTTTTTTTTAATTATAAATCAATTTGAATAGATTATTCAAGATGAGAAATGTCTCATATTGAGCATTAAAGTCAAGAGATTTGGGCGGATTATTATTTATAGACAAAATATTTCATTAATAGATACCTTAGTATCGCAGTAGGTACAAGCAATAGTGCCTGAATAAAATATAGGTTGTAATTAAGTTCATCGCAATAATAAAGCACTCCCACTCCAAGAAAATAATTAAGTGCATAAACTGCAGTAAATTTAGGTAAATTTGAATAAGACTTATTATTAAAGACGATTCTACCAAAAGTAGAGAAGTTAAACAAGAGACCAGCAATTGTTGATATTAAAGCAGCTATCGAAAAATGGATACCTATCCACAAAAAGAAAGCAAAGATCGAATAACCAAACAAGGTATTCAACAAGCCTACACAAAGAAATAAAAGAAAATTCTTATTTTTATTAAACAAATCTAGAAGCTTTTCCACTATGTAAATCTTACCAAAGAAAGCGAATAAAAAAAATTATTTTAAAAATTTAAGACAAACTTCTTCTTCCTCTTTTGTTAAATCTGGATACATTTTATGGAGTGGATTTGACTCCATAGAGCCTGTTCTTGTTACCCTGCTCTGTATCTTGGGAAAGTAGGTTTGATTTGGATCAACCGGAACTACGAATACAGATGGACCAATAGAATTAAAATATCTTAAAAAAGTTTTATCCGTATCAAAATCTTTTTTTAACTTATAAGATTTAAGTCCCCACGCAAAAAACAACTTTTCCCAATTAGGAAATCCTAAGCCGCTTTCAATATCACAACCCATATATTCGCCATCAAAATAATTCTTTTGAGTCATCCTAATTGAGGCATATCCAGAATCATCAAATATAAAAGTTTTTATATTAAGGTTATTAATCATCATCGTGCCAATTTCTTGAAGATTTTGTGAAAAACCTCCGTCTCCTTCTAAATGGATTATTCTTTTATTATTATTAGCGAATGATGCTCCAATTGCAGCCGAAAGACCATATCCCATGGCTGCCAGACCTTTATTGGATACAATCTTTTGACCAAATTTTGGAGTAAAAGCTTGCTTAAAGGCTGTAAAAACCCCTCCACTGCTACATGGTACAAGGACATCCTTTGGCCTTGAAATATAAGATAGCTTTTGCATTAAAAGGTAAGGTGATACATATTTATTGCTGGTTTTATTCCTCTTATCTATAAGAGGAAAATCCTTTTTTACTTTTTTGCTAAATTTAATCCATTCGGAATTAGAGCCAAGGTTCTGACGTAGTATCCGAGGTAGAAAATTGTTGACATCAAATGAATAAGGCCATTTAACTTTTGGGTGACCTTTCTTAAGCTCTCTCATGTCTATATCGACCTGAATTATATCCCCTATAGGAATAAATTCCTTCCAATTGAAACCTGTCTGCTGCAAACCAAGTCTTGTACCCAATGCTAAAAGCAAGTCCGACTGCTGAATAATAATATTTGCATGTCTTTGACCCCAAGTGTTAGGCATACCAAAATAATTTTTACTTAGAGGCGAAATCCTATCCATCCCATTCCAAGTTGTAAAAATAGGAATGTCTAATTTAGAAAATTGTTTTCTCAGATCATAAGCAACATCTCGACTCACACCCCCTCCAATTAACATTGAAGGTCTTTTAGATTTTCTTAGCAGAGCAGAGATTTGATTAACCTGAGTTTTAGTAGCTATATTTAATATTTGCTTCTTTATTTTTGTAGATGTTTTAACATCCTTGAATTTAGAGGCTTGAACATCTAAGGGTATCTCAATAAAGATTGGACCTTTTCTTTCAACAATATCTATATTTAAAATTGATTTTAATTTTTCAAAACCTATTGGCTTTTCTATTCTAAGGGCTTTTGAAGTTATAGGTGTTACTATCGATACCCCATCTATTTCTTGAATTCCTCTTTGGATAACTTCACCGTTTGCTAGGTCATCTGTCTTAACTTGTCCACCAATAATTAACAGATCTCTGCTTTCTAAGTAAGCTCCACTAATTGCGGTAACAATATTAGTCAATCCTGGTCCAGCAGTGACTAAAGCTATAGCTTTTTTATTCTTATCCGATATTTCATTAAAATATTCGGCTGCTATACCTGCAGCAACTTCGTGTATAACTGGTATGCATTTGAAATTATTTCTAAAACTGTCTAGCAAGTGCATTATGTTGCCACCAGAAACAAAGAAACAGTGTGTATAGTTTAATTTCTTTAGCCAAAGAGCCAATTGATCACTATATTTCATGTTCAAAAACAATTATACACAAATTAATTTCTTTTACTTGGTTGTATATTATTTTTAAAAATATTAAAATATCCCTATGAATATTAAAGAAAACCAGATTTTTAATAACCTATTTGTCCTTGAAATAGCAAATAACCATTGGGGCTCCTTAGAAAGAGGAATCAAAATAATAAATACATATGGAAGAATTGTTAAAGAAAATGGAGTCAGAGCAGCGATAAAGTTGCAATTTAGGGATCCCAAAACTTTTATTCACAAAGATTACCAAGATTCTGAAGATATAAGATATATAAAAAAAACCAAGCAAACTTACATGTCCGAGAAAAATCTAAAAAAGCTTATCAATCAAATTAAAAGAGTTGGAGCTTTGACTATGTCCACTCCTTTTGATGAAGAGTCAGTTCAAACAATTAAAGATTTTGATCTTGATTTAGTAAAGATTGCCAGCTCTGATATAACTGACTGGCCTTTAATAGAAAAAATTGGAGGTCTTAAAAAGCCTACTATTGTTTCCACTGGTGGAGCTCAAGAAGTTGACTTAGATAATATAGTTAATTTCTTTTTCAATAGAAAGATTCCGCTAGCTCTTAATCATTGCATTTCTCTTTATCCAACAGAAGATTCCGAATTAGCTCTTAATCAAATTAAATACCTCCGGGATAGATATCCAGAAAATATTATTGGGTTTTCTTCTCATGAATATAACGATTGGTCATCCTCAATGCTTCTGTCGTATGCTATGGGAGCAAGAACTTGGGAGAGGCATGTAGATATAGACGAAGGAGATTTTGAGGTTTCAAACTATTGCTCATTACCTGAGCAAGTAGACCATTGGTTCAAATCTTACTATAAGGCTAAGGAGATGTTAGAGGCACCAGAATATTCCAGAAGATCCATATCTAAAAGAGAAAAAGAATATCTTGACTCATTGACTAGAGGGATTTACGCAAAGAAGAATATTAAAAAAGGCTATAAATTTACTCAAAAATCTTTTGAAAATGATTTTTACTTATCAATTCCATTAAACAAGGGTCAAATTTCATGTAATGAAATAATAAATGATGTCACTCTTACTAGTGATATTAAAAAAGATGATATTCTTTCGATAAATCATATTGATGGGCCATATAACGAAAATAAAAAACTTAAAGCTAGAATTGAAAAAAGAGGGTATGAAAAGTCAAAGGTAGTAAACCTAGAAACCTCTATTAATAAAATCTCTTAGTCCTATTAAAGTTAAGTCATGCTCATTTTTTTTAATTCTTACTTTCCTTTTCATTTTCTTTTCTATAATATCCGCAATAACTGGAACTTTATTAGGAATTCCACCACCCAATATGATTCTAGAGTTTTTACTTATTGAATCTTCCAGATAAGACAAATATTGGTTACAAAAAGATATCATCAAGGATGCAAGAAGGACTTTGGGTGTGATTCTAGAATTGCTAGAGGTTAAATCATCAATTTGTTCAAAATATTCACTTTCAGAATCTAAGTATAAATCAAACTTAATATCTATATTAAATCCTTCTAAATCTTCATAAGTTAATTGAGATAGCTCTTTCCAGAAATTATTATTTGAATTCAAAGTATCATAGAATTTGCACCATGAATTTAAGAATCTTCCTGCGGGTATATGTGTTACACATTTTAATTTTTCATTATTAAAAAAGGGCCTTTCTTCTAATCCAAAGGTAGAATTATTTCTAGAATTAGAAATAATTTGTGATCCAGTTCCAATATTTATAAGTATTTCATTTTGGGCTAGATTTGATCCAAGAAAAGCTGCTTGCAAGTCTCCAAAACCCAAATATAGGTTATATTGATTACTTTTATAAGCAATAAAGCCTAGGGGCTTTTGATAGTCATCGATCGGACTCGGAAAAGAAATTGGCAAATCAATTCCTGTTATATCCAACGTGTCTTCTTTTGCACCTAAATCTGTATAAAAACCACTTGAGTGCAGAAGTGTTTTACACGCCAAATTATAATGGTCCCCTAGTTCGCGGCATATAAGCTGAGGTAAAGTCAAAAAGGTACTATTAGTTCCTAATTCATTATTTAAAGACCTTGCTAAGATGTTAACTACTGGAAGTCCAGCCCTTGAAATCATTCTTGTTTTGCTGTAAAACCCACGATTATTAAGTATCTCTAACGCACTATCTGTTGATTTTTCTTTAAATCTCCAGCTATAATAAAATGTGCTATTAAAACTATCTTGTTCAAGCAAGCAAAAACCATGCATTTCAGAGCACAAATAGATTTTGAGATCACAATCTTTTCTTAAAATAGAGATTTTATCTGAGTAATAGTCTAAATGTAAGATTAAGGATTTGGAGAAAAAAGAACCAGGAATTTTGCTGTAGTTTCCATATTTTATAAATGATCCTGCAGATTCAAATAAAGCAATAGGTTGATCATCGATAGAATTATAAAGTATCGATTTAATTCTAGAAGCACCATAATCGATTAATAAAACTTGTGACATTACAACTCTTTCAAAAGTAATTGAACGGAATGATTTATAATTTTAGTTGAAGTTTGACTTAAGTTTAGTTTACAAAAATTTATATAGCCTATTTTTGTTGGAACAGCTATTTTGAGGATTTTGCCTTGTGCCTTTTTATCGTTAATTAAATAATCATTAACAGTGGATAAGTTAATATTAGATAGTTTTTTTATAAATCTAGGCAACAATAACTTTTTCGCTAAATCTAATATATGTTTATCTGAGTCTTTGCTTAAGCCAAATTTCTTTAAAGAAATCTTATTCTCGATTAACAAGCCAATAGTTATGGCGGTACCATGAGGAATATAAAATTTAGACATGGGTTCGATTGCATTCCCGAGGCTATGTCCATAATTTAAAGATCTCCTTTCATTGTTCTCAAACTCGTCATTCTCGATAACAGATTTCTTTATTAAAAGAGATGTTAATATAATTCTAGTTAATGCAGAACGATCCATTTGAATGGCTTTGTCTATGTTAGTAGAGAAACTTTCTAAAGACTTTCTTCCACCAATAATGGACAATTTTAATGATTCACCTAACCCAGATAAGACATCCTTTTTAGGAAGAGTAGTAAGAAATTCTGTATTCAGTATTACTTTGTGTGGAGAAGAAAAAAGAGCATATAGATTTTTAATATTCTTATAATTTAAAGCTGTCTTACCACCAATACAGCTATCTGTCATAGATAAAAGAGTTGTAGGAAAATATATCCACTTAATCCCTCTCTTGTAAATTGAACATGAAAATGCTCCGATATCTTGCACTATTCCTCCACCTACTACAATCACAGTAGAAGATTTTGTTATATTATTTTTTTCTAAAAAAGTTGTAAATTTAATACATTCATTAATATTTTTTTTATTTTCTTTAGCAACGAACTTATAAATTAATAGACTCTTTTTTTTAATCTTAGAACCATAAATCTTATATATATTGGAGTCTATCAATAAAACCGGGGTCTGTGAAATAGAAATTATCTTATTAATACTTTTTTCGACTGATTCACCAATAAGACTTAATTCATAGTCCTTAGGCGAAGAATGAATTTTAAGCTTTTTTATTACTTTTTTAGTATTATCAATCTCAAAATTAAACTTATTTCCGTCAATAAAAAAAGATTGCATTTAATCTTCCCAGAACCCACCAGCAGTAAGACCACCATCTATTACCAACTCTTGACCAGTTATATAAGATGACTTTGAAGACAATAAGAACATTACTGCTTCGGCAATATCTTTCGACTTCCCCAGCCTTCCTGCGGGTATCTTCTTAATTATCTTACTTAAAGAATTATTTGAATTATTATTTCTTGTCATCTTTGTATCTATAAACCCAGGAGCAATGCTGTTTACTCGTATTCGATAAGTTCCGAGTTCTATGGCAAGATTTTTCATAGCACCATTTAGAAAATGTTTAGAGCTCGAATATAGGAATCTTTTATCCCTTCCAAAAGAACCAAATAGAGATGAAATAATAATAATTGAGGAATTACTATTTGTTGGCATTTTGCTTATTAGGTTTTTTAAAATAAAGACAAATGACTTAAAATTTACATCATAAGAATAATCAAAGTCTTTGTCTTTTAAATTTAAAAACTTTTTAGGAGTATTTGTTGCAGCTACAAAAATTATTGAATTAAATTTTTTATTATTTTTTAATAAGAAATTATCTACCGATTCCTTAGATGACAAATCTAAAGTACTAGATGTAGTGCCAGTAACAACATAACCTTCTTTCTTTAAATAGGTCTTAATTGTGGCCCCAATATCACTTTTTTCCCCAATTAATAATGCACTTTTAGCCATGCTCAAAACTCACTATATCTTAAAT
>JABILG010000004.1 GCA_018654605.1 bacterium
CTACCTCCTAAGATATTAATCAAATTTAACGACACAACCTTATAAAAATTATGTCTCTATTAATAAAGACATAAAACATTCATAAAAGTTTCAATTTATTTTCTGCTACAGATTTTGTGTCTAATTATGTATGCAACTATAACAAAAACTGTAGCACTTTTGATATAATTATTTTATGAAAAAGATTATTCTTACATTCTTATTAATTATTTTGTTTGTTGCAGGATGTTCTTCGGGTGCTAAGCGGCAAGAAATTATGGAAGGATGGGAAGGGGGAACAAGATCACATTTAATTGAGCGATGGGGTCCTCCTAGTTCAATTTTTGATTACATAGGTGACAATGGGAAATCATATGAAGTGCTTACATATTCAAAATACTGGACTGATGCGTATGGGGCTCTACATGAGTGTAAAACTTCTTTTTATTTAAACAAAAGTAGAATCGAACGGTGGAGATATGAAGGTTGTGCAGGCTAAAGATTATGAGAATTTTAAATTTATTTCTTCTATCGATAATACTCGTATTTTTAATTATTAATACTGGATATGGATCCGTGCTTGATGGTAGGAAATGGACACCTGTTGGAGAATCCCCTGTTGCAATGGTATACATAGATGTTTCTACTAAAAAAATTGGGCCTACCTTTAAGGATAATCCTCATGTTTATTCGACTTTCTTAAAGGCAGACTTTATCAAGTGTCATAAAACAGGTGCGAGCCAAGCTTATTGTTCCGCATTATACGCTGAATTGTATGACTGTAAAAATATGAAAACATTGCTCGTTTCAGCCTTTGGTTTCAGGGATTATAACCTTGAAGGTAGTCTAATTTTTTCGTTTCCAGAAAAAGGAGACAAAAAACAAGTATGGAAAGAAAGCAAAGGTACAGATAAGAAAGCCCTAGAAATCTTTTGTAAGCATTAAATAGGTAATAAGAGTCCCTTTTAAATCTAATTGTGCATGTGAAGATAAGACTGTGTTTAAGATGGTTGCGGAGGAGGGATTTGAACCCCCGACCTTTGGGGTATGAGTGATAGTTGAGTATTCAGTATTAAGTTGAGTTTACTTGTGTTGGGGTGAGTCTATTAGTAAACACAATAGGTTCACCCTATTCTTTTAAGTGCTTACTTGTGTTGAGTTGTGTCTATTTGAGTATGCAACTGTAGCAAATACTGTAGCACTTTTCATAACCATTTATATTTCTTGAATACCCAAATTCTTTAAATAATTATAAGTGTTATCATAGAACTCGGGCAACCTTGTTTTATCATCCATAGAACCAGCTGGAATAAAAATGACCATGCCCTGCCTTGCTCTTGTTAATAAAACTCGATAGGTGTTTTTTAAGTATTGTTGGTTAATGGAAAGTTTGATATCAGACCACTTAGATCCAACAAATGATTTATACTCCCAACTTTTATTCACAATTCTTAAATCAGCATCCCAAGCCACACATACCCAATCTAACTCAAGACCTTGCACGTCAAATTCGGTTGCTACATCCTCTAAGTAAAATGAGGATCTCACATCATTCTGATTATTTAAAAACCAATTGACTGGTTTCATAATGTTCTTTACGTGAATACCATAAGGTTTGAGTCTTCTCCCTCCAGAGGAAGCAGTTAGCCCATAACGCTCTGTTCCTCTTGCTTGTTCTTTTAACCATAACTTTGCTTGATTAATATCTCTAGTGATAACAATTGGGTAATCGGACTTAAATTGCTCATAGTAATTCCTGGCCTCGTTACTATTAAGGTCTAAAAGAGCTTTGACAAAAGCAGATACATTTTCAGATCGAAATGATCTGATTGATACTGAGAGATGTAAGTTTTCTTCAATGTGCATTCTATTACCTTTCCAATCAGATATTAAAGAACTGCCCTGGGTATATTCGTAATCTGTAAGTTGATCAGAGACATGAATATTCCAATCAGGAAATGATCTAGACAGAGAAGAAAACCATTCATTGATTCCTGCCTCCCCTTTATTAATCTCCTGACCACCACCAATTAAACAAATGATAACTGCCCAATTCTCATGCCTATCCATTACGCTGATGAGAAATTCCGGTTCAGATTTATTAAAATCGATTACCCCTTTTTTGGTTTTCATGAAAGAGCTGGTCTGCTTTTCTGTCCATGCTCTTTGCGCCTCATCAAAAATAACTACATGCTCAATGGGAGGCTTATCCCCGATTAACGCAGCATCCCTAAAATGATGAATATTTTGAATAAATGACTTGGCTTTTGAAATTGATTGAGCTTTAGAAAGAGTTGAACCCTTCTTTTTTGCATTAATAACATCCTCTCGAGCTAATGCCTCTCTTAATATATCCACTAAGGGGCCGTTGCCAGATAAAAATACTGCATGCTCCGAGTTTTCTGTATCATGCCAAGTATTAGCAATATTAAGTCCTGCAAGAGTTTTACCTGCCCCCGGAACGCCAGTTATAAAAGAAATAGCTTTCTTATTATGCAGCTTTGCATCATCGATAATTTCTTTAATTTTTGATGATGTTTCTGAAAGGTTAATTGCGCCAGAATCAGACCGCGATATTTCATCAATATTATGGCCACGATATAATGCCTGAGCTGCTTCAATAATTGTGGGTGTTGGCTTGTAAATAGAATTAAGCCAATCACTAGCGTCAATGTCTTTTCCATTTGTATTTTTTAGCATATCTTTAATGTAAACACCCAATAAAGGGCCATTAATACAAAAAATGTTTGTGAGTTTGTCATTACTGATAACTAATTTTTGATTTATTTCTTTCTCAGCTTTCGTACATATAAGTATTGGAGATAATAAGACCTTATGACTTTCACTATGAAAGTTCTTTAGATCTAGAGCATAATCAACAGTTTGATTAATCGATGCTGAGTCATAACTATCTGAGCCAATCTTAAATTCAATGACAAAAACTATGTGCTGCACAATAAGAATACAATCTATTCTCTTCCCCATCCTTGGTATCGAATATTCAAAAGCAATAGTCCCTTCAATGTCACTTAACCAATTCTTCAATAAATCAATTTGAGCCTGCCATGAGTTTTTTTGTTTTTCATCTAATGAAAACTCGTGTTGAGATGCAAGGTGACCCAGAATAGATTCATTAGTATCAGATTTGAATCCTTGGATTGAGTTTTTATAATAAGAACTTTTAATCATATACACACTTTTAATTGCCGCACTGAAGGCTCAACACTAATAATACTATAGGAACTGTAGCAAAAACTGTAGCCTAAGATTTTGAGTCTAATTGTGTTAGTAAAGAAAAGGCTGTATTTAGTTTGGTTGCGGAGGAGGGATTTGAACCCCCGACCTTTGGGTTATGAGCCCAACGAGCTACCAGACTGCTCCACCCCGCACATTTATAATATGTAAATATTTGTTTAAGTCAAATAATCGGAGTGAGTGTATCAATCATTTTCGAATACTGGGTTAGTAGGTCTGAATAGCTAAATACTTCTTTATTCTTAACTTCCTTCTTGGTACCTTTTAGAAAATAATTAAAAGAGAACTTATTCTCTTTGTGAACTTGCATACAAAAACCTGCGGGATATTGACAACCTAAGTTTAAATCTTTTAAAAATTGTCTTTCGTAATTCGAAACTAAAACACTTTCTTCAGACGAAAAATGTTCAAAATATTTAGTTAGATCTGTATCTTCTCGAGCTTCTATAGCCAAGAAACCTTGGAGTGGTGATGGAACTATAACGTCAATATCAAATAATTCAGATACATAATTACTTAGACCAAGCCTTCTAATTCCTGCATTTGCCAAAACAACTCCATCAATATCAGTATCCAAGGATTTACGAATTCTAGTATCAACATTTCCTCTAATCGGAATAATGCTCACATCTTTCCTGATATGAATCAACTGTTCGCTTCTTCTTAAGCTACCAGTTCCAATCTTAGGATTATCGCTTAATTTTAGTAACGCTTTATTTGACTTAGAGACTAAGACATCTCTTGGATCTTCTCTATTTGAAGTTGATATAATCTCTAAACCCTCTGGTAATTGGGCTGGTAAATCTTTATAGCTATGAACTGCAAGATCAATCTCCTTTGAAATTAAGGCTTGTTCAATCTCTTTAACGAAAATATTTTTACCACCAAAAGATTCAATAGCATCTTCCGAATTCGCATCACCAGTTGTAATAATTTCTTTTAAAATTACTTCTACATCAGTAAAATTTTTTATTAGGAATTCTTTTACATAATTAGCTTGCCATAAAGCTAATTTGCTTGCTCTAGTTCCTATTTTTAATAATTTTTTCATTTTCTATTTTATAAATATTTGATTCACTTACATCTTTATCTAAGTGAAAAATCTCAGAAAGAACAGATAAATATAAACTATTCTCAAGACTAGCTTCGTCCTTTATATTTTGAGTTGGCATATGTAGGATTTTATTGCTAATCCTTTTAGCGATTAAAGCCTTATCTATTCCATTAAAAGAAGTGCTCTTAACTTCATTCTCTACTATATCTTCTACGGCTTTCCTCATTCTTGTTATAATGTCCTTTACATTGTCAGAGTTCTCCCAGTGAACATATGTATCTAACGAGTTTTGAATTATTAAAGAAGCTTCTTCAAGGTTCTTATTATTCTCAGAATAATCATTATCTATTATTGCTTTTAAGTCCTCTAAGTTATACAAATAACAAGAGTCTATATCTCCTATCCTAGGATCCATATCTCTTGGCACGGCAATATCGACAAAAAACATGATGGAACTTTTTTTGTCTTTCTGAACCATCTCAATATCATCTTTATTTATAATAAAGTCTGTTGAACCTGTTGAAGAAAAAACAATATCGACAGTTGCGAGATAATCGCCAACCTCTTCTATAGGTATAGGTTTACAATGATTTTTATCTCCAAAAGTTATAGCGTTCTTTATATTTCTACTAGCTATAAAGATTTCGGAAATACCCTCATTCTTAAGGTTGGAAATCAAGATCTGACTTATTTCTCCCGTTCCAATAACTAGCAAACTTCTTTTGTTTAAGTCTTCAAATAATTTCTTACTTAATTTTGATACTAATGATCCTATAGAATCAACCCTACTGCCTAGAGATGTTTCGGATCTAACCTTCTTTGCAGCAAAAAGTGACGTGTGAATAAGTTTATGCAAGTACTTGCCGATGGCTTGGACAGAACATGCAATTTTATAGGCTTCTCTAATCTGATTGATTATTTGAGGTTCACCAAGCAACATTGAATCAGACCCAGAGGCTACCTTAATTAAATGATAAGCTGCATCTTTTCCATGCATAAACTGATAAGTTGTAGCAGCCTTCTTCCTGATTGGAACATTGTGAAAATTTCCAATAAACTGAATTATCTCTGAATCTATATTTTTAATTTTACTTGAAACATATACCTCCACTCTATTACAAGTAGACAATATGAAGCACTCATCTATTCCATCTATAGATTTTAATTGACTAAGAGCATTAGCAAGCGAGTCTTTATTAAAAGTAAAACTTTCTAAAAATGATATATCTGAATTGTTATGATTAATTGTTAGAACTGATAGCATTATCTACTTCCTTAATGTGAATGTCTTCCCATAGATCTTGTTCCGTTGAGAAATATTTCAATCTAGTTTTTTTATACTCTTTAGAACTATAAAGTGAATCATACTCTTTAATTCCTGACATATCAGATAAAGATTTGATGATTGACTCACAATCCTTAGCTGTCTTACCATGTATCATCGTAAACAAAGAATATGGCCAATCAGGATAAGTTGGTCTTCTGTAGCAATGACTAACAGATTTTAAACTCGCCATAACAGGAGCAATTTCTTCTATTTTATCTATAGGCACCTTCCATACTCCCATTGCATTAGCCTTAAAACCAGCTTGTCTGTGGTGTAGAATTGCAGCTACGCGCCTCATCACACCATGTTTATTTAAATTAACAAGGCAGTCTAGTAGCTCTTGCGTTTTAACACCAGCCCTTTTTGCTAAATATGAATATGGGTTTGATATTAATGGAAAATCTTCTTGAACCTCTTTGATAATCCTTACATCATCGGCTGTTAAATCATAGTTCTTTGAGATATTTTCCTCTCCATAGAACTTTTCATCTGTAGATGCAAGAGAATCCTTGCCTGTCATATCTAACTTAACTCCAATCTTAAACAACTTTAAAGTTGGCAATATTCTTGTTGACTTCGCATTTGATAGCCTACTAAGTATATCAACTGTAGCTTCTAAGCCAATCTTACTGTTTGGTGGAACTGCAAGAGTGAACCATAGATTATAGAAATGGTTCCTTTTATAATTGTGAGTGACACCAGGATGTTGATTGATTATTTCTGCCGCTTCATCAACATTAGAGTCTTCGTACGACATAGCTACTAACGTTGACTTATATCTCATACTTCTAGTATCAAAGATGGCACTAATCTGTCTGATGTAATTTATTTCTTTAAGCTTATTAATTCTTTCAATAACCTCAGACTCAGAAATAGATAGTCTTTCCCCTAATTCTAGGAAGGGAGATTCAGTTATAGGGAATTCAGACTGCAATAAATTTAGTAATTCATTATCAAGTTTATCTGTTTGCTGATTCATTTCCATTAGAATACCTGAGATTAAAGTACACCATTCGGCGGCATAAGGAATATCTCATCTATATTAACAGATTTAACTTTAGTTATAGAATCAAACAATATATGTGCAACCTCTAAATCTTTCATCATGCTGCCTCTATCCCACTTACCTTCAAGGTTGTCCCAGATACCAGTATCAGTCGCACCTATTTCAGCATGGACAACTCTTACTTCCTTAGGTCTCAACTCTTCTCTGAGAGATTCCGTAAAACCTTTAAGTCCGAACTTAGAGGCACAGTAAGCAGACCAATTAGGAAAACCACTTCTTGACGCCAAAGATCCCATGTTTAGAACTACTGACTTCTTTTTTAATAAAGGTAGTAGACTTTGCGTTAAATAAAAGACTCCGGTGAGATTAACATCTATAATTCTTTGCCAATCTTTAATTTTTATTTTACCGATGGGACTCAAAACATTTGTTCCAGAATTATTTACCAAATAATTAATACTTTTAAATTGTTTTTTAATACTTCCAGAAATCTTATTAACATCTTTAATAGAACTTACATCCCCCTGGTAGCAAATCAGATCATCTTTGAAATCCATTAATTCTCTCTTTAATTGATTAATATTCGACTTCTTTCTTGAGAAGGTAACTACCTTTACTCCGCTCTTCAAGAACATTAACACCATTCTTTTGCCTATTCCGTTTGTTCCACCGCTAATTACTGCAACTTTTTTTTTCATAATTAATTCCTGTGATTACCTATAAGGTTTAAGAATTCTGCCCTAGTTCTTTCATCAGTCCTAAAATAGCCTAAAAGTTTACTTGTAATAGTATTTGTGTCTGAAGTTTTCACCCCCCTCATTTCCATACATAAGTGTCTTGCTTTTAAAACTACTGCCACACCCTTAGCATCTAAATTCTCTTGAAGATAATCAGCTACTTGATTTGTAATTCTTTCCTGATTCTGAAGCCTCCTAGAAAAAGTTTCCAATGTTCGTGCAAGCTTGCTTAAGCCAACAATCTTTTTATCTGGTATATATGCGATATAACCCTTGCCAAAAAAAGGTAGCAGGTGGTGCTCACAAAAAGAATAGAAAGGTATATCTAGCTGAACAATCATTTCATCAGTTTTTTCAACGTCAAATGTAGTCATGCTAAAGATTGGTGGGTTTAAAAATTCATCAAAAGCTCTCAGGTATCTCTTAGGAGTATCGCGCAGTCCTTCTCTCATAGGGTCTTCGCCAATTATTTGAAGAAGCCTTATAACAGTATCATTTTGATCTTCATTAATTTGTTTCTCAAAGGGGAAATTGACCCAATCAACCTTTGAGTCTTTCTCAAGAAGCGTAATAAACTTCTTTTTTGGGAACATCTTCTTAAATCTTCTCTTTGTTGTCCCGGAATCGAGTATATCATCTAAAATAAAATCGGCGTCTTCTGGAGCTGAAACATTATTAGCATTAAAAAAACCAGCCAATATCATTCCGTTCTTTGGAACACCATAAATCTTAGTTTTTCTATCAATCTTATATTTCTTTTTAATATATTCTATTCTTGAGAAAACATCTTCCCATGTTAGCAGTACATTTTTTTTCATGACACATCCTTATAATCAAAAAAATTCTCTGATGTTTCCCAGAGTCTTACATGATATAGATAAGCTGGTTTTGGAATTAATACAACAATTTTGTCCCATAAATATTTAGCAATATTTTCACCAGAAGCTCTGACATTAGTAAAATATTCTATCTCTATATCTAATCTTTTATGATCAAGCTCATCTATAACTTCTCCAACAATTTCGTCTAATTTAACAATATCAATTATCATTCCAGTTAATTCATCAACTTCACCGCTCAATGTAAGCTCTAAGGAATAATCATGCCCATGGCCATTCGGATTATTGCACTTTCCAAATATCTCTTTATTTTCTCTTTCTGAAAATTTATCATTGTGCAGTCTATGTGCAGCACTAAATGAATATATCTTAGTTAAAGTGCAATTATCTCCCATTGTCTTCCTTCCAATAATCGACAAATAAGTCTTTGGTTTCATACAATCTTACTTTTTGTAGTTTGCACTCTTCTTTAGAGAGCTTTTCGGAAATACACTCATATAACACCTTAGCAAAGTTCTCAGTCGTAGGAATTAAATCATCGAAAAAGTCAGTATCTTTATTTAAGAACTTATGATCAAATTCTTTTAATGTATCTTTTAATATCGGTTTAAGTTTATAAATATTAATAATCATTCCAGTATCTGAATCGACCGGACCCTCTACAGTAGTCTCAAGAATATAATTATGTCCATGCCCATACTCGCTGGTACATTTCCCGAAAACCTCTAAATTTTTTGATTCAGTCCATTCCTCTCTCCAATATCGATGGGAAGAAGAAAACTCAATTTTTTTTGTTAAGGTTGTATATTCAGCCATAAGTCCTTAAGGATAACATCTAATTATAAAAAATTTAGTGTCTATTAGTTCTATTTCTAAACTTACTTAATTACTTCTATAATTTTCTCCATTACCTCTAATGGACTTTGTTTTCCAACTGGATTAGGAGTTATTATTGGCATATCAGCTCCGGCATCTATAAACTTTGCCAATGTTTCTTTACATCTACCAATTGGCCCTACTAATGCAAGGTCGCTAACGAGTTCAGGCGTTAAAGCTTCGGCAGGATTCGTCCCTTCTTCTATAGACTTAACTATATCCTCATACCCACTTAACTTAAGAACTCTCTGATAAAAAGGCAGTCTAGCATATCCAGACAAACCCTTTATTGCACTTTCAATTGCTAAATCTAAATCATCAGATATAAAAGATGGTAGGCCTGTAGTCATAGTAAAATCTGAATCTAGGCTTCCAGAGGATCTTCCTTTCTCTGCACAACTTTTTAATTTTTTTAGGTGCTCAGTGCTTGCTAAATATGGCATCAGGCCATCAGCCACTTCTCCTGCCAGCTCTGCTGTTTTTTCTGTCAATCCAGCTATAAAGATTGGTGCTGGCGCTATTTTCCTTTTAAGGCTAATCTGGTCAGATGAACCATCCAGATAAGACCTAACGGAGTTAACATAATTCCTCATTGACTCTATTGGATCTCCCATTTCGATTCCTAGTCTAGAATTTACAGGTTTATGAGAAACACCTAGTCCAAGTAACAGTCTACCGCCGGTTAATTCTTGTATGGTCATAGCTTCTGCGGCACACATAACAGGATGTCTTAGATATATGTTAGAAATCCAAGTTCCAACTTTTGTTTCTTTTGTATATTCAGCAAAAATCTGCGCGTTTGCTAATGCACTGTATGGCGGAACTTCTGGTGAAAGAAGTGCTTCAACTGGTGAGTCCTCAGCTAACTTTGCGATTCCGATTAGATTTTCTACTGAGCATCCCCAAACTGGCGTTGTTACTGCTACATTCATTTTAATATCTCCCTCTAACTTAGATTCTAATTAATTTTAATCTAATAATTTAATTAATTCATCCATCATTTCTAACGGAGATTGATTTCCTACTGGAAATGGAGTCAATATTGGCATAGTTGAACCATTGTTAAATTGTGCTTCAAGCTGTTTTATACAATTTGATGATTTACCAAATAGGCACAACTCATTCAACAGTTTGTCTGATATTGCTTCTTCTGGTGAAGTACCAGATTCAAGCTTCTGAATAATATCTCCAAAACCACTATTAGTTAACACTCTCTTGTATGACGGTCTTAAGGCCTGTCGCCCCACGCCAATCCTAGCAGCTTTAACTGCTTCATCTAGATTATCAGATAAGAAAACTGGCATACCAGAGGTAAACTCAAAATCCTTATCTCCAGATTTTGATTTTGCTGAGGAATATAGGGTTCTTAGATGTTCTAAGTTTGCCAAATAAGGCATAATCCCATCAGCGAGTTCCCCTGCTAATGCGGCTGTTCTTTCGGTTAATCCTGTTATATGGATATCAAAAACTGGAAGATCTCTTTTAATTGGTATTTTCTCATAATGATCCGAGCTACCATCAGCGTAGGACTTAATCTTCGTTACATATTCCCTCATAGCCTCATACTGATCACCCATATCAATACCAAATACATCATTAACTGGCTTATGTGAATTGCCTAATCCTAGAATCATTCTGCCTTCAGAAATTTCTTGAACTGTCATTGCTTCGGCAGCACACATTATAGGCTTTCTCATATATATGTTGGTAACCCATGTTCCAATTTTTATTGATTTAGTTGCTTCTGCCATGACCTGAGCATTTGCAATTGCGCTATAAATAGGAACTTCGGGTGAAAAAATTCCGTAAAAACCTGCTGACTCGGCTGCCTTAGCCAATTGCCTTAAATCTTTTATGCTACATCCTCTTATTGGTGTTGTTATTCCTATTTTCATCATTTAATCCCCCTAGTATTGATTTACAACGTCTCTATAGTATTCGGATCTTAAGTCTTTTTCTGACTTCTTGGATATGATTTCCTTAATCTTTTTGACAGTCTTTTCTTTATCTCTAGGGTAGATTGCTTTTATTGGAAGGTAATTGGAAATATGGTTTGAGAAGAAGTGTCCATTTGTAAGAACAGTATTTTCCGCAATTATCTCCAACTCTTTTAATATTTGAAATTTATCTGGTAGTTCAAAGTCTCCACTCTCCCAGGACTTGTATATTGGGGCTCCGGGCCTTACTTGAAGAGAAAGAAGTCCAACATAATCAGGATCTCCTTTTGATAGCATATCTGCAGTTTCATAAGCATGGACAAAGCTTCTTTCTTTACCACCAACGCCAAGTAAAACCATACCTGAGACTTTTATACCTGCGTCCTTAAGCTTTCTCATTGAATCAATTGTTTTTAATTTATTGGCACCTTTCTTAATTCTCTTAAGAGTAACATCGTCTCCACTTTCAAAACCTATATAAACCATATCTAGACCTGCCGCAGCTAATTCCCTTAAATCATCGGGCTTTTTCCTGAGAATATCTCCAACATTTCCATATATGGATACTTGCTTAATGTTTCTATTGTTTTCATAAATCCTTTTAATAGTCTTGGACAATAACTTGGTAGGTAAGACTAAAGCATTGCCATCAGCTATAAACGCCTTTTTATAAGTTGGACTTGAATTTTCATTAATAATTTGGAAAATCTCTTTTTCTGATCTCATTCTAAACTTCTGGTTTGACTCCCTATACATAGCGCAATATGTGCAGGAATTATGAGAGCACCCAATAGTAGCTTGAATTAGCAAACTATTAGCTTCACTAGGAGGTCTAAACATAGGTTGTTCAAAACTAATCATTTTATATTCACCCTTTTATTCGCTTCCTTATTTATATATACTAACATTTCATATGAGCATAATTAAAGAACTAATTATTCAAAAACTTCCACCAAAAGCACAAGAGTTTTTAGAGAAATACAAACTTGAGCCAAATGAATTAGAAGCTCTCCCTTACGTTATAGGTATCTTTGGATTTATAGTTTTCTTAGTAGGGCTTATCAGCCTAAGTTATGTCCTTTATTAGCCAACTATTAAGACTTTCTTTGACAGCAATTTTGTCAATCTGATTTCTAGTATTGTCTTCGATTGAATGATTTTTTTCATTATAGGTAAGAATTAAAAGCTGTTTGAACCTCCTAGTAGATTTACCTATTACGCTACCAAGCACTACGCACTCATCACCTCTTACGTAAAACAAAATCGCTTTCTCTCCTAATTGAACGATTAAAGAGTTTGAAGTTGTTTTTAGGTTTGCTAAATGATTTAAAGTTTTAGGCTCAATCTCTACTACAAGATAATTTAAATCTTTAAACTCGGCATCAATATAGGAAAAGAAACTTGCAAATTTATTCATTTTTAAAAAAACATCTATATGTTAATCTTTATAATTATTACATGATTTTAAATACAAAGTCTCCATCAACGTTCATTACTAAAGTCTCAACTGTAAGTAAGCAATCAAACAAGATAGTTTCAACAAAACTTAAAGTTGTCCTTAAAGATGGTTTCTTCTACGTAACACGAAGGAACAGGGATTCTAAGTGGTATAGTAATCTCTTGTCAAATAATTACGCAGAAATAGAGGTTGATGGGCAACAGATTAAAACCATAGCCGAAGAAATGGTCGATGAAAAAGAAAAAAAAGAGGTTTCTGCAATTAAATATAACGACAAAAGAATGCATGACAACAGGTTTGGCTTTAAGTTGACTGTCAAGGAAGGATAAATTCATAGCATCAATATATGGCAATACGGCTAATCTAAAGAGTATAGAAAAAAAAGAACTTCTAGGTTTGTTCAGAAAGAAAATTTCGAACCAGGCTATTATATCAAAAGAGTTTCTTAATTATTTGTCAGATGCTCACAATATTATAGATAGAAATATTAATTTAGTTATAAACCTTAGAGGAAAAATAGATTTAATCTATATTGGTGAAATCTGGGAAGTCGAGGACTACACCGTCCTTAAATTTGGCGAAAAGGATATTCGAAATTCAAAAAGATTAATAACTATTTCGAAAAGAAAGAATGAGTTTCAAAAGAATGAGAAAGTCTCTCTTATTAACTCAAAATTTTTAAACTATTTGTTAATTAGGAGAGCTTCTTTGGACAAGAACATATTCTCTCTTTGCACTAAGAACAATGATAAAAATTCCAATCAATTTTGGAAAATTCAAAACTTTAATGATATCAACACCTTAAATGAAGAATCATCATGGGCTTTTAGTGAGAAAAACACTCTAAAGAAAAAAGTTTCCAAAGTAAGAAAGTCGAGAGAGAAAATCTATTTAGTTGGGGTAGGAACTACAAATAAAAAAGAACTAGCCAACTCTATGAAAGAATTAAAAGAATTATCGAAGTCTCTTGATAAAGAGGTTGTAGGTTCTAATTCACAGCTAAGAAAAAGCCACGATACAAAAACTTTAGTTGGGAAAGGTTTCCTGTTAGATGTTCTTCTCGAAGCTGAATACTTGGGGGCTCATAAAATTATTTTCAACAAAGAGCTTCTACCTTTTCAGTCGAAAGAAATTTCTAAACTTACTTATATGGAAGTATCAGACAGGACCGAATTGATTCTAGAGATCTTTAAAAAAAATGCTCAATCAAAAGAGGCGCATGTACAAATTGAGCTTGCTAGACTTAAATATGAACTACCCCGAATTGCAGGAAGTGGTAAGAACTTCTCTCAAATTGGTGGAGGTATAAGCACCAAAGGTCCTGGCGAAAAGAAGATTGAGCAAAGAAGAAGGTATTTAAGGAAAAGAATTAACTTACTAGAAAAACAAATTAACGCCTTGAGCTATAGAAGAAAGCAGAATAGGTCTAAAAGAGAAAAGAATGAGCTTTTCTCCGCTACATTGATAGGATACACCTGTGCAGGAAAATCAACTTTATTTAATAGACTAACAAAATCAAGTGTGATTGAAAGTACGAAGCCTTTTTCAACACTTAATCCAACGACTAGGAAGACCTATATCTCTGATGAAACAGAAATTCTGCTTAGTGATACAGTTGGGTTTATCACTGAACTACCTGAAGATTTAATATCTTCTTTTAGAGCAACGTTAGAAGAGATAAATCAATCAGACCTTTTAATACATATTGTAGACTCATCAGAAGAGAACTTTGAGGAAAAGATTGCCTCAGTTGAGGATACCTTAATCAGAACTAAGCTTATAGATCATAAAAGAATAATTATTTTTAATAAAATTGACCTAATTAATAATGAGGGCCTGAACTATTTAAGAGAAAGATTTCAACAACCTTGTGTTTCGTCTTTAAAAAATAGAGGAATACAAGATGCACGAAGTGAGATAGAAGAGATTGTTAAGTCTAGCTTTAAAAAACAAAAAGTAGTTAATCTTTAATAGTCAATTTTCCACTTTTTATTACTTTTGTTTTAGAATCATTTTCAACTTCGAATCTTAATAAGTCAGAGTTATTATCGAGATTCCAACCATTAACTTTTAACTTATCACCAGGCCAAACCGGGCTAGAAAATCTTAACGATATAGAAGAAATTCTTGATGGGTCAGAGTTTAGATATTTATCAATTAGATTATCCATTGTCATGGCCATCGTACATAAACCATGGACAATTATCCCTTGAAGCCCTGCCCTACCCGCCGTCTCCTTGTCTATATGTATAGGATTCTGATCTCTTGACGCCTCAGCATATTTATAAGTAATTCCATCTTCAATGTCAAAATTACTTTCTAGAATATATTTAGGTTCCTCTGCTTGAACAGGTGGAGATTTTTTTGGTTTAGATGGTTCATTTTTTCTTAGTTCTTTGGCCTTCTCAATTTCTGAATCCGATGCACGAATAAATAGAGTCCAAGATGAGTCTCCCACTTCGTTATTATCTGAGTCAATGTGAAGAACCTTAAGTTTTAATATATTGTTCAAACCTTTTTGTTGAATGTTTTCAACTGTAGCATAAGAATCTATTTTCTCATCAAATTTAAGCAGCCTAGAGAAATTCATTGTCTGCTCTCCATGAACGAGCATCAGAACGCTTCTGTCCATTTCTTCTCGAGATTCATATAAATCTTCCATCTTCCAGATACTTTCAACTAACCCTATCTCGTGAACGACATTAAACATATGGGGGGCAACATTATTATCTTTGTAAAAGGGATTTGATGACCCAATAGAAGACAAATATTCCAACACATCATCCTGATTAATTTCCTCTGAGGAAGTCTCAGTCTTATATCCGATATATTTTGTATTTAGTGCCATTGCTCACCACCTTAATCTAAAGATTTAATTATATTATCATATCTCATCTTCTTATCTTCATAAGAAGTTAAAGTCCTACCTAGTACTATATAATCTGCTCCCAAACTAAAAGCTTCTTTAGGGGTAATTATTCTTTTTTGATCATCATCAGAGGAATCTAGCCTTACCCCTGGTACTAGTATTTTAACTTTATCGCCAAAATTTCTTCTAATAGATTCAACCTCTTGCCCTGAACAAACAACACCATCAATCCCGGCCTTAATTGCGCTCTCGGCAAGCCTTAAAACATTATCCTCAACGGTCCCCTTCAAACCTATTGATACTAATTCAGCATTATCAAAACTTGTTAGGATAGTAACTCCAAAAATATCTGGCTTACCCTTATAGTTTTTGTGACTATTTTTATCTAAATCAAGCTCATGGATTATTTCATTGTTTAGATCATTAATTTTACTTACGACAGATGAAATAGCTTTTGGGCCTGCAAGGCAGTGCATAGTAAAAATCTTAGTATTTATCTCAAAAAGAAACTTTAATGACTCGATAATTGTATTTGGTATATCAAAAAACTTAAAATCAAACATTACTGAGGAGTTAGTTTTCTTTATTGCTTCAATTAATTCATTGGAATTAGGAAGAAAGGCCACAGGTCCTATCTTAAGTATTTTAATTGGTGGGACTAGCTCTTTAATTAATGAAAGATTGTTTTCAATCTTATTACTATCTAATGCTAATATAATTCTATCTGAGTAGTTCATCTATTTTCTCTTTAATTAATTCCAAATTATCTTTATCTATCTCTATGATTTCACCAGATAGCCTGTTTTTAAATTCTACTAATCCTTTTGCTAATGATTTTGGTCCTATTCTTAATTGCAGAGGTATTCCTAAGAGTTCGGCATCTTTAAATTTAACACCAGGATTCTCATTTCTATCATCTATCGCAACATCATAACTAAGGTTTAAAAGAAAATCGTAGACTTCTCTCGCTTTTAAAAGAGATTCGCCCTCTTTTTTATCTGTAGATATTATGACAATCTGAAAAGGCGCAAGCGCAATAGGGAACCTAATTCCATTCTCATCATTGTTTTGCTCAACTGCTGCCGCTACCACTCTCCCAACCCCTATTCCATAACAACCCATATAGTAATTCTTCTCTTTTCCATCCTGGTCAGCAAATGTTGCATTCATACTTTCACTATATTTTGTACCAAGCTTAAAGACATGGCCGACTTCTATTCCACGTGTAGAACTTAATGTTCCCACACAATCATCACATGGACACAAATCACCATCAACAGCCTCTCTAAAATCACCAAAACTTTCAACAGGGAAATCTCTGTCATGGTTCACACCTTGAGAATGAAAGTCTAACTTGTTGGAACCTGTAATAAAATTTGTCATTAATTTGATTGCATTATCAGAATAAATCTTAATATCTAAATCTATAGGTCCGCAGAATCCTTTAACAATATTCCTCTTCTTTAGAACTTCTTCACTTGCAAAATCTAAGAAATTAACACTTAAGAATTTCTTCAATTTAGTTAAGCTCAGATCATGGTCCCCTCGAATTAATACCGCTATTAGGTCATCATCAGACTCAAGAACTAGTGTCTTAACTATGTCACCAGAGCTTACCTTTAAAAAATTCGCTATATCATCAACCGAGGTCATCTTCGGTGTACTAATCTCATTAGCTGATATTAAATCTGTACCTCCTGTTACTGTAGAGGTGTTTTCCTTAATGCTAGTTGTCTCTACATTAGCAGCGAAGTCGCACTTATCACAGCTTAAAACCAAATCTTCTCCGGTTTCAGCTAAAACCATAAATTCATGAGAAAAGCTTCCACCAATATTACCAGAGTCTGCCTCAACTGCCTTGTATGTTAATCCACACCTGTCAAAGATACTCTTATAAGCATTAAACATATTGATGTAAGATTTTTCTGCACCTGCTTCGTTTATATCAAAACTATATGCATCTTTCATTGTAAATTCTCTTGCTCTCATAACACCAAACCTGGGTCTAATTTCATCTCTAAATTTAGGCTGAATTTGATAGATAGTTATAGGTAAATTTTTATAAGATTTAACTTCTCTATCCACCATATCAGTTACTACCTCTTCATGGGTAGGCCCAAGACAGAAGTCCCTATCTGCTCTATCTTTAAATCTAAGCAATTCCTTACCATATATTTCCCCCCTTCCACTTTTATTCCATAGATCCGCTGGCGTAACAAAGGGCATCATCACCTCTATAGCTCCAGCTTTATCCATCTCTTCTCTGATAATGTTTTCTACCTTACGAAACACGCGTAAACCAGTAGGTAAGAAATTGTAAACACCTGCCGCTATTTTTCTGATCATCCCCGCCCTAACCATTAATTGATGACTAGTGGTCTCAGCATCCGAGGGAGCTTCTTTTAAAGTTGCTATAAGATAATTAGATAATTTCAATTTTAATATTTAAATCAATTAAGATTTTTAATCTCCTCAATAAGTATATCCACCAATTCGCTTTCTTTACATGATTTATATAATTTTCCACCCTTGTAAACTAGACCTTTGCCATCTCCTCCGGCTATACCGATATCGGAACCCAAAGCCTCGCCTGGACCGTTGACGATACACCCAAGAACTGAGACCTTTAACGTTCTCTTAAGTTTAATCGTGGCAACTCTTCTTTCTACTTCTTCAACTAATGACTGCAAATCTATTTCCAGCCTTCCACAACCGGGGCAAGATATAAGCTCTATACCATTCTTAAAATGACCCAATGCTTTCAATATATTATTTCCCAACCTTACTTCTTTTATTGGATCGTCTGTCAACGAGACTCTAATGGTATCCCCTAATCCCTCTGATATTAAGCTTCCAATTCCAATTGCAGATTTAACTGACCCAACCGCATATGTTCCAGCCTCAGTCACCCCTAGGTGAAGCGGATAGTCTGTTTGCTCACCAAGTTTTCTGTAAGCTTCTTGCATAATCTTAACATTTGATGATTTAACGGAGATTTTGATATCATAAAAATTCAGTTCGTCTAAAATGTTAATATGTCTTATTGCACTTTCAACGAGAGCGTCGGGTGTAGGTGAGCCATACTTCTTCAATATATCTTTTTCTAATGAACCAGAATTAACACCTATCCTTACTGGAATACTAGCAAGCTTTAAACTCTTAACTACTTCCTCAATTCTTCTTTTATTTCCAATATTTCCAGGATTAATCCTAAGGCAATGTATCCCTGATTTAATAGCCTCTAAAGCTAGCCTGTAATCAAAATGTATATCAGCAACTATTGGAATATTTGTCTTTTTGACAATTCCTCTTAAAGCCTTAGCAGCATCCATGTCAGGCACTGCACATCTTACAATCTGGCATCCTTCACTTTCTACAGCATTGATCTGATTGACTGTTGCTTCCACATCTCGAGTATCAGTCTTAGTCATTGTTTGAACAGGGATTGGATTTCCAGATCCAACCTTAACATCACCAACTTGTATCGTTCTTGTTTCTCTACGCATTGATTTTTAGCTTATTGAATCTTCTATTAACTGTCAAATCTTTCAATAAAGTGAAACAAGTTTTTTTTTGTGTATACTAAATGCAAATGAAAAAGATTGTTTTTAAAAAAGATATTAATTCGCAAACAAATGAGCAAGGCACCTCAAATGTAAAGCTTACATCTTTCAAAAAAAAGGAAAAAAAAGAATCAGACTATATGTTTACGTCAGAGACTGTTCTCGATGCCCTTAAGAATGTTATGGACCCTGAATTACCAGTAAGCATAGTAGACTTGGGACTAATTTATAATGTTGAAGCTGCTGATAACAATATAAATATAAAGATGTCTCTAACAACTCCTGGCTGCTCTATGGGTTCGGCAATCACCAGACAGGTTGAGAATGTGTTATATGCATTAGGAGCCAAAACAGTGATAGTTGAAATCATTTGGGACCCACCATGGAATCCAAATATGATGTCTGACGAAGCTAAAAATAAGCTTGGTATGTAATTTATGAAGTCTAAAGAGTTTTTATTCGATTTATTAAAAGATGTAGCATATCCTGGGTTTACTAGAGACATAATTTCTTTTGGAATCGTTAAAGATTTATCTGTAGAAGATAAAAATGTGAAGATAATTTTGGAACTTCCTAAGGAAGACCAAGAACTTGCGCAAAAGCTTACAGTCGGTATAAACAATGCCTTCTCAAGAGAAGGATTAAATTATCCAGAACTTCAATTCACCGCATATCAAAATAAAAGTACACCTGTTCAACAGCCTGCTAATTCTCCAGATAGTGAACCAAATCCTAAATTACCGAATATCTCAAAATATATTGCTATAGCAAGCGGTAAGGGGGGCGTTGGTAAATCTACAGTTGCTATAAATTTAGCTCTTGCTTTTTCAAAAAAAATTAAGAATTTTGGACTTATGGATGCAGACATATGGGGACCTAGCATTCCTATGATGTGCGGAATTGATACAAAACCAATGGCAACAAAGGATGACAAAATTCTCCCTATAGAAAAATTTAATATAAAAATGATGTCAATTGGATTCCTTTTAAGTGAAGATGATACCGTAATATGGAGAGGCCCTATGGTCCATGGAGCCATCAAACAATTTGTTGAAGATGTTGAATGGGAAGGTGTTGACAACTTAGTTGTAGATCTTCCACCAGGAACAGGAGACGCTCATTTATCTTTAATTCAAACAGTTCCTTTAAATGGAGGCATTATTGTCACGACACCACAGGATGTGGCCCTATTAGATGTCAAAAGAGGAATACAGATGTTTAAAAAGCTTAATGTTCCAGTTCTGGGTGTAATTGAAAATATGAGCTATCTTAAAAATGGTGATGAAATTATTGACATATTTGGTCGCGGAGGTGGAAAAGCTATGGCAGATAAGTTTAATGTTCCATTCTTGGGTGAGATACCAATAGATTCAGAAATACGCAAAGGTGGAGACAGTGGAGAACCTATTGTCTACAGCAATCCTGATTCGCCATCTAGTAAAGCTTTTGAAGAGATAGCAGAAAAATTGCTAGATATATTCTAATTAGTCTATAAAATATCTAATATAGTAAATAATACATAAAATGGAGCCTCTATAATGAGTAATGATAAGATTTTAATGAATTTTTCCAATATAATTCTTTCTTATGCCGTCAATGCAACGATACACTTAGGTCTTTCACCTGATCCTGCAACAGGACAAGTCTCTATAGATTTAAATAGAGCGAAAGATTTAATAGACATCCTAGACGTTCTGAAGGAAAAGACTCAAAACAACTTGTCAGAGGATGAACAAAAGATTATGTCTGAAACGCTTTCTAATCTTAAGAATCTTTATCTTAATGCATTAAATACGAATGAAAACAAGACAGAAGAAATTAAAGAATAATTTTAAACTGCATCCCTCTTAAAGAAAGCTTTATAAACAGACAAACTTAATAATCCAAGCAGTATTAATTGTGGAATTAAAGTTTCCATTGTTGGATATATTCCCAGAATAGTAATCTTAGGTATTGATATTAAAGTGGTATCGAATATTCCCACTTCTTGTAGTTCAGTAATTCCATATCCCATAAACGATATAGAGAGAATAAATAACATTGCACTAGTTCCCAGAAAATAATATCTTAGATTTAATGTAACAGACATCTTAAGAATCAGATAAGAAATTATAGAGACCACGAAAACTCCTGCTATGAATCCCATTGATATACTTTCAG